>DATJDB010000181.1:0-12046 GCA_035497635.1 Pseudomonas sp. | reverse complement strand
TCGGCAATCTGGTTGGCGACGTTTTCCATCACCAGCGGCTGCAGGGCCGGGTCCTTGTTGGAATTGGCGTGGCTGCAGTCAACCATGATGTTCGGCTTGATACCGCCCTTGTTCAGTTCCTGCTCGCACAGGGCCACGCTCACCGAGTCGTAGTTCGGCTTGCCGTTGCCGCCGCGCAGCACCACGTGGGCGTAAGGGTTGCCCTTGGTGGTGACGATGGAAACCGCGCCCTGCTGGTTGATACCCAGGAAGCGGTGCGGGCTGGAAACCGACTGCAGGGCGTTGATAGCCACCGCCAGGCCGCCGTCGGTACCGTTCTTGAAACCTACCGCCGAGGACAGGCCGGAGGCCATTTCCCGGTGAGTCTGGGATTCGGTGGTGCGCGCGCCGATGGCCGACCAACTGATCAGGTCTTGCAGGTACTGGGGCGAAATCGGGTCCAGCGCCTCGGTGGCGGTCGGCAGGCCCATCTCGGCCAGGTCCAGCAACAGGCGGCGACCGATGTTCAGGCCGTCCTGGATCTTGAAGGAATCATCCAGGTAGGGGTCGTTGATCAGGCCTTTCCAGCCCACGGTGGTGCGCGGCTTCTCGAAGTACACGCGCATCACCAGGAACAGAGTGTCGGATACTTCGGCGGCCAGCTTCTTCAGGCGCTCGGCGTATTCGAGGGCGGCCTTGAGATCGTGAATCGAGCAGGGGCCGATCACCAGGAACAGGCGGTGGTCCTTGCCGTCGAGAATATCGCGCACCACCTGGCGACCGTGGCTGACGGTCTGCAGGGCGGCCCCGTTGAGCGGCATCTCGCGTTTGAGTTGCTCGGGAGTGATCAGGGCTTCGTTGGAAGCCACGTTCAGGTCATTGATCGGTAAATCAGCCATCGAGGTACTCGTATTCACGGAGCTGGCCGCCTGGCATCCCCTGGCGGGCACAGCTGGATGCGCGGAGGCGGGGAGGGGCGAACCATAACGCGACAGCCCTCGGCTCGACAATGGGACACGGCGGAGGGCGGGCGGATTTTATGTCGCACGGCTATTGCTGAATGACTTTAATCGTTGCTCATATACTCGCCATATGGTTATAAGCACGGCGGCGACCGAGTCGATAGAGGATCAGACATGAAGCTTCAGCAACTGCGCTACATCTGGGAAGTGGCGCATCACGATTTGAACGTCTCGGCGACGGCCCAGAGCCTCTACACCTCCCAGCCGGGCATCAGCAAACAGATTCGCCTGCTGGAAGACGAGCTGGGTGTCGAAGTCTTCGCCCGCAGCGGCAAGCATCTGACCCGCGTTACCCCGGCGGGGGAATTCATCATCCAAACCGCCGGCGAGATCCTGCGCAAGGTCGAGAGCATCAAGCAGATCGCCCAGGAATTCTCCAACGAGAAGAAGGGCAACCTGTCCATCGCCACCACCCACACCCAGGCGCGCTACGCGTTGCCGCCGGTCATCGATCGTTTCATCAAGCGCTACCCGGACGTGACGCTGCATATGCACCAGGGCTCGCCTACGCAGATCGCCGAGATGGCCGCCGACGGCACGGTGGATTTCGCCATCGCCACCGAAGGCCTGGAGATGTACGGCGACCTGGTGATGATGCCCTGCTATCGCTGGAACCGCTGTGTGATCGTGCCCAAGGGGCATCCGCTGAGCACGCTGCCCAAGCTCACCCTGGAGGCGCTGGCCGAGCATCCCATCGTCACTTACGTGTTCGGCTTCACCGGGCGCTCCAAGTTGGACGAGGCCTTCAGCCGGCGCGGCTTGTCGCCGAAGGTGGTCTTCACCGCCGCGGATGCCGACGTGATCAAGACCTACGTGCGCCTCGGGCTGGGCGTGGGCATTGTGGCGCACATGGCGGTGGACGAGCACGATGACGATCTGGTGACCCTGGATGCCAGCGAGCTGTTCGAGTCCAGCGTGACCAAGATCGGTTTCCGGCGCGGCACCTTCCTGCGCGGCTTCATGAGCGACTTCATCGAATCCTTCGCCCCGCACCTGACCCGCGAGATGCAGGCCAAGGCCATGCAGTGCCGCAACAAGCTCGAGCTGGACGAACTGTTCACCGATGCCGAGCTGCCGGTGTACTGATTTCAATGCGGCAGAAACCAGACAGCCGGCTTGCAAGCCGGCTGTCTGGTTTTCGGGCTTCACCCCTTGTGAATCAGATTGCCGGCGTGCAGGCCGCATTCCTTCTGGGTGGCTTCTTCCCACCACCAGCGGCCTTCGCGCTCGTGCTGGTTGGGCAATACCGGGCGGGTGCAGGGTTCGCAGCCGATGCTGATGAAGCCGCGTTCGTGCAACGGGTTGTAGGGCAGTTCCAGCATGCGGATGTAGCCCCACACCTCGGCGCTGGTCATCTGCGCCAGCGGATTGAACTTGTACAGCGGCCGTTCCGCTGTCGAGAAGGCGGCGTCCAGCTCCAGCACGGCAACCTGGCTGCGGGTGCCGGGACTCTGGTCGCGGCGCTGGCCGGTCGCCCAGGCGCTGACCGTGGCCAGCTTGCGGCGCAACGGCTCGATCTTGCGGATGCCGCAGCATTCGCCATGGCCGTCCTGGTAGAAGCTGAACAGGCCTTTCTCGCGCACCAGGGCTTCCAGGCGCGCGTGATCCGGGCTGAGGACTTCGATGGGCAATGAATAGTGTTCGCGCACCTGCTCGATGAAGCGGTAGGTCTCCGGATGCAAGCGCCCGGTATCCAGGCTGAACACCTTGACCTGCTTGTTCAGCTTCCAGGCCATGTCCACCAGCACGACGTCCTCGGCGCCGCTGAAGGAAATCCACAACTCGTCGCCGAAATGCTTGAAGGCCAGCTTGAGAATTTCCTGCGGCGAGCAAGTGGCGTACTGGGTCGCCAGCTCGGCGACATTCAAGGGGTAATTCATCGGACTTCCTCGAGGATCGTGGCGCTGATCGCGCGCTGCGGCGGGAATCCTAGCAAACTGCTTGCTATGGCCATAAATAACCAAGGCGAGCAGGTTGTGGCGTTCCGGTTATAAGGATGGATTGCACGGGATTTGCCGAGCGGCTAGAGTGCCGCCTTCTTTTCAAACCTCGCTTAGGAGTGTTCTCGTGGAGATCGCTTGTCTCGACCTGGAAGGCGTCCTGGTCCCGGAAATCTGGATCGCGTTTGCGGAAAAAACCGGTATCGAGGCGCTGAAGGCGACCACCCGGGACATTCCCGACTACGACGTGCTGATGAAGCAGCGTCTGCGTATTCTCGATGAGCACGGCCTTAAGCTGCGCGACATCCAGGAAGTCATCGCCACCCTCAAGCCGCTGGAAGGCGCCGTCGAGTTCGTCGACTGGCTGCGCGAGCGCTTCCAGGTGGTGATCCTGTCCGACACCTTCTACGAATTCTCCCAGCCGCTGATGCGCCAACTGGGCTTCCCGACTCTGCTGTGCCACAAGCTGGTCGTCGACGAGACCGATCGCGTAGTGGGCTACCAACTGCGCCAGAAAGACCCGAAGCGTCAGTCGGTGCTCGCCTTCAAGAGCCTCTACTACCGCGTGATCGCGGCCGGTGATTCGTACAACGACACCACCATGCTGTCCGAAGCCCACGCCGGCATTCTGTTCCACGCCCCGGACAACGTGATCCGCGAGTTCCCGCAGTTCCCGGCGGTGCATACCTACGAGGACCTGAAACAGGAATTCCTCAAGGCGTCGAACCGGGCGCTGAGCCTGTAAGACCAGAAGGCGGCCCAAATGGCCGCCTTTTTTGTGTGTCCCGCCATCCCGTCCACCTGTGGGGCCGGCTTTATGCCGGCCAGCGGCAGCGGGCCCGAAGCCATGGTGGGGAATCTGGCTCCGTCGGCCAGGATAAACCCGGCCCCACAGAAACCCAGGACGTAGGGTGGACAACGCCGTTCATGTCCATCATTGCGGCATCTCGCCGGGCACGAATCGAGATTCCACCCCGGCGGCCAACAACGCTGACCGCCCTACCGGCAAATGCAGCGCAGCGGCGCGCCCAGCGCCAGCATATGCTGCTGCTTGACGCTGACCCCGCCCTGTTTCATCTCTGCCCATACCGCTTGCCAACCGCCCAGTGCACTGCTGTTCAAATGTTTGGCTTGCAGATGCTGTTTGTGAAAATGCTCGCGGCTGCCTTTGGCCAGCAGCTCGGGGGAGAGCTGCGGCACCAGCATATGGCTGGCGCCCGTCATTGTTGCAGCAATCACCAGGCCCGCCGGGTCATAGTCCGGAAAGACCACAACTGGAACCGAGGCGGGCAAGCATTGCAGCAACTGTCGAATGCCGCGCGTGGCGGCGCCATGACCGCGATATAGCACCAGCGCATCGCCGAGATCGTCGGGTAACAGAAAACGATGAACCTGATCGAAGCAGTCCAGATTCTCCACCACCAGCACGCTGTGGATCGCCGCCAGATTCAGGTGAGCCAGCGAAACCCGTAATGCACAGCCGGTCGGTAGGGCAGGCAGCGGTACAGGAAGAACGCCCTTGGCCAGCACGAAACCATCATCCGGCCGTTGCGGAGCGAGCTTTTCGTCGATGGCCTGGGTTGCCGCCTGGATGCGATCCTCGCTCGGAGGAGGCTTGATCAGATCCCAGCCGAACTGCCGCTTGGCTTCTTCGCGCAGTAGCTCGCGTTCGCGCGGGCTGAAGATCAAGCGGCGACGTTCGACCCGGCCCAACTCGAAGGCTCGGTGTATGTCCTGCCAGGCAGCGTTGTAGGGCACCTCCAGCAACTGGTTGCGCAGTAGGTGATGAACTGCGTTGGCATGGTTCCGGCCTAGGCGGACAAACACAGCGCCAGATCCCGCACGATGAAGTTGCCGCTGAATACCGGGTGGTCCTCGCCCTTGGGCAGCAGCTCGAAGTAGTCCTTCTGCTCGTCGGGCAGCGCTTCGTAGCCGCCGATGACCTGATACAGCCAGGTTTCCGCGTCCCAGGGCAGGTGTTGTTCGCTACGCCAAGCGAGCGCGGAGATCGGCTGGCCGCTCTCGATGACCTGGCAGAGGTAATCCTGCACCGCGTCCTGAATCGGACTGGCCTGTATTTCAAAGCTTTCCACCTCGCCCAGCAACGTTTCGCCGGCTTCCGGTAGAGCCACCAGGGCGCGATCTTCGCGCTGGGCACGGATCTGAGCGGCCAGTGCCAGCAGCTCGGCTTCCTGGTTGCTGTCGTGGATGTCCACCGCGGCGGGGGCGAGCAGCGACTCGGCCAGATTGAGCAGTTGCGGCATCTGCGGCAGGGCGGTGTGCTGGCCCGGCTGGTAATCCGGCTGCTGCTCGATGTGCAGGGTCCAGCCGCGCAGCAGGCGGGTGCGGCCCTGGATCTTACGGAAGCGGCCGAGAAGATCGAGCAGGCGCGCCTGTACCACGCCCAGCTCCAGGTAGCTGTCGCTGACGCTGCGCTGCAGGCTGGTGACCAGCAGGCGGCGCAATTCGCGCAGGTCACCGGCGGTGTCCGCCAGGTCCTGGAAATCGATCAGCTCGAGGCCGGCGAGCAGTTCGCTGACCTGGGTCTGCGCCAGTTCGTTCTCGCGAATCTTGGCGTTGAGGCTGCCGACATAGCCGAACTCGTTGTTGATGCGGCTCCACAACATGCGAATGCTGTGGGTCAGGCCTTCGCAGAAGCTGTAGACGTGTTCGCGCAGGTCGGCGAGGTAGGCGTCGGCGGCGGCGAAGTCGCCCTGGTGGCGCGCCTCGGTGTAGTGGGCGGCCAGCGTGCGAAAGGTGGCCAGGGTGGCGCCGGTGTTGGCGTCGATCTGCCGGTTGCGATCGTCTTTCAGCGCCTCTTCCAGCAGGGCGCGCACGCTGCGCCGCAGGTGCAGATCAGCGCCGGGCTCCGGGCGGTAGAGAATTCCGTCCTTGACCAGCCGCTCCTGCACGCCGGGCTCCAGCGCCTCGTCACCGATGGAGCCGGCCAAGTAGGCATCCATGATCGGCTCGGCGTGCCGGCCCAGCTGGCGCAGGAAACGCACACCGGCCTGATGCAGATTGCCGCTCATAGCAGGTTGCTCTGGCTGGCGGCCTCGGCGCGATCCTCCAGCGACAGCCCTTCGGCCTCGTCGATGAAGCGGATCACTTCATAGAGGTAATCCAGCTTGCCGGTGCCGATATAAATCTGCTTTTCCGGGTTGGGGCGCACTAGGTAGCCCAGCTCGCAGAGCTTCTTGAACACCTGCTTGATCTGCGCGTCGACGCTGGCGCTGGTGGAGCCGAACAGCCGGTAGTGGCTGATGCGCGCCAGTTGCTCGCGAAACGCCGGGGTGTCCTCGACGATGCCCTGTAGCTCGTTCAGGCGAATCGGACTGCCCTCGGTGAGCGGCGCGTCCTGGGCGCTGGCTTCCTGCACCAGCAGCAGCCACTCCACCAACGGGGTGAGGGCGCTGCAGACATCGCGGAACTGCTGGCCGACCACCTTGCGCTCACCTTCGCCGAGCTGACGATAAGCGCAGTAGAACACCTCGGCCTGGGCGCCGCTGCCGACGCTGGCCACCACACGGTTGAGGGTGTTCAGGTAGTCATCCACCTGTTCGCGGTTGGCCGCGTTTTTCAAGAACCGCCAGCCTTCCTCGTCGGTAGTGCGGCAGATGAAACTGCCCTGCAGCAGGCGTTCGATGACCTGTCCCTTGTTGGAAAGCATCAGGCAGTCTCCTCGGTCTGGCGGGCTTTCAGGCGTTCGCCGATCACATCCAGGCGCGGCTTGACCACCTGCAGCTGGCGGGTCTGCTTGTTGACGATGTAGCGGTTGCTGAACAGCGACAGCACCTCGGAATCCGGGTTGGGGAACGCGGCGAGGATGCGGATGCGGTTGGTGGTG
The DNA here is from genome assembly GCA_035497635.1 of Pseudomonas sp. Classification (GTDB taxonomy): domain Bacteria; phylum Pseudomonadota; class Gammaproteobacteria; order Pseudomonadales; family Pseudomonadaceae; genus Serpens. The sequence continues at coordinate 5,258 of DATJDB010000181.1, read as the reverse complement.
CACGCATCGAAAATCTTCTTCACGTTGTTGTGGTGCAACGTGCCCAGCTCATCGATCGGCCAGTGGATCATCGCCGGCGCGTCGCCGCGCAGCAGGCGGGTGAAGGCCAGCAGGAACTTGCAAAGGATCAGGTAGGCCATGCCGTGGCTGGAGGACTCGTTGAGCTGGCGGTCGGTACGGATCACCAGGTCGCTGTTGCCCTCGCGCAGGCGCAGCTCGATTTCCAGTAGGCCCGCGATACCGCTGGTCAGCGCCGAACGACCAAGCACTTCCAGGGCGCGGCGCATGCTGCCGGTGTAGTCCTCGCCGGGCAGTTCGGCGAAGCCGCTGTCCTGCCACTCGCGGTAGGCGTTCACGAAGCTGCGCAGCTCCGGCCAGAACTCCAGTTCGGTGATACGCGAGCGGATGGTCACCGCCGAGTTGGATACGCCGTCGAGAAACAGCTCGTCGCTGACCTCGCGGGTGATCCGCGCGCTCTGGCTGGCGATGCGTTTGTCGATGTCAGCCAGCACGTCAAAGTAGTCGTACAGATCCTTGCCGAAGATGCGTCCCTGTTCCAGCAGCCCCTTGATGCTCTGCGGCACCAGTTCGTTGAGCAGTTGCGCCAGTACCGGCACCAGCCGGCGGTAATCCAGGGTTGGTACGCCGCGCTCGCTGACCAGTGTGCATTCTTCGCGGCCGCGCTCCCAGGTCTCGGTGAGGCTGGAGCCGCTCTTGCCGGCCAGCAGGCTGTCGAAGCGGTCGACGTGCTGCTTGATGGTGGTCATCAGCGCCTCGCGGCTGTGCAGCAGTTCCTGGCCGAGACGCAGGCGTTCGTCCAGTTCGCCTTCCGGGCTGACCCCGTCGCGCGGCAGCTTGCATTCACCCAGGCGGCGCAGCAAGCCCTTGAGCAGGTCCAGCTGGTCGCTGATCTGGCCCTGCTGCTGCAGGCCCTGCTTGCGCTGCTGTTCGAGCTGGTCGCGCTGGTTCTTGTATGCCTGGGTGGCGGTGTCGAGCTTCTGCTTGAGGTCGCTGGCCTCGGCGCGGCGGGCGACCAGATCGTCCTGCAGCTGTGGTTTGCGCTTGAGCCAGATGACCGCGTACCACTCTTCGTACCGATGCACCTCGGAACGCAGCGCTTCGGTTTCGCGTATGCGCTGTTCGCGCTGGCGGATGCCGTTTTTCAGCTCGATCAGTTGGGCTTCGTCGACGCCACGGGATTTCAGCTCGTTCTGGTACCAGCTTTCGCAGGCGGCCAGCTCGGTCTTGCCCTGGGCGCGCTGCTCGTCCATCTGGCCGCGCAGCTGCGCCAGGCGCAGCTCCAGATCCTGGATCACCTGTTGCCAATGGGCCGAGGCTTCCAGGCGCGCGTCCTTGTGCTGCTCGGCCAGTTCGTCGAGCAGCGCGCTGTGTTCGGCCGTCAGACGGGTCAGGCTCTCGTCCAGCGCACTGAGTTGCTTGCGCGCTTCCAGGCGGCGCTCGGCCAGCGCGGCATCGAGGCGTTCCTTGAGGGCGGTGCGTTCTTCGCGCAGGCGCTGACGGTCGTCCTTGCAGCGTTGCAGTTCGGTACGCGCCTGCACCAGGCGGGTGTTGAGATCGTCCAGCGCCGCGTTCTGTTCGGCCAGCTGGGTTTCCAGCGCTTCCTGCTGATTGCGCGCGGCCTGCAGATTGTCCTCGGCCAGCTGCACGCGGGCGCGCAGGGCGGCTTCGTCGGCGGCGTGCTCGGGGGTGGGTAGCATGGCCAGATCGAGGCACAGCCCGTGGAAGCTGTCGGCCGGGGTTTCGCTCAGGCCGGGCTTGAGGTCGGTGCGCTGCAGCAGGCCTGGTTCGATCAGCTTGCCCAGGTGCTGTTCCCAGCCCGGCTGCTCGCGGCGCAGGAATTCCAGCAGGGTGTGCTGGCCGGGGTAGAGCAGGCGCTCGGCGGCGTTCTTTTCCTGCTCGCGTTCGGCCACCTTGCGGGCCGCCTGCTGGTGCTGCTGGGCGAGTTCCTCGCGCTGGCGCAGCAACTGGCGTTCCTGCTGGACCAGGGTCTCGACCTGCTGGCTGGCGGCGTCGCGCTTCTCATCGGCCTCTTCCAGGCGACGGTCAAAGATGTCCAGGCTGCGGCTTTCCTCTTCGCTGTAGCCGAACTGGTTGATGCGCTGCTCGTGATCCTTGCGCTCCAGCTCGCGGGCATGTTTCTGCTCGCGGTAGGTGGTTTCCGACTCCTGGCGGCGGCTGGCGAAGGATTTGTCCAACTGGCTCAGCGCGTCGTGCTGCTGCTGGGTGCGGGCGGCCAGTTCGTCGCGCACCTTGCCTTCCTGCCCGTGCAGGCGATCCAGCGCTTCCTGCTGGCGCTCCTGGACGACCTGCTTGCGTTCCAGGTAGGCGTTCTGCACGTCGGCGTGCTGCTCGGTGAGCAGGCGAAGGCGTTCCTTGAGGTTGTCCAGCTCCAGCTTCCAGCCGTCGAGCTTCTCCAGATCGGCCTTGGCCTGGTCGATGTCGGAATCCAGATACTGCTGGTACTGCTCTTCGATGTGGTTCAGCTGTTCTTCGTCGCTCTGGATGCGGGCCTGCACCTGGGACAGGTCCAGGTTCAGTTCGTCTCGCTGCTCTTTCCAGTCGCCTTCCAGACGATTGAGTTCGAAGCCGACCTGCTCCAGCTCGCTCTTCAGGGTTTCCTGGCGGGCAAACAGTTGCGGCTCATCGGTGCGGAAGGCTTGCAGCAGGCCGCTGAGGCGTGCTTCGCAGCCTTGCAGTTCCTGGAAGTCGCGCTCCAGACGGGCGAACTCCGGGCGCAGGTCGGCGAAGCCTTGGATCAACTGGCTGTCGCGAATCCAGTCCTCGACCTTCTGGGAACTGAGGCCAGTAGTCGGCGGGGAAACGCCGTCCTCCTCGAGGATGGCGGCGACCATCGACTTGATGGTTTCCATCTTGCCTTCGCGTGAATGCACGGCGCGCACCAGCTTCTCGATATGCCGCAGGCTGTGCTCGCCGCTGCACAGGGAGAACTGACGGGCCAATTGGCGTAGTTCACTGCGCTGGCTGTCGGTAGACAGCAGCGTGCGGTCGTTCTGGATGATCGCCCGGTATTGGCGGGTGTTGAGCTGGTTGCTGACCGTCACGCCGGTCTGGCGGAAGTGCCGGCCCAGCTCGTTCATGGTGCGGCAGACGATGCTGTCGCCCTGGCGGCTGCGGATGTAGTCCTCCAGGTCGAAACCCTTGTGCACCAGCCGGTAGTCCACGCCGCGGCCGTCGCTGCTGGTGGCCAGGATCGCCTGGCAGGGCTCGTCGTCCATGCGCTGGTATTCGTAAACGATGAAGCTCTGCTCGGTGGGCAGGTACCAGCGCTCGAAGCTGTCGCGGGTGGCCGGCACCACGCGGCTCGGGTACTCGCCATAGAACACCGGCACCAGGCGTTGCAGCGTGGTTTTGCCGGAGGCGTTGGTACCGCAAATGTTGGTGTGGTCGTCCACGACCAGCTCGACCACTCCCTTGAGGTGGGTGTTGATCAGAATGAGGCGATTCAGGCTGGGCATGCGAATCCTTCAAAGATGTGAAGCAAGGGCGCAGTTTAAGCAAGCAGCACGCCGCTGCCGAGAGGCGTTCGGCCGGAGTTGTCACATTTGGGACCATTTGCCGCGTCTCAGGCGGCCTGCGACCGGAGCTGTTTGGCCGATGGAACGCCGAGGCAGGACATTCGACTCCGCTGGCCGGCATAAAGCCGGCCCCACAAGGGTTCGGACGCTGGTTGGGTAGGGCCGGGTTTATCCCGGCCGAAGGGGGCAGGAATGTCGCCGAAGCGATGTACTGATCACAGTGCTTCCAGTGTGCGCAGCAGTACCTCGACCTTGGCGATGGATTCCCGGTACTCGGCCTGCCAGTCGGAATCCATGACGATGCCGCCGCCGCCCCAGCAACTGATGTGCCCGTCCTTGACCAGCAGGCTGCGGATGGCGATGGAGCTGTCCATCTCGCCGCGCACGTCCAGATAAAGCAACGAGCCGCAATACAGCGCACGGCGGGTCGGCTCCAGCTCGTCGATGATCTGCATGGCGCGGATCTTTGGCGCACCAGTGATCGAACCGCCGGGAAAGCTGCCGGCCAGCAGGTCCAGCGCATCCTTGCCATCCGCCAGTTCACCGGTGACGGCGCTGACCAGGTGATGCACGTTGGGATAGCTCTCCAGGGCGAACAGCTCGGGTACACGCACCGAGCCCGTCCGGCAGCTGCGACCCAGATCGTTGCGCAAAAGGTCGACGATCATCACATTTTCCGCACGATCCTTGGCACTGGCCAGCAGGGCGTCGGCCTGCTGGCTATCGTCTTCCGGCGTCGTGCCGCGTGGCCGGGTGCCTTTAATGGGCCGGGTTTCTACCTGGCCGTTGCGCACTTCGATAAAGCGCTCGGGCGAATGGCTGAGGATGTCGCCAGCGGGACCGCCGATGAAACCGGAGAAGGGCGTCGGACAGGCGGTGCGCAAGGCCAGATAGGCCTGCCAGGCATCGCCCTGGCAGGCGGCGCGGAAACGCTGGGCGTAATTCACCTGATAGCAATCGCCGGCGCGGATGTAATCGAGGATGCGTTGCACGGCGCGCTGGTATTGCGCTGCGCTCTGATCGGCCTGAAACGGCGCGAGCAGCCGGAAGGCGGTGGTGGTTTCGGTCGATGCCGTGGCTGTGAACAGCTGGATCAGGCGTTGACGCTCCGAGGCATCGAACGAGGGGTGAAACATCAGTTGCGTGCTGCGCAGCTGGTGATCGGAAATCAGCGCCCAGGCGTACAGACCCAGTTGTGCGTCGGGGAAGCCGAGATCGTCACGGGCCTGTTCGGGCATGGGCTCGAGACGGCGGCCGAAGTCATAGGACAGATAACCGATCAGCCCCCCGGTGAAGGGCAGCGGGCGGGACATCGGAGCATCGGCTGGGCCCAGCGCGCTCAACGCTGCGCGCAGCCGCGCGAAGTAGCCCTTGGCTGATTCGTCAGGTGACGGCTTCAGACAGGCCAATGGCCAGGCTGACAGCAGGTCATACCGTCCGCGCTCGGCGCCTGGCCGACCACTGTCCAGCAATACCGCGCCGGGTGCATGACGAATGCGGGCGAAGTGCTCGGTCGGATCGGCCTGGTACGGCAGGGGATGGTAATGACAGGTTGGCATCGGAATCGCGGGCAATAACGTGACGGAGATTGTATTCCGCTCACGCAGCTTGTCCTAGAGCCGTCGTACGGCTGGCGAGGTGGGGGGTGGCTGATTAGTATCAGGCGCATCCCATGGGGGCTTCGGTCCCAGCCATAACGAT
>DATJDB010000180.1:0-49708 GCA_035497635.1 Pseudomonas sp. | reverse complement strand
AATCCTGACATTAAGGACGGTCGCGTCCGCTTAAAAATACGCGGACACCATCGCCCTTAATGCTGGAGTTCGGAAGGTGACTTGGCTGAACGCTTACCATCGTTCGCCAGCCTCACTGGAAAGCGACTGCAGCTTTTTTCGACAAGGCTGTCACTGAAAATCCCGACTCCGCACCTCCAGCCCGGTCAGTAGCGGGGTGAGGTCCGTCAGCCGGCCGGCAATGACATGGCGAATGCCATCTGCCGCTTCCAGATGGCCGTCGATACGCAGCATCTGCGACTGCACCAGTACCCGTCGTTGGCGTTCGGCGAGGTCGTGCCAGACGATTACGTTGATCAGCCCAAACTCGTCCTCCAGAGTCACGAAGATCACGCCGCTGGCTGTCTGTGGGCGTTGGCGGCCGATGACCAGACCGGCGACGCTGGTTGGCCGGCCGGGTTCGCTCTCGCGCAATTCACGGGAGCTGCGACAGCGCATGGTCTTGAGCTGACCACGCAGCAGCGCCAGCGGATGCGGGCCGAGGGTAGTGCCCAGGGTTGCGTAGTCTGTAAACAACTCCTCGCTCACTGTGGGCAGCGGCAGGTTTACCGGTGTTTCCTCACCGGCGGATACCGAGGCAAACAGCGGCAGCTGGGGTTCCACTCCGGCCACGGCCCAGCGCGCCCGGTGGCGGTGGCCGGCGAGGCCGCGCAGGGCCCCGGCATCGGCCAGGCGTTCGCGGGCACGGGCGTCCAGAGCGGCGCGCAGGCTCAGGTCTTCGATATCCGTGAACGGTCGCGTCTGGCGAGTCGCCTCGATCCGCTCTGCATCGGCCTGCCGGAAGCCACGAATCATCCGCAGCCCCAGGCGGATCGCCGGCTGCCGACCGCCGGCATCTTCCAGGGCGCAATCCCAGCCGCTGTGGCGCACATCGACCGGGCGCACTTCGATGTCATGCCGGCGAGCGTCCTGCAGCACCTGGTCGGGACTGTAGAAACCCATCGGCCAGCTGTTGATCAGCGCGCAGGCGAAGGCCGCCGGTTCGTGGCATTTCAGCCAACTGCTGGCATAGCTGAGCAGCGCGAAGCTGGCTGCGTGAGATTCGGGAAAGCCGTAGCTGCCGAAGCCCTTGATCTGCTCGAAGATGCGCGCGATGAACTCCGGTGCGTACTGCTTGGCGAGCATCCGCGAAGTCAGGCGCTCGCGGTGTTTTTCCAGGCCGCCGTGGCGTTTCCAGGCCGCCATGCTGCGGCGCAGTTCGTCGGCCTCGCCCGGGGTGTAATCGGCGGCGACCATCGCCAGCTCCATCACCTGTTCCTGGAACAGCGGCACGCCGAGGGTGCGCTCGAAGACCGGTACCAGTTCGTCGGAGGGGTAGAGCACCGGCTCCTCGCCGTTGCGCCGACGCAGGTAGGGATGGACCATGTCGCCCTGGATCGGCCCGGGGCGCACGATGGCCACCTGGATCACCAGGTCGTAGAAGGTCTGCGGGCGCAGGCGCGGCAGCATGGCCATCTGCGCCCGCGACTCGATCTGGAACACGCCGATGGTGTCGGCGCGGCTGATCATGGCGTAGGTCGCTGGGTCTTCCTGGGGCAGGCTGGCCAGCGTCCAGTGCATGCCACGGTAGTGTTTGATCAGGTCGAAGCAGCGGCGCAGCGCGCTGAGCATGCCCAGGGCCAGCACATCGACCTTGAGCAGGCCGACCAGGTCCAGGTCGTCCTTGTCCCACTGGATCACCGTCCGCTCGGCCATGCTGGCGTTTTCCACCGGCACCAGGCTGGCCAGCGGCTCCTGGGAGATGACGAAGCCGCCAGGGTGCTGCGAAAGGTGCCGGGGGAAGCCGATCAGCTCGCCGGTCAGCGCCAGCACCCGACGCAGCAGGGGATTCTCCGGATCGAAACCGGCCTCGACCAAGCGCTCGGCGGCCGGTGGCTTGTCGCTCCAGCGGCCACAGCAGTCGGCCAGGGCGCTCACCTGATCCGGCGGCAGGCCGAGGGCCTTGGCCACGTCGCGCACCGCGCCGGCGCCATGGTAGGTGCTGACCACCGCAGTGAGCGCGGCGCGCTCGCGGCCGTAGCGCTTGAAGATGTACTGGATGACTTCCTCGCGGCGCTCGTGCTCGAAGTCGACGTCGATGTCCGGCGGCTCGTTGCGCTCGCGGGACAGGAAGCGCTCGAACAACAACCTGCTGCGCGACGGATCCAGTTCGGTGATGCCCAGCGCGAAGCATACCGTCGAGTTGGCGGCCGAGCCGCGCCCCTGGCAGAGGATGCCCCGCTCGCGGGCCCAGCGGACGATGTCGTGGACGGTGAGGAAGTAGCTCTCGTACTTCAGCTCGGCGATCATCGCCAGTTCATGCTCGATCAGCGCGCGGGCCTTGTCCGGCACGCCGTGCGGCCAGCGCGTGCGGGCGCCCTGGTCGACCAGCTCGCGCAGCCAGCCGGCCGGGTCGTGCCCCGAGGGAACCAGCTCCTGCGGGTACTGGTAGCGCAACTGGCCGAGGTCGAAGCTGCAGCGCGCGGCGATGCGCAGGGTTTCGGCGAGCAGCTCGGGCGGGTAGAGCTCGGCCAGCTCCTCGCGGCGGCGCAGGTGGCGTTCGCCATTGGGAAACAGGTAGGCGCCGGCCTCGCTCACCGGCAGGTGGTGGCGAATGGCGGTCATGCAATCCTGCAGGGCGCGGCGTCCGCGGGCGTGCATGTGCACGTCGCCGCAGGCCACCGCCGGCAGGTCGAGGGCGCGGGCGATCGCTAGCAGGTGCTTTAACCGTGCGGCATCATCCGGGCCCCGGTGCAGTTCGACGCCCAGCCATAGCCGTTGCGGGAACAGCGCGCGCAGCCAGGAGGCATGGCCAGCGGCATCATCCTCCGGTAGCCAGATGGCCAGCAGACCGTCCAGCGGCACGTCGAAATCCTCGCGCAGCAGGCGATAGCGGCCTTTTTCGGCGCGACGTCTGGCCTGGGTAATCAGCCCACACAGTGCTTGGTAGCCGGTCAGGTTCTCGACCAGCAGGACCAGCTTCGGACCGTCCTCGATGCGCATCTCGCTGCCGATGAGCAACGGCAGCTCATGCTCCTTTGCAGCCTGCCAGGCGCGCACGATGCCGGCCAGGGTGCATTCGTCGGTGATCGCCAGGGCCCGGTAGCCGAGCCGCGCGGCACGCTCGAACAACTCAGACGCGCTGGAGGCACCGCGCTGAAAGCTGAAGTGCGACAGGCAGTGCAGTTCGGCGTAGTCGTTCATGCGAACCAGCCCTGCAGCAGCAGCGGCCCACCGCCGCCGACCGGGCGGAATGCCCAGCCGCGCTGACCGGTGCGGGTTTCGATCAGGTAATAGTCGCGGCGCACATCCCCGCCGTCCCACCAGCCGGACTCGATGCGTTCCGGGCCGCTTAGCAGGCGCACGGTGCCTTCGCGCAGCGGCTGTGGCTCGGTCAGCAGCCAGCCGGGGCGAGGACCGCAGGGCGGCAGGGCCCCGTTTACCGGTTGGGTGTCCCAGGCTTGCTCGGGACGATGGTCGGCGCGGGCACCGAGACCCTGCACGGCATCGTCGCCGAGGCGGGCGCGCAGGCGCTCGCGCAATTGTTCCCACGGCAGCGATTGTTGTGGGCGCTCCTCGAACAACACCTGATGTTCTGGAACGAAGGGCGGCAAGTCATGGGCAATCAGTCGTACCGCCAACACCGGCTCCGGCAGTTGCTGCTGCTCCAGGCGGCCACGGGTCAGTTCGAACAGCATGGCCGCCTCGCGCTCGGCGCTTAGCAGGCCGACCGGCACCTGACTGGCGGGCCGGTTGCGGTGTTCGAGATGCAGGACGAAACGCTGCACGCCGCTGTCGCGTCCCGCCAGATAGGCGGCCAGGTCGGCGGTCAGGCGACGCAGCGGGAAGAGCAGCGCCTGGTGCGACTCGACCTCAAAATTCAGCTCAATGCGCGCCTCGAACACATCCGGCGGCCGGTAGAACTCCAGGGGCAGTGGGCGCTGGCCGAGCAGCATGTCGAGCTTAATCAGCACCTCGGCAGGGAAGCGTTTGGCCAGGCCGTCACGTGGCAGGGCGAGAATCTGCGCCAGGCTGCGTACACCCATGCGGGCAAAGGCAGTAGACGCCTCGCGAGAGAAGCCGAGGCGATCCACCGGCAACTGGCTCAGCGCCTGCTGCAGCGCCGGGCCGTCGTCCACCGCCAGTCCATCATGGACATTGGCTAGCACCCGAGCGGCGGCGGGATTGGGCGCGACGGTGATGCGGTGCTGGAAACCCAGTGCAGCCAGCTCTTCGCGCAGACGCGCCTCGAAGCGCGGCCAGGGACCGAACAGCCCGAGGCAGGAATGCACCTCCATCAGCAAGCAGCGCGGATAGTGCAGGCTGACCTGGGCGCTGAAGCGATACGCCCAGGCGGCCAGCAACTGCTGGCCGCGCTCGATAGCCGTCTGATCATATTCGGCTGTGGCGAAGTTCTGGCTGAGTGCCTGGGCAGCGGTCAGCGACTGGCCGGGCCTCAGGCCCAGGGCACGCGCCGCAGGATTGACCGCCTGGATTCGGCGTCGTTGTGCGGGGCCGGCCAGCAAGGCCAACGGCGCATCCGCGTCGGCGTGCTGGCGTAGCACGCCATCCATGGCCAGTTGCGGCAGCAGGATGCAGGCCCAGCGCATGCGGCCTCAGTGCCCGCCGCTTGCGGCAAAGGCCGGTGTGGCAATCGGCCGGGCCGGGGCCAGGCCGCCACGACACTTGAGGATGCGCACTCCTTCTGCGTCTACGGTCAGGCGCAGGGCCGCGGGCGAAGGATTGGCCGCTTCCTGCAGCGGACGGTAAGCGAAGGCCAGGGTCTGGCCGGTTTCGGCGGCAATCTGCAGGCGACGCAGGGCGCGGTCGTCCGCCTGCTTCGGCCAGCACAACACAGCACCGCAACAGCCCGAACGCAGGCACTGCTCGGCAGCCCACAGGGCGTCGCGGCCGGTTGCCCGCACGATATTCAGATGTCGCAGATCGACGCCTGCCGCCAGCCAGGCCTGCGGATAGGGGATATGGGGCGGGGCGACCAGCACCACCCGTTCGTCTGAAGCGGTGAGACGTGCCAGGGTCGGCCACAGCAGGCGCAACTCGCCCAGGCCACTGGCGGCGACGAGAATTTCGCTCAGCGCGGCGTCCGGCCAGCCGCCGCCGGGCAGGGCGGCGTCCAGCTCGGCGTGCCCGGTCGGCTGGCTGGCGGAAGCGGCGATGACGGCCTGACCACGCCACACACGGCGTGTATCGAGCAGGCGGTCGAGGGCGACAACAGAGGACATGGGAAAACTCGAAAATACTGTATATAGGTACAGTATTCGATCAGTGCCCCACGCGGGTCAAGTCAAGGGCGATAAATTCCGGACCGCCCGTTCAGCGCATCGCCAGCATCCCTTTGAAATCCGGCCACCAGCGCGGGTGCAGCAGCGTGTAGGCGAGGGCATAGGTCAGGGCCCCGACGCAAATGTCCGCCAGCCAGTGGGCGTAGCCGCTGAGGATGCTGTGGGTCGAGAAATACAGCACGGCGAGGCTCAACAGCAGGGTGGCAAGCAGGCTGCGGTAGTTGACTTGCAGCCAATCGGCCACGCCGAAGCCGATGCTGCGGCGCAGCGCGCTGACATGGATCGGCACGATCAGTAGCGTGCGCACCAGCATGGCCAAGCCGCCGGCCAGGGCGCCCAGCGGTTCGCCGAGCAGGCCGAGCAGGGCCAGGGCCAGCAGCGTGGTGACGATTTCGGCGCGCATCACCGTCTGGATGCGGCTCACCGCCACCAACAGGCTCTGCGCATGCAGGGCGGTGTTGGCCAGTGCCGCCATCACCGCCAGCACCTGCAGGGTTGGCACGGCGGCCAGCCACTTGGTGCCGAACACCAGCAACACCAGATCCTCGGCGGTGAGCGCCAGACCGATATAGCAGGGGGTCAGCAGGAAGCCGGTCAGGCTGCTCACGGCGCCGAACAGCGACCACAGCCGCGCCGGCTGCTCGGCGCGCCGGGCAAAGGCGGGCAGCGCATAGCTGGCCAGCCCGTTGTAGGCCGCCGTACGTGGCAGCTCGATGATGCGCAGGGCGAAGTTGAACTGGCCCACTGCCTGAACGCCGGCGGTCAGGCCCAGTACCACGCTGGCTCCGCGCTGCAGCAGTTGTCCACAAAGGGTATTGATTGCAATCGGCAGCCCGGCCGTCACCACGCCCGCCAGCCAGTAGCGGTCGAAGACCAAAGGCAGGCGACGGCGGTCGCTGTGCATCAGCATCAGCAGAGACACCAGTTCCATGATCAGCGCCTGCACGATCAACGCCCAGGCTCCGCCACCTTGCAGCGCAACCAGAATGCCGCCCAGCGCCCCAAGCACCTTGCCCAGCAGTGTGCGTGAGGCGAGCAGGCGAAAATTGCCGCTGCGGCGCATTTCCGCCACGTAGATGCGGGCCATCAGGGTGGCCAGTATCTTCAGCGCAGCCACGATCACCATGGCGCGCACGGCCGCGTCATCGCTGTAAAACAGGCCGCCCGCGCTGATCAGCAGCACCGAACCCAGCCCGGCGATCACGCAGGCCCAGAAGGCTGTAGCCCGCTGGCGGGGCGATACCTGCTGCTGTCGTACCAGCGGGTCCTCGATCAGCGAGCTGAACAGCAGGCCCACCAGCTCGACGATGACGATGATCAGCACGCCCACGCCGAGTTCTTCCGGGGTCAGCAGGTGGGCGAACACGAAGAAGGACAGCATGGATAGCAGGATCAGTCCGAATTTCTCCGAGAAGATCCAGGCCAGGCGAGCCAGACGCTGCCGAATCACGGCGCGCCTTCCGTCATGCGCCAGCGGCTGGCACGGGCATAGGCATAGCGCAGCGCGGGCTTGCCGTGCGCGGTCAGCAGGGCGCGCCAGGAAATGCGCAGCATCTGCTCGAACACCTGAATGACCAGGCGCTGCTGTCCCTTGCGGGAGAAGACTTCGAGGAACTCCGTCTGGTTGGCAAGAATGAAATCCGTGCGCTCACGAGGGCTCATCTGCGCGCCGTAGTGCTGCAGATACAGCTCGATGAAACGCAGCTTGTGCGGGTAATGCCGCTCCGGCTGGGCGGTGATGTTGTCGGGGCCGACCAGCCGGTGGTAGAGCACCTCCGGCACCGTGTGGATTTCCGCTCGCTCGGCCACCTGCGTCCACAGCCAGCGGTCCTCGGCGAAACGGATGCGCGCATCGAAGCCGCCGAATCGGGTGGCCAGCTCACGCTCCATCAATACCGAAGAGGTGCCGTTGATGACGTTGCGCTGCTGGAAGTCGCGAAAATGCCAGCCGGCCTTGCACCAGGCGAAGGGGATTTGCCGGCCGTCGTCGAACAGGCTCATGCCGAAGCAGTCGATCAGTCCGATATGCCGACCGTTCGTGCTGAGGCGCTTGTAGAGTTCCAGCTGTCGTTCCAGCTTGCCGGGCAGCCAGTAGTCGTCGGCGTCCAGGAAGGCCAGCAGGTGTTCGCTGGCCTTGAAGATGCCCCGGTTGCGCGCCGCGGCCGGGCCCTGGTTCGCCTGGCGGATCAGGATGAGCGGGAAGGGCGCGGGGTAGCGCTCAACCTGCTCCGCGCCGCCGTCGCTGGAACCATCGTCCACCACGATGACCCGCTCTGGCCGGCGGGTCTGGGCCGCCAGCGAATCCAGGGCCTGACCGATGGTGTCGGCGGCGTTGTAGAGGGGAATGATCACGCAGACCGAACAATCGCTCACGGTGAGGGCCTCCAGTGAAGGGCAGAGGCGTGCGAGGCCGCACTCGCCCGGGCGGGACGCAGCGACAGGGCCAGCACGCAGAACACCAGAAACTCGCCGGAGCGGTGGTTGGGCACCACATACGCCACGTAGTTGGACAGGATGAAGACCCCGATGATGACCAGCGCGCTGGCATGCTGTGCCACCGCGATGCGCTGCTGCAGGGCATTGAAATGCTTGTACAGGGCGGCGGCGAACAGCAGCAGCAGAGCGACCAGTTGGATCAGCCCGCCATTGAGCAGCGTTTCCAGATAGCCGCTGTGGGCGTTGCCGATGTAGCCCCAGCGGCGCAGAAAGAAGTCCGCCGCCGAGCTGGCCCAGAAGGCACCGAAGCCGTAGCCACGCAGCAACTCCTCCTCGATGGAGGGTGTCAGCAGTGCCCAGATCTGGGTGCGGTCGGTCAGCGAGCTGTCGCGCCCGAGCAGGTCGAGAAACAGATGGTAATTGGCGTACAGCGCCAGGCAGATCAGCAGGTACGCCAGCGTGCTGGTCACCAGCACGGCGCGTGAGCGATGCAGACGCAGGCGGATCAGCGTCAGGAAATACCAGTAGCTGGCCACGCCGGCACAGACCAGCACCAGCCCGGTGGCGGAACGCGCCATCGCGATGGCCAGCAGGGCGAAGAAGCCGGCCAGCAATGCCCGGCGATTGCGCCGACGAATCGCCGGCAGCAGCAAGAGGATGGCCACGGCGTTGATGCGCGCGGCGGCGTTCTTCTCGCCAAACACGCCTCGGAAGGCGCCGGCCCGAGCGCCATCGGTGTAGAACACCAGCTCGGGTGTCAGCACCGCGAAGATCAGGCCGACCAGGGACAGAAAGCCCACGGTGCAGCCGATCAGCAGCGCCAGGCGATCAAGGCGGTAGCTGTAGACGGCGAAGCCGGCGAAGAACACCACGCCCAGCAGCGCCACGAAGCGCCGGAAGCTCAGCCCCGGCTCGTAGGACCAGAACACCGACAACAGCAGGCAGCCCAGAAACAGGAGCATCACCAGATTGTCCCGATAGAAGCTTCGGCGCTGAAAGATCCGCTGGCGGATGAACAGCCAGGCCGGCACCAGCAGGGTGATCAATCCGCAGATCTGGTTGACCGGATTGCCTTCCAGCTCGCGGTCCATGCTCAGTCCTCTGCGCCCGGACAGCAGCACGATGAGAAACTCGAACGCCTTCAGGTAGAACAGCAGCCCGAACAGGAGAAAGGCGAGCCGCAGGCTGGAATAACGCACCTCCAGGGTTTTCATGCGTCATCCTCCGGGAGCAGCACGCGCAGATAGCTTCGCGCCGCTGCGCTGCGGGTGAAGCGGGCGGCGGCCTGCTGGCGTGCCGTTCGGCCTTCCCGCGGATCGCTCGTCAACACCCGCGCTATCGCGCCGGCCAGCGCCGGGGCATTTTCCGACGGTACCAATGGGGCGATCCGGCCATGATCCAGAATCTCGTCAGGACCGTAGGGACAATCCGTGGCCACCACCGGCGCGCCGGTGGCCAGGGCTTCGACCAGCGCGTTCGGGCTGCCCTCAAAGCGGGAGGCCAGCACGAAGCAGTCGGCAGCGGCGATTTCGGCCTGCGGATCAGCGTGGTAGCCCGGCAAGTCCACACGCTCGGCAAGACCCAGTCGATGGGCTTGTTGCCGCAGTGCCTCACGCTGCGGACCTTCGCCGAGGATCACCAGCCGCACATCCTCCTGCAGCTGTGCCAGCGCTTCGATCAGCAGATCGAAGCCTTTCTGTGGGGCAAGACGACCCACGGCAATCAGCACCCGGCCCTGCCGGTTGCGTAGCCAGGGGTGACGCGGCGTGGGCAAGGGGCGGGACAGATACTCGTCGTCCAGCACCGGATTGTCGGCGGTGACCAGGTCTTTCGAGCGCAGCGCCGGATGGCGCAGCAGATCTTGCGCCACGCCCTGCGACACACAGATCACCGGGTTGGGCATCAGCCGGTACAACCAGGGGGCCAGGGCATAGGCCGTGCGCACGCTGCGTGCCGGGTTGACTTCGCGGTCTCGGGAGAAGGCGTTGCGCTCGCTGACATGCAGGCGCGCCAGGCTTCCGGCCAAGGCGGCGGCTCCAATGGCCAGCACGTTCACATGGGTCAGGGCGGAGAGCATGGCGTCGAAGCGCTCGGCGCGCAGGAAACGCGCCAGGGCCGGCAGCGCACTGGCGGTGCGCGGGCTTTGCAGGCACACCCGCCGCACGCCGGGTGCCAGCAGGGCTTCGTTGATGCCGCCTTCGGTGAGGGTCAGCAGAGTGACCCGGTACTCCTCGCACAGGCCGCTGGCCAGCCGGGCGAGCATCTTCTCGGCGCCACCGCCGTGCAGGTTGTGCAGGATGAACAGGATGCGCCGCCTCACCGGTTCCATACCTCGTAGTAGGCCCGAGCCGCCTGACTGCCATGAAAGCGGCGCACGGTTTCGTCAGAGCAGGGCGCCGCGCTTTCCAGTGCCTGGAGCAAGCCCCGGGCCAGGGCCTGCGGATCGTCCGGAGCGACCAGCACGCCCAGACGCCCGCCGTCCAGCAACTCTCGGGGGCCGGTTTCACAGTCCGTGGCGACAACCGGGACCTTCAGTGCCAGCGCTTCGATCAGTACCGTGGGCAGGCCTTCGTGACGGGAGCTGAGCACGAACAGCCGGGCCCGGCGAAACAGCGGATAGGGGTTGCTCAGAAGGCCGGTGAAGTGCACCCGTGAAGCGATACCCAGACGCAGGGCCAATGCCTTGAGGCTTCCGGCCAGTGGGCCATCGCCGACGATGACCAGCTTGGGCAGCGACGCCTGGCGGCTGGCCCGTGCATAGGCTTCGAGCAGCACGTCGAAGCCTTTCGCAAAAGCCAGGCGACCCACGGCGAGCCAATATTCATCGGGTAGCGGGCAGGGTAAGGGTTGCTGCGCGAGCGTCTGCAACTCGTCGCTGATCACCGCGTTCGGGCAATGGTGCAAACGCTTGTGCCGCCAGAGCAGCCGGCGTGCCAGCGTGTCGGCCAGCGATTTCGACACGGCCACGGCCCGGCCAGCGTCGCCGAGCAGGTAGAGAGAATAAAGCCATCCCAACAGGCGCGGTCCGGTCCGTTGCCCACTGCTATCCAGGGCGGTGTGGCGGCTGTATATCACCTGGCTCGCTGTGCCTTGCGATGCAAGCCAGGCGCACAGATTCGCCTGTTCCTTTGAGGCAATCAGGTGCGTGAATCCGTTGCGGCGGATCAGGCGGCGCAGACGCAAGCTGGAACCCGACAGCCTGGCGAGGCCGTTGCCTGCACCGGAGACACTCGGCCAGCCGGGAACCGGGTCGCCGTTCATGACGAAGAAGCCGACCTCATGGCCATCCCGGGCGAACTGCGCGGCCAGCCGGCATTGCACCTGCTCGACGCCGCCGCCGAAAGGAAAGTCCTTATGAATGAATAGGATGCGCATTTTTCTTGAGAGATGGGGTGATGTTGATTTCCAGGCGTCGGCGGGCCAGCAAATAATTCAGGCGCAGGAAATTGGCCGGGTAGATCAGCAGGTAGCGCAGGATGGTGTGCGGTTCGCGGTACATGCGGTACAGCGCCCGCAGGTTGAGTCGGTTGATCAGCGGCGGATAGTAGGCGCCATGCACCATGGCCTCCTGGCGGATGAAGGCACCGCAGGAAAAGGCCACGCCCTGAAAGCCGCTGCGTTTGACTTGGCGGATGAAGTTTTCCTGCAGCCCGGCACCGAGACCTACGATGAGCAGATCGCAGCGGCTGTCCAGCACCGCCTGGACCACCCGGGGGGTTTCGTCGCGACGGAAATAGCCGTGCTCCCGTCCGGCGATGATCAGTTCCGGATAGCGTGCCTTCATCTTGCGGATGAAGCTGCCCAGTTCCCGCGGCGTTGCGCCGAGCAGGAACACGCGCTTGTGGTGTTGCTCGGCATGCTGGAACACCACCGGAGCAATCGAGGTGAAGTCGAAACTCACCCGGCTGATGGGCTGGCCCTTCAGCCGCGAGACGAAGTTGGACATCAGCATGCCGTCGCAAAAATAGTGCAGGTTTTCCTGGTCTTCGGTGTCCTGGAAACGCCGGCCGATCGAGGCGAAGTTCAGGAAGGAAAACGCCTGGTCGCTGCTCAGCAGCTGCTCCGAGAAATTTTCCATGATCGCCAGGCGGATCAAGGGCATATGCCACCTCCACGCATTCCCATGCTCAGTAGATGTCCCGGGAGAAAAGGGTGAATGGCGTCTTGCAGAGAATCTTCAGGTCCAGCCAGAACGACCAGCGATTGATGTAGGCAAGGTCGGCGGCGACCCGCTGCTGCATCTTTTCCAGCGTCTCGGTCTCGCCACGGTGACCGTTGACCTGGGCCAGGCCGGTGATGCCCGGCTTGATGCGGTGGCGGGCCATGTATGCCTGGATGCGGTCGCTGTAATAGAGGTTGTGCAGCACCGCGTGGGGGCGTGGACCCACCAGTGCCATGTCGCCGCGCAGCACGTTGTACAGCTGGGGCAACTCGTCCAGCGAGGTGCGCCGCAGCAGGCGCCCGACCGGCGTGACCCGGGGATCCTGGCGGGTGGCCTGGCGCAACTGGTCGTCCGGATGCTGGTACATGGTGCGGAACTTCCAGATCTCGATGATCCGACCGTTCCAACCGTGGCGCTGCTGGCGGAACAGCACCGGCCCGGGGGAGGACAGCTTTATCGCCATGGCGATGGTCAGCAGCAGCGGGGCGAGCGGCACCAGGGCCAGCGTCGCCAGGCAGCGTTCCATGAGCGTCTTGGCCAGGCAGGCGGCCGGATGGGAGCTGGCCAGTGTCTCGTTGAGATACAGCGCCGGTAGCGGGCCGATGGCCGAGTAGGACGGGTTGAGCAGAGGCAGCTGTTCCAGATCCGGCACCCAGACCACATCCACCGGCAGGTTCAGCAGTTCGCGGTACAGGCCTTCAAGCCGCCCCTGGTTCTTTCGTGGCAAGGCCAGATAGACGCGGCGAATGCCTTCGCGCTCGACGATCCCGGCCAGGTTGTCCAGCGTGCCGAGCAGGCGCAGGTCGGGCATGGGCGTATCGGTTGCGTCGCAGCTCACCACGCCGCGCAAGGTGACCTGGCGGCCGCGCAACTGCTCGGCCAGCGCCTGGGCCGACCGGCCGGCGCCGATGATCACGGCGCGACGCTCGCGGCGCAGGCGGCGGGCAAGCCGGCGGAACAGCCAGAATAGCAGCGCCTGACTCAGCGCCTGCGCGAGCAGGCCGAGAATCAGCCAGTCGCGCAGAAAGGCCGCGGAGAAATCCGCAAGCTGGCCAATCAGTTCGAGCAGCGCCAACAGCCCGCCGGCCAGCAGCAGCCAGGCAACCATCAACCGGCCCAGGCTCTGCGCCAGCGCGTGCCGCTTGTGATAGACCTGCAGCAGGCTGTAGCAGTACGGCGAGCCGAGGAGGGTGAGGGCGCCCAGCAGCCGGTACTCTTCGGAAAACTCCCCGGCATGCACGTCGGCGAGTTGCCAGAGCAGCAGGCCAAGCACCAGCATGGCAGCCGCCCACTGGCCCCAGAATGTCAGCCCGCGCCGGTTGATCATGGGCACGGCAGGCCGACCGAGATCCAAGGGCAGGGGATGCGAGGCATCCACGCCGGGCCACGGGGTCGGGCGGGTCGTCGAACGGCACTCCTGCATGGCCATCAGCTTCGCGACGCCTGGGAAAGAGGCGCGGACAGGTAGCCGTAGCTTTCGTAGGGGCCGTAGCGTCCGGCCTTGGCCAGGTCGTACTGGTTGAGCACCACGCCGATCACTGGTGCCTTGCCCCGCAGCAGGCGGCCGATGCCTTTCTGCACCATCGGGATCGGGGTGCTTTCCGCATGAATGACGTAGATCAGCGCGTTGCTCAGCTTGGCCAGCAACAGCGCATCACTGACCACCTGGCTGGGTGGCGAGTCGATGATGATGCGTTGATAACGGGACTTGAGGGCCTGGAGGATCTTGGCCAGACGCGGGGAGGAGAGCAGCTCCTGCGGGTTGGACGGAACGGTGCCGGCCGGCAGCATGGCCAGCTTGCCCACGGTGCGCACGCAGTCTTCCAGGCGGCTGTGACCGGCAATCAGATCCGCCAGGCCGGGGCCCTTCGTCGGTAGGGTGAAGTTGTGCGCCAGGGTCGGGTTGCGCAGATCCGCCTCGATCAGCAGCACTCGCTCAATGTGCGACATCGAGAACGCCAGGTTCACCGCCACGGTGCTCTTGCCTTCGTTGGCCAGGGTCGAGGTAACCAGCACGATCTGCCGGGGTCGATCGATGTCCGAGAGCACCAGACCGGTGCGCAGGGTGCGGATGGATTCGCAGAAGCGCGTTTCCTCGTTAAGGCGAAACAGGTGAGCCATGCGGTTGCGGCTCTTGCGCGTCACCAGCGGCACCACACCCAGCAGCGGCACGTTGATCCGCGACTCCACGTCCTCGCCGGTCCGGAAAGTGTCGTCCAGCGCTTCGCGCACAAAGGCCAGGCCCATGCCCAGAACCCCGGCGACCAGCGCGGCGATACCCAGAATCATGCCTTTCTGCGGCTTACTGGGCTGGATCGGCACGATGGCGCGGTCCACCACCTGGGCGTTGGCCGAGTTGATGTCCGAAGTGGCGGCGGTTTCCTTCAGGCGCGCCAGAAAGGTTTCGTACAGCACCCGGTTGCTGTCGACCTCGCGCTGCAGTTCGCGCAGGCGGAACTCCTTGCGGGAAATGTCCTGGATCTGGGTCTTGTTGGTGTTGAAGGAATCCCGCAGGGAACGCTCGTTGGCGTCGGCCAGCTGGTAGTTGCGCTCGATGCCCGCCACCACCTGCTGCACCTGCACGCGCAGGCTGGCGGTGGCGGCGTTCAGTTCGGTGTTGGCGGCGATCATGGCCGGATGCTTCGGGCCGTAGCGGCGCGACAGTTCGTCCACCTTGGCCTGGGCCCGCGCACGGTCGGCCTTGAACTGCTGGATCAGCGGGTGTCCGAGCACCGCCGGCACACTGGCCAGACGCTCCAGATCGCCGTCGAGCGCCTGCACCTGGCGATACTGGCTTTGCGCCTCGGCGCGCTCGCGGCGGGCGTCGATCATCTTGCTGCCGGTCAGGGTCAGCTCGTTGGCGCTGATGGTCGACACACCGTCCAGATCGACCAGCCCTTCGGCTTCACGGTAAGCCTGCAGGCGGTTCTCGGCGGTGCGCAGGTTTTCCTGCAGTTCCAGCAGGCGCTTGTTCATCCAGTCGGCGGCGGATAGCGAGCGCGTCATGTTGCTGTCCAGCTGACTGGCGATGAAACCTTCGGCTAGCGCGTTCGCCGCGTTCGCCGCCAGTTGCGGGTCCGGCAACTCGACGTTCACCGCGATCAGCTGGCTCTTGCCGACATAGTGGGCGCTGATGGTCGGGGTGAGCGCCCGGACCACGCCGCGAACCTGCGCCGCGTCGTCCGGTTGTTCCGTCGCTTCGGGCATCAGCCAGTCGGGAAGCCAGGCGCGCCAGTCGATCCAGGGTTCGCTCGGCTCCTGTGGGGCGAACAGCGGATGCTGAGTCAGCTCCAATTGCTTGACCACCCGCTCCGCCAGCGCCCGGGAGTGCAGCAGGCCCAGCTGGGTCTGCAGGTATTCACTGGTCGGCTCGTAGAGCTGCTGGAAGGCCATCACCTGCGGGTTGCGTTCGGCGATCACCAGGGTGGCGGTGGCCTTGTACTGGGGAGTCACCCATTGCAGTGCCAGCAGCGCGAGCACACCGGCGGCCAGAATCAGCCCGGCGATCATCCACTTGGCGCGCCAGAGGATGTTCCACAGGCGCATCAGGTCCAGGGTGTCCTCGTCATCGGTGCCTGATGAGGGCAGGCGCGGGACGTCGTAGGGCGGCAGCGTATTCATCAGAAGAACCCCTGAGCGATGGTGATGGTGTCGCCGGGCAGAATCGGGGTGTCCAGGGCAGGGCGCTCGCGTGCGCGGCGATCACCATCGCCGCGCACGATGGTGACGCGCTTGAGCGAGGCGCGTTCGGTGAGCCCGCCGGCCAGGGCGATGGCCCGGTTCAGGGTCAGGCCCGGCTGGTAGGGGTAGCCGCCGGGCTTCTGGACTTCGCCGCTGATATAAAACTCCCGGTAGGCGGCCACGCTGACGCTGACCCGCGGATTGACCAGATAGCCGTCGCGCAGGCGCTCGCTCAGTTGCTGCTCGATCTGTCCGGCGGTGCGACCACCGGCATGCACATCGCCGAGGAAGGGGTAGGAAAACGTGCCCGCGTCGTTGAGGCGGATTTCCTCGAAGCTGAGGTCCGGCTCGCCGAACACGCTGATGCGGATGATGTCGCCCGAGGCCAGCCGGTAATTGCTGCCTTGCTCAACCTGGCCAATGCCCACGGGTGCGAACAGTACGGTGAACAGAAGCAGTAACAGGGCTCTCGACATGGATGTGGGCTCCATACGTTTACAGGCTGCCGGTGGCCGTGAGGGAGTACAGGTTGCGTTTGAAGCGTTCGCGGTCTTCGGTGGAATCGTTGTCCCAGTGGCTGTAGCCCAGGGCCAGCTCCAGCCAGCGGCGCGGCTGATAGGTCAGCGTCAGGCCGGCGCTGCTCAGGTCGTCCTCACGCTCCAGACCCTGGTAGCGCAGACGCGCCGCGCCCAGCGTGACGGTTGAACTGATTCGGCTGCTCCATTCGTGACGCCAATCGAGCCGGGAACGGGTGTGTTTGATCGCATCCGCGCCGTCATCGCCTTCGTCGTAGGCCTGGCGGGTCGTCAGGCTGAAGGTGGAGTAGGTGCGCGGCTTCCAGTCCAGGCCGACTTCCCACATGGGGCTTTCCAGGCCGTCGCGGCTGTCGTCGTCATATTCCTTGCGCTGGTAGCCGGCGCGGATACGGCCACTGGTCCGGGCGCTGGCTTCCCACACGGCGCCGGTAAGCAGCGCCAGGTTGTGACTGTTCAGCGGGCTGTCGGGGCGCACGTAGTCGAATTCCTCGTAGCGGGTTTCCAGCAGTGCGCGGGTGCCACCGATGCGGTGGAACCAGGTGAGGCCCACGCGGTTGGCATCGCGTTCCTCGCTGGCGTTGGCCAGGCTGTCGTCGTGGAAGCGCAGGCGCTCGTGCCTGGCGGCCAGTTCGAGGTTATTGCGCGCCGTCTCGGCGCCGAATCGGTAGGTGCTGCCGAAGGTGCGCAGGCTGTATTCGTCGTTTTCGCCGGGCACGGCGGTGGAGGCGGTTTGCTCCAGGCGGTTGTAGGCGGCTTCCAAGTTCAGGCGATGGCGGGCGGTGAATTCGAGAATGCTTTCCAGCCGCAGGCGATGATCCAGGTGACTGGCGTCGTCATCGTCGTGATAGGTCTTCTGGCTGCCGGAGTAGCTGAGGCGATAGGCGCTGTTGCGGTCTTCGGCGACCAGGCGCAGGCGCGGTTCCACGGTGGTGATTCGCGAGGTTGGCGCGTCGTCGGGGAGTTCGCGGTAGTTGTCGTCGTAGCGTTCGCCGACCGCCAGCGAGGGGTAGAACTTCAATCCCTGGATATCCACAGCCTGGGGATCCAGCGCCCAGGCAGGCAGCGCGAGTAGCGCCGATGTGATCAGGAGTGCGAGCGGAAGCCGGTTCATTGGAGCGTATCCTTGCTGGAGTATGGCATCCGCGCTCACGCCGGGACGGCAAGGCTGCCACCCGGGTTTGTCATCGGATCCCTCGAAAACGAGCATTTGCCGCTGGACTGCGAAACAGGCAACGCAATTCCTGACCGTAGCGCTACGGCTTCGTTTCGAGGGTGACGACAGACGGAGGGGTCAAGCAGCGGCCTCTCGTAATCCTTTATTTAACATAACGTGCATTATGGGTGATTTGCGTATGGAGACGCTGAGGGTGTCCGGGTGGGCTCTTGGCGGTACCTGGGTTGTGGTTGTTTTGCTCCAGCAAGACGGATCCGGTATCGCTACATCCTCCAGGGCGATATGAGCATGCCTTGCGCAGGTTGCTGCCATCGCTGTAGCCGTATGGCTGCTTCCGCAGTGCAATCATCGTCGCTGAGTGCCTGCGGCGAAACGGCGATCCGCTTCCAGTAACCTGCCAAGTGAACGACGTTATCTTCTGCCCACCCGCGCAGCGCACCGAGCTTCTGCGTTGGGAAAACGGCTGGTGCCTTACTGGCTTCTTTCAGCCTGCGGAACAGCCACTAAACCCGATAGTGATCCCAAAAGCCGGCCTCCAAAGCCAGCACATTTGAACACGGCTCAGCCTGTCACCCGTTTCATTTGTGTTGCCATTGCGTGCCTCAATAAGCCCGGCCGCACGCGTCTTGATGCATTACCTGAAGTACAGGTCCTCTAGAAAATTCAACAGGTTATGATTGTAAGCTTTTGCGTTGCATTAACTGTGGAACAATCCAGTGCGGGCGATCTATTCGTACCAACCCCTGGAAGCCGAGAGCCTTCACCTGCTCGGGGCAGCCCAAGATCCCTATTCAATATCCGATAACGGCCAGACCCGGATATTGCCTATACTGCGCCGGCGCTCCGCATACCCATGGTTTCCAGGAAAGCTTCACTGTGCCGCAATCCCCCCAACCGCTGTTCGAAACATTCGCCCGTTTTCATGAACTCAACTTCCTGCAACTGAGCGGCGAGCTGCCGCTGGTGCGGGATTTCCTGCTGGGCTTTCCCGCAGAACGTCAGGCTGTCGAAGGCTACTGCGCGGCCAGGGGGTTCCTGAAGTCCTACGCCGGCAACGAGGCAACGTTCAATTCCTATCGGACCCATGTCGAGCGGCTGCTGCTCTGGTCGCTGCTGGTGGCGCACAAACCCCTGCTGGAATTGCGTCGCCGGGATGCCGAGGCGTTCATGGAGTTTTGCCTCAACCCGCCCGCCGACTGGATCGGCCCGGTGGTCAAGTCGCGCTTCCTGCGGGTCGGCGGCAGGAAGCCGCTGGACAGCGACACCTGGACTCTCAACGCGCACTGGCGGCCTTTCAGCCTGAACATCGCCAAGCGCGAGCGCAAGATCGCCGAGGAGTCGCTGACACCCCTGCCCCCGCGACCCTATCGCATGGCGCAAGGCTCGGTGGCACAGGTGTTCGCCGTGTGCGGAAGCTTCTTCCAGCACGCCATCGACGAAGGCCTCACCGAGGTGAATCCGTTCCGCGCGGTGAAACAGAAGTCCGTCTACAAGCAGCGCAACACCCTGGATGTCGCCTCCCGCTCGCTCACCCCGCTGCAGTGGAGCTACGTGATCGAAACCGCCGAGCAGCTGGCCGCGCAGGATCCGGAGCACGAGCGCACCCTGTTCCTCGTCGCCACGCTGTTCTCCATGTACCTGCGCGTGTCCGATCTGGTCGGCAGGGACGGCTGGTCGCCGAGCATGGGCGATTTTCGCCGCGACAGCCGCGACAACTGGTGGTTTCACGTGGTCGGCAAGGGCAACAAGGCAGCGAGGATCAGCGTGCGCGACGACTACATCCACACCTACCTGGTGCGCTACCGGCGCCACCTGCAGCTGTCGCCGCTGCCCTCGGCCCACGAGAACACGCCCCTGATCGGCACCCTCAAGGGCCGTGCCGGCCTCTCCGACCGCCATGTCCGGCTGCTGCTGCAGGCGGTATTCGACCGCGCCCTGGCGCGCATGGCCGAGGAAGGCTGGAGCGAGGATGAGATCGATCAGTTGCGCTCGGCCTCGCTGCACTGGCTGCGCCACACGGCCGCCACCTTCGACGCGCCCCACCGGGACATGAAGGACCTGCAGGCCGACCTGCGCCACAACAGCCTCAGCACCACGCAGAACGTCTACTACAACACCCTTGACGAACAGCGGGCTCACTCGGTGAAGGGGCTGAAGATCAAGCGCTGAGGCCGTTTCAGGTGCCCGCCTTGCTCAGGCGCTGATAATAGTCCGGCAGATGCAGCAAGCCATGGCGCGCGGCCGCCTGGCGCACCGCGTTGCGCTCGCCGTCGAACTTCACGGTTTCGCTGACCACCCTGGCGTTGCCTTCGATGCCCATGGCACAGGCAAAACAGACCACGCCATCCATATCGCCATCGGCATCCGCCAGGCCGGTATTGGCCAGCGCGATGGTCGCGGCACTGGCGCGCAAGGCGCCGACCGCCATTTCCCGCGCGACGTCCTCGCTGGTCAGACCATGGTTCTGCACGGTCTGCAGGCTGACACCCAGCACGGCGTGCTTGGCGCCGACCGTATACGTCACGTAGCCGCTTTCCAGCACCTTGCCGCAGCCCGCGACGTCGGCCAGTAGCCCGGTCATCAGCCCGGCGGTACAGGACTCGGCGGTGGTCAGCATGAGCTGATGGCGAATCAGAAATTCCACCACATCCTCGAGGGTTTGCATGGCGGCCTCCGGTGTCATGCCTGTTGCATGGGATGCCGGCAGTCCGCGCCGGTTCACTTCGGCGCGCCGGGAACCGCCAGGAGGACCGGCGAAACTTACCTGCGACCGGTCGGTCAGCCCTATGGATGGGGATCCAGAGAACTACAGTTCTTTTTGCGCACTTGCCGCGTGGCTTGCGTGCGCCTTGGCCAGACACCGGGAGGAAAAACGATGGGGAACGCAGCGGCATCCGCTCACCTAGCCGAGTCGAAACTACCGGGCACCACGGCGGATCGCCCACGACTCAGCGTCGAAAGTCTTCAGAACAACACCAAACGCATTCTATTCGTCACTCCTGAATTCGCCGACCTGATCAAGGTCGGCGGTCTGGGTGACGTTTCCGCCGCCCTGCCCCGCGCGCTACATGCCCTGCACGATATTCGCGTGCTGATGCCTGGCTACCCCCAGGTGCTCAACAGCGGCCACGCGGTGCGCGTGATCGCCACCCTGCCCGGGCATGCCGCCTTGCCGCCCTGCCGCATCGGGCGTATCGATCTGCCCGATGGGCTGACGCTCTATGCGGTCATCTGCCCCGAGCTCTACGAGCGCGAAGGCACGCCCTATGGCGACGACCGGGGCCGTGACTGGGACGACAACCATATCCGCTTCGCCCGCCTGGGCCTGGCTGCCGCACAGATCGCGGCGGGCGGCTTGAGCTGGGTTCCCGAACTGGTGCATGCCAACGACTGGCAAACCGCGCTGGCGCCGGCCTATATGCACTGGCAGGGGCTGCGCACCCCCTGCGTGTTCACCGTGCACAACCTGGCCTACCAGGGCTTGTGCGAGCTGGCCTGCTACAAGGAGCTGGGGCTGCCCGACACGGTCGCCCGCGCGGACGGCATGGAGTATTACGGCCGCCTGTGCGCGCTCAAGGCCGGCCTGATCTACGCCAGCCACATCACCACGGTCAGCCACAACTACGCCCAGGAAATCACTACACCGGAATTCGGCTGCGGCCTGGAGGGCGTCCTGCGCGAGCGCGAAAGCCTCGGCCGGCTGACCGGCATCACCAACGGCATCGACGCCAGCTGGCAGCCCCACGGCGATCCCTTGCTGGTGCGCCCCTTCACGCCCAGCGACTGGCAGGCTCGCGTCGAGAACACCCGCTATGTGGAGACGCTGTACGGAATCGAACCCGACGGCCCGCTGTTCGCCGTGGTGTCCCGCCTGGTGAACCAGAAAGGCATCGACCTGACCCTGGAAATCGCCGATGCGCTGGTAGCGGCCGGTGGCCGTCTGGTGGTGCTGGGCCGCGGCGAGGAGGCGCTGGAGCAGGCCTTGCTGGCACTGGAGCGGCGCCATCCGGGGCGCATCGGCGTACACATCGGCTTCAACGAAGGCGATGCGCGGCGCATGTTCGCCGGCAGCGATTTCCTGCTCATGCCCTCGCGCTACGAGCCCTGCGGCCTCAGCCAGATGTATGCGCAGCGCTACGGCACACTGCCGATTGCCCGGCGCACCGGCGGGCTGGTCGACACCATTGAGGATGGCGTGAACGGCTTCCTGTTTCCCGAGCAGAGCGCGGACAGCTATCTGAGCGCGATCCATCGCGCGCTGCAGGTGTATGGCCATTCCCAGCTGCTTGGCGCCATGCGTACCCAAGCCATGGCGGCGCCGCTGTTCTGGTCCGAGTCGGTCAGGCCCTACGACCATCTCTATCGCAGCTTGCTGCCGGAACCGGTCGAGGCGTGGATCTGAATCATGTGGCACGCCAGGCACCACGGGGTGCGCCTGCTGCAGGACGGATCGGCGCGTTTCTCCCTGTGGGCACCGGATGCCACCCAGGTACAGGTGGCGCTCGGTGATGGCAGCCGCCACGCCCTGCGCCGCGAATCGCAGGGCTGGTTCACCGCCCGGCTCGCCTGCCCGGCCGGCACGAGTTATCGCTACTGGATCGACGAACGTCTGTGGGTGCCCGACCCGGCATCCCGCAGCCAACTGGATGATGTGGATGGCCCCAGCCGGGTAGTCGACCCGACCGCCTATGTCTGGCAAACCGCCGACTGGCCGGGGCGACCCTGGCACGAGGCGGTGTTCTGCGAACTGCATGTCGGTCTGCTGGGCGGCTTCGCTGGCGTCGCGGCCCACCTGCCGGCGCTGGCCGAGATGGGCATCACCGCCATCGAACTGATGCCGCTGGGCGAGTTCCCCGGTGCGCGCAACTGGGGCTATGACGGCGTATTGCCCTTCGCCCCCGAAGCCAGCTACGGCTCGCCCGAAGACCTGCAACGACTGGTCGACCAGGCTCACGGCCTGGGGCTGATGGTCTTCGTCGACGTGGTCTACAACCACTTCGGCCCCGAGGGCAACTACCTGCACCAGTACGCCAGTGCCTTCTTCCGTGAGGACCAGCACACCCCCTGGGGCGCCGCCATCGACTTTCGCCGTCCGCAGGTGCGCGACTTCTTCATCGAGAACGCGCTGATGTGGCTGATGGACTACCGGATCGACGGCCTGCGCCTGGACGCCGTGCATGCCATTCCCGACCAGGACTTTCTTATCGATCTGGCCCGGCGCGTCCGCGATACGGTTCCGCCCGGGCGGCAGGTGCATCTGGTGGTCGAAAACGAGGGGAACAACGTCGACCTGCTGGAAAAGGGCTACACCGCGCAATGGAACGACGATGCGCACAACGTGCTGCATGCCTTGCTGACCCGCGAACGCGAAGGCTACTACGCCGACTTCTGCGACGGCTGCACGGAAAAACTCGCCCACTGTCTGGCCGAAGGCTTCGTGTTCCAGGGTCAAGCCGACCGCCGTGGACACCTGCGCGGCCAGCCCAGCGGGCATCTGTCGCCGACCGCGTTCGTGCTGTTCCTGCAGAACCATGACCAGGTCGGCAACCGGGCCCTGGGCGAACGGCTGGTGAGCCTGTGCGCGCCGCAGGCGCTGGAGGTCGCGGTGGCGCTGCAGCTGCTCTGCCCGATGATTCCGCTGCTGTTCATGGGCGAGGAACGCGGCTGTGCCGAGCCTTTCCTGTTCTTCACCGATTACCACGACGAACTGGGGCGCGCGGTCCGCGTGGGTCGCCAGCGGGAATTCGCCGCTTTCAGCGCCTTCGCCGGCGTCCAGGTGCCCGACCCGAATGCGCGCGAGACCTTCGAGCGCTCGCGGCCACAGGAAGCCACCGGGCAATGGCCGGACCTCTACCGACAATTGCTGCAGATCCGTCACCGCCACC
The DNA here is from genome assembly GCA_035497635.1 of Pseudomonas sp. Lineage (GTDB taxonomy): Bacteria > Pseudomonadota > Gammaproteobacteria > Pseudomonadales > Pseudomonadaceae > Serpens. The sequence goes on along the minus strand of DATJDB010000180.1, from coordinate 26,513 downwards.
TGGTTCCGCGCCTGCGCAGCAGTCACGCGGAAGATATACGGATACTGCAGGACAGCGCGCTGACGGCTGCCTGGCGTCTGGGTGACGGCAGCCGGTTGCGTATCGATTTCAACCTCGGCGAACGCGCCGCCTCGGCCACCGCCCTGCCTGCCGGCGCCCGGCCGCTGTATGGCCTGCGTGTCGGCGACGTCGAGGCATCCCGGCCGCTGACCCTGCCGCCCTGCAGCCTGCTGGCCACCCTGGAGAATGCCCATGAGTGACAAGCGTCTGGCCGAACTGTCCAAGGCCGTCGGGCTCAATACCGAATGGCAGGATGCCGCCAAACAGAAGCTGCGGGTCAGTCCCGAGGCGCAGCGTGCCCTGTTGGAAGCGATGGGCTATCCGGCCCAGACCTCGCAACAGATTCTGGAAAGTCTCGCCACCCTCAAGGACCGCCACCGCAGTCGCTGCTATGGGCCGTTGCTGACCGTCGAGCAGGGCCAGCTCCTCGATCTGGCCGGGCGTTTCAAGCCGGGCAGTGCCTTTCGCCTCACCGAAGAAGGTGCCCAGGCGCACGAAGGCCGTCTGGATACCCAGGCGCGTCTGCCCGCCTGGCAGCAACCCGGCTATCACCGCCTGGAGATCGGCGACGAACAGCTGACCGTCGCGGTCTGTCCGCCCGCCTGTCCCGATGTCGCCAGCCTGGCCGGTGGCGAGGACCGGCATCTGTGGGGACTGGCCGTGCAGCTGTATGCCCTGCGTCGGCAGGGCGATGGCGGCCTGGGCGACACCGAGGCGCTGGAACATCTGGTGCGCAGCGCCGCCCAGGCCGGCGCCGACGCCCTGGCGCTGAGCCCGGTGCATGCCATGTTCAGCGCCCTGCCCGAGCACTACAGCCCCTACTCGCCTTCCAGTCGGCTGTTCTTCAACGTCCTGCATGCCTCGCCCGGCTGCATCCTGGGTGAACATGCCCAGAGTCAGGTGCTCAAGCTCAGCGATCTGGAGGCGGAACTGGCACGCCTGGAGGCGCTGGAGCTCATTGATTGGCCGGCGGTTGGCAACACCCGCCTGCGCATCCTGCGCGAGCTGTATCGCGGCTTTGGCGGCGGCGGCAAGGAGAACCTGCTGACGCCGGACTTCAACAGCTTCTGCGCGGTCGGCGGCGAAGCGCTGCGCGATCACTGCCGCTTCGAGGCGCTGCAGGCCTTTCAACGGGCCCACGGTCAGTCCGGCGACTGGCGGGACTGGTCGGAGTCCCTGCGCGATCCCCGACACGGCGAAGTCGAGCGCTTCGCCCGGGAGCATGGCGAGGAAGTGCGCTTCCATGCCTTCTGCCAGTGGTTGATCGCGCGCTGCCTGAAGCGCGCCCAGGACGCCGCCATCGGCGCCGGCATGCGCATCGGCCTGATCGCCGACCTGGCGGTGGGTGCCGAATCCACCGGCAGCCAGGCCTGGTCGCGTCAGGAAGAGTTCCTGCCGGCCCTGGCGGTGGGCGCCCCGCCAGACCTGATCAACCGTGCCGGGCAGAACTGGGGCATCACCGCCTTCTCGCCCGAAGGCCTGCGTCAGCACGGCTTTCGCGCCTATGTGGAAATGCTACGTGCCAACCTGGCCCATGTCGGCGGCCTGCGCATCGACCACGCCATGGGAATGCAGCGGCTCTGGCTGATTCCCCAGGGGGCGCCGCCCGAGGCCGGCGCCTATCTGGACTATCCCTGCGCCGACCTGCTGCGCCTGCTCTGTCTGGAAGCCACCCGGCATCGGGCTTTGATCATCGGCGAAGATCTGGGCACGGTGCCGCCCGGCTTCAGCGAAGACCTGGCGCGGCGCAACATCCTGGGCATGCGCGTGCTGTATTTCGAGCAGCATCAGGAGGGCTTCCGGCCGCTGGCGCAGTGGTCCGACGAGGCCCTGGCCACCAGCACCACCCATGATCTGCCGAGCATCATCGGCTGGCTGGAAGGGCGTGACATCGAGCAGCGCCTGGCCAGTGGCCACATCGACGCACAGCGCGCCCGGGATGACCTGGCCCAGCGCGAGGCGGATCGTCGGGCGCTGGTCGAGGCGTTGTGCGTAGAAGGGCTGCTGCGCGACGGCGAGGAGGATCCGGCCCGCCTGCTGGATGCCTGCGTGGCATTTCTCGGGCGCACCCCGGCGCCGCTGGTGCTGCTGCCGCTGGAGGATGTGCTCGGCCATCCGGAGCAACCCAATTTGCCGGGTCCCGGCGATCACCATCCCAACTGGCGTCGACGCTGGCCGGTCAGCGTGGATCGCCTGCTGCGCGAACCGCAGGCCATGGCGCGTCTGCGTCTCCTGGATAGCAGCCGGCAGGCGGGTTCGCGCCCATGAGTACGCTGCTCGCCACCCTGCGCCTGCAGTTCCACCGGGGCTTCACCCTGGACGACGCCGCTCGGCGGGTGCCCTACTTCGCCGCGCTGAGCATCAGCCATATCTATGCCTCGCCACTGTTCACCGCCCGCCCCGGCTCGCTGCACGGTTACGACGTGCTGGACCCGACCCGCATCAACCCGGAACTGGGCGGTGAAGAGGCGCTGCGCCGGCTGGTGGATGCGCTGCACGCGCACGGCATGGGTCTGATCCTGGACATCGTCTCCAACCACATGGCGGTCGGCGGCGACGGCAACCCCTGGTGGCTCGATGTGCTGGAATGGGGCGAAGCCAGCCCCTACGCCAAGTTCTTCGATATCCAGTGGCGCTCCCACGACCCGTTGCTGCGCGGCCAGCTGCTGGTGCCCTTCCTGCGCAGCGACTACGCCCAGGTGCTGCGAGACGGGGAAATCGTCCTCAACTATCAGGAGGACACCGGGCAGTTCTACGTCAGTCACCATGAACACCGCTTTCCTCTGGCGCCGGCGTCCTGCGCGCGCATCCTGCGCCATGCCCGTCATGCCGGGCTCGGCGCGCTGGCCGTGCGCTTCGCCAGCTTGCCGCGCGGCGAGCGGGGCAGGCACCGCGCCGCCACGCTGCGCAACGAGCTGTGCCAGCTGTGCCAGGAGCCAGAGGTACGCGCCGCCCTGCAACGCGGCATGGACGCGTATCGCGTGGATGGCGAGGAAGGCTTCCAGCGCCTGCATGCCTTGCTGGAATGCCAGCATTACCGCCTGGCCAGCTGGCGCACCGCTGCGGACGACATCAACTGGCGGCGCTTCTTCGACATCAACGAGCTGGGCGGTCTGCGGGTCGAGCGCGCCGAGGTCTTCGAAGCCATTCATCGCACCCTGTTCGCGCTGATCGAGGAAGGCCTGATCGACGGCCTGCGCATCGATCATGTGGACGGCCTGGCCAACCCCCGCGCCTATTGCCGACGGTTGCGCCGGCGGGTCGATCGCCTGTGTCCGCAACGCCACCTGCCCATCTATGTGGAAAAGATCCTCGGCGCCGGCGAATCCCTGGCACGCGACTGGGGGGTGGATGGCACCACCGGCTACGAATTCATGAACCAGCTATCGCTGCTGCAGCACGACCCCGCCGGCGAGATGCCGCTGACCCGCTTCTGGCGCGAGGCCAGCGGCCGCGACCTGGATTTCGCCGACGAGGTGGTGCAAGCCCGCCAGCTGATGCTGCAGGGCTCTCTGGCCGGCGACCTGGAAACCGTTGCCCAGGGCCTGCTGCTGGTTGCCCGCCAGGACCTGGCCAGCCGCGACCTGACCCTGGGCTCGCTGCGCCGCGCGCTCACCGCGCTGATCATGCACTTCCCTGTGTATCGCACCTACGCCACGGTGTGCGGCTGCTCCGCCGAGGACTGGCGGTTCTTCCGCATGGCATTGGATGGCGCACGCCAAAGCCTGCTGGAAGCCGACTGGCCGCTGCTGGAACACCTCGAACGCTGGCTGGGCGGCCAGCCGTTGCGCGAACTGCCGCGCGGCCCGGTGCGCAAGCTGCGGCGCAAGATGCTCACCCGTTTCCAGCAACTCACCGCGCCGGCGGCGGCCAAGGCCGTGGAGGACACCACCTGCTACCGCTCGGCGCGGCTGCTGTCGCGCAACGACGTGGGCTTCGACCCGCAACATTTCTGCGCGCCGCCCCAGGCCTTCCACGACGCGTGCCGCGAACGCGCCGACCGCTTTCCGGACAATCTGCTGGCCACCGCCACCCATGACCACAAGCGCGGCGAGGACACCCGCGCCCGCCTGGCGGTGCTTAGCGAACGCGCCGCCTGGTTTATCGACGAGGCCAGTGCCTGGCTGCGCTTGGCCGAACCGCTGCGCGCCGCGCTGCATGGCCTGCCGGCGCCCTCCCCCGGCGACGAGCTGATGCTCTACCAGACCCTGCTGGCCAGTTGGCCGCTGGCCCTGGCCCCGGACGACGCGCAGGGTCTGCAGGCCTATCTGCGGCGCCTGCTGCGCTGGCAGGAAAAGGCCGTGCGCGAGGCGAAGCTGCACAGCAGCTGGAGCGCGCCCAATGGCCCCTACGAAGAGGCCTGCCGGCACTTTCTGAAACAAATGCTGCAGGCCCCGGCGGGTGCCGAACTGCGCCAGCGCATCGCCGACGCGACTCGCTGCCTGGCCCCGGCCGGCGCGCTGAACGGTCTGGCTCAGTGCCTGCTGAAGCTGACCTGCCCCGGTGTTCCCGATTTCTATCAGGGCTGCGAGTTCTGGGATTTCAGCCTGGTCGATCCGGACAATCGCCAGCCGGTGGATTTCGAGGCGCGCCAGACCGCCCTCGCCCAGGACGCCACGCTGCCCGAGCTGCTGAGCCACTGGCCCGACGGACGCGTGAAGCAGCGGCTGATCGCCCGGCTGCTGGACCTGCGCCGCCGGCAACCCGACCTGTTCCGGCGTGGCGATTACCAGCCGCTGCCGCTGGTCGGCCGCCACGCCGAGCGGGCGCTGGCCTTTGCCCGTCGCCACGGCGAGACCTGGCTGCTGGTGGTGGTGCCTCGCCTGAGCGCCGAGCTGCTGGCCGGGCAGTCCATTCCCCTGGTGCCTGCGGAACGCTGGGGCGACACCGCCGTCGAACTGCCGAGGGCACTGACCGCGACGCCCCTGTCCGGCCTGCTGGGCGGTCGGCGCATGACGCCCACGCGGGGTCGGCTGGCGCTGGGCGATCTGCTCGGAGTGTTCCCGGTCGAGGTGTTGCATGTTTCAGGAGAGCAATCATGAGCGACGAGCAGCGCATACGTGAGCTGGCCTACCAGATCTGGGAGGCCGAGGGATGTCCGGACGGCGAACAGGATCGCCACTGGGGCCTGGCCAGTCGGCTGGCCAGCGAGACCGTGCAGACTGGAACGCCTACACCCCCGGCCCGGGTCTCGCGCAGCCGGCCACATGCGGCAGCGGCGGCGGACACGCCGGCGACGACCAGCCGGCGCGGCGGCGGGGGCCGCCAGAGAAATGAACAACCGCACTGACGGACCGCCAGGGAGGGTTCCGCATGACTAGCCGCAAGCCGCGACAGCGGTCCCGGGTCACCGAGGGTCATCCGTTTCCCCTCGGTGCCACCTGGGATGGACTGGGCGTCAATTTCGCCCTGTTTTCCGCCCACGCCACCAAGGTGGAGCTGTGCCTGTTCGACGACAACGGACGCCGCGAGGTCGAACGCATCGAGCTGCCCGAGTACACCAACGAAATCTGGCACGGCTATCTGCCTGACGCCCACCCCGGGCAGATCTACGGCTACCGGGTGCACGGACCCTACGAGCCGGAGGCCGGCCACCGCTTCAACCCCCATAAGCTGCTGATCGATCCCTACGCCAAGCAGTTGGTGGGACAGCTGCGCTGGTCGGAATCGCTGTTCGGCTACACCATCGGCTCTGCGGATGGCGATCTCAGTTTCGACACCCGCGACAGCGCGGCCTTCGTGCCCAAATGCAAGATTCTCGACCCGGCCTTTACCTGGGGCGATCAGCAAACGGTGCGGGTGCCCTGGGACAGCACGGTCATCTACGAAGCCCACCTGCGCGGCCTGAGCATGCGCCATCCAGCGGTGGCCGAGGACTGCCGCGGCACCTTCGCCGGGCTGACCAGTCCGGAACTGCTGCGCCATATCCGCTCGCTGGGGGTGACCAGCCTGGAACTGCTGCCGGTGCATGCCTTCGTCAACGACCAGCACCTGCTGGACAAGGACCTGAACAATTACTGGGGCTACAACAGCATCGCCTTCTTCGCGCCGCACCCGGCCTACCTGGCCAGCGGCAAGGTCAACGAGTTCAAGGAGATGGTCGCCCGCCTGCACGATGCCGGCCTGGAGCTGATTCTCGACGTGGTCTACAACCACACCGCCGAGGGCAACGAGCTGGGCCCGACGCTGAGCATGCGCGGCATCGACAACGCCACCTACTACCGGCTGATGCCCGACAACCGGCGCTTCTACATCAACGATTCCGGCACCGGCAACACCCTCGATCTCAGCCACCCCTGCGTGCTGCAGATGGTCACCGACTCGCTGCGCTACTGGGCCACGGAAATGCGCGTGGACGGTTTCCGCTTCGATCTGGCAACTATTCTCGGCCGTCATTCTCACGGTTTCGACGAGCGCCACGGCTTTCTGGTGGCCTGCCGCCAGGACCCGACCCTGAGCAAGGTCAAGCTGATCGCCGAGCCTTGGGATTGCGGCCCCGGCGGTTACCAGGTCGGCGGCTTTCCACCAGGCTGGGTGGAATGGAACGACAAATTCCGCGACTGCGTGCGCGCCTTCTGGCGCGGCGATGACGGCATGCTGGCCGAGCTGGCCTGCCGGATGACCGGTTCGGGCGACCTGTTCGACCAGCGCGGCCGCCGCGCCTACGCGTCGGTCAACTTCATCACCGCCCATGATGGCTTCACCCTGCGCGACCTGGTCAGCTACGACCACAAACACAATGAGGCCAACGAGGAACACAACCGCGACGGCACGGATAACAACTACTCCTGGAACCACGGCTGGGAAGGCCCCACGGACGATCCGGAGATTCGCGCCCTGCGCCTGCGGCAGATGCGCAATATGCTGGCCACCCTGTTCCTGTCCCAGGGCACGCCGATGCTGGTGGCGGGCGACGAGTTCAGCCGCACCCAGCACGGCAACAACAATGTCTATTGCCAGGACAACGAGCTCTCCTGGATCGACTGGAATCTCGATGAGGAAGGCCAGCAACTGCTCAGCTTCACCCGCCGGCTGGTCGCCCTGCGCCGCAGCTACCCGATCCTGCGCCGCGCGCGTTTCCTGGTCGGCAATTACAACGAGGCGCTGGGGGTCAAGGACGTGGCCTGGCTGGTGCCCGACGGCAGCGAGATGAGTGAGGAGAACTGGCACGACGCCAATGCGCGCTGCATGGGCATGCTGCTGGATGGCCGTGCCCAGCCCACCGGCATCCGCCGCAAGGGTGCCGACGTGACCCTGCTGGTAATCGTCAATGCCCATGACGACGCGGTGAACTTTCTGTTGCCCGAGGTGGCCCAGGGGGTCGGCTGGAACAGCCTGCTGGACACCAACCGGCCGGAGCTGCGCGGCGGGGAGTTCCATTCCTTTCACAGCGAGTTTCTGGTCACCGGCCGCTCGCTGCTGCTGCTGGAACTGCAGCGCGAAGCGGGATAAGCCGTCGCACCCGCCACTGGACAGGCGGCCCCGGATGTTCTGAACCGTCCTGCATCCCCCTAGTCGGACCTTCAAGGGGTGGGTAATAACGCCCGCCTGGTTCAGGTTTCAGCAACCGGGAGGTCGCCATGAAGATTTCCGAAGTCATGACCCACGATGTACAGACCATTCTTCCCGAGCAGAGCATTCAGGAAGCGGCCAGCATGATGCAGCGCATCGACAGTGGCGCCCTGCTGGTCCATCAAGGCGAACGCCTGGTCGGCATGATCACCGATCGCGACATCGCCATTCGCGCCGTCGCCCAGGGCATGTCGCCCGACACGCCGGTGCGCCAGGTGATGAGCAGCGGCATCCGCTACTGCTTCGACGATGAGGACGTCCAGCACGTCGCTCAGAACATGGCCGACATCCAGATGCGCCGCCTGCCGGTGCTCAACCGCGAAAAGCGCCTGATCGGCGTGGTCTCGCTGGGCAACATCGCCAGCATCAACAGCCAGCGCGCCAGCGATACGGTGCTGCGCGGCGTGGCGAAAGCGCATTGAGTCGCCCTGTCGGGCGAGGAGGCCGAGCATGAAGGCCGTGGTATTCCATGATGTGGGCGACATTCGCCTGGAAGACGTAGCGGAACCGACGCTGCAGGCACCCACCGACGCCATTGTGCGGATCACGGCGTCGGCGATCTGTGGCACCGACCTGCACATGGTCCGGGGCACCATGGCGGGCATGCAGCCGGGCACCATCCTCGGCCACGAAGGCGTCGGCATCGTCGAGGCCCTGGGCGATGACGTGCGCAACCTGCAGATTGGTGACCGGGTGGTGATCGGTTCGACCATCGCCTGCGGCAACTGCGTGTATTGCCGCGCCGGGTACTACTCCCAGTGCGATGTGGCCAACCCCAACGGCCCACAGGCCGGCACCGCCTTCTTCGGCGGGCCGAAGAGCACCGGTCCGTTCCATGGCATGCAGGCCGAAAAGGTGCGCGTGCCCTTCGCCAATGTGGGGTTGGTCAAGTTGCCGAGCAGCATCAGCGACGATCAGGCGATCCTGCTGTCGGACATCTTCCCCACCGGCTATTTCGGCGCCGAACTGGCGGAAATCAGGCCGGGTGACACCGTGGCGGTGTTCGGCTGCGGCCCGGTCGGTCAGTTCGCCATTGCCAGCGCCCTGCTCCTGGGCGCCGGGCAGGTCTACGCCATCGATCACCTGGAAGACCGTTTGCGCATGGCCCGCCAGCAGGGTGCGGAGGTGATCAACTTTGACAAGGAAGACCCGATCGCCACCCTGCGCCGGCTGACGGCGGGCATCGGTGTCGACCGCGCCATCGACGCGGTGGGCGTGGACGCCGAGCAGCCCCGTCAGGCCCCGCTGCACAAAGATACCGGCAGTTTCCGCGAGGAAGTCGCCAGTGTCGCGCCGCACACCCATCCGGACGGCGAAAACTGGCATCCCGGCGATGCGCCCAGCCAGGTGCTGCAGTGGGCGGTGGAAGGCCTGGCCAAGGCCGGAACCCTGTCCATCATTGGTGTGTACCCGGAGCAGGCGCGCAGCTTTCCCATCGGCATGGCGATGATGAAGAACCTGACCCTGAAGATGGGCAACTGCCCGCACCGGCGCTACATCCCGAAGCTCATCGAGCTGGTGGTGTCGGGCGCGGTCGATCCGGCGCAGATCCTCACGCAGATCAAACCCATGAGCGATGCCATCGCCGCCTTCGAGGCCTTCGACCGGCGGGAAAGCGGCTGGGTGAAGGTGGAACTGCAACCGCAGCGCCAGCAGGCGCGCAGCGGCGACGAGGAGCAGGTACACGGCGAGGCGCTGCTCGACGAGGCTATCGAGGACTCCTTCCCGGCCAGCGATCCCCCGGCGATGACGGCGCCCAAGCGCTCCTGAGCGATGAGCGAGATACGCATCGGTATTTCCGGCTGGCGCTACGCGCCCTGGCGGGGCGACTTCTATCCCGAGGGGCTGGCACAGAAGCAGGAGCTGCACTACGCCTCGCGCACGGTGGGCAGCATCGAGATCAACGGCTCCTTCTATGCCCTGCAGACGCCCGAGCGCTACGCCGGCTGGTACGCCGACACGCCCGACGACTTCGTGTTCAGCGTCAAGGCGCCGCGCTTCATCACCCATGTGCGGCGCCTGCGCGAAGTGGAAACTCCGGTGGCCAACTTCTTCGCCTCCGGGGTGCTGCGCCTGGAGGACAAGCTGGGACCGGTGCTCTGGCAATTCCCGCCGAACTTTCGCTTCGATGCCGAGCAGTTCGAGCAGTTCCTCGGCCTGCTGCCGCAGGATGCCGAGGCCGCGCGCGCCTGCGCCCGGCAATGCGGCAGCACGCTGCGTCACAAGGACTCGCTGCAATTTGCCCACGAGGGTCCGCTGCGCCATGCCGTGGAAATCCGCAATCGCAGCTTCGTGGTGCCGGCGTTCGTCGAGCTGCTCAGCCGCTACCGGGTCGCCCTGGTGGTGGCCGACACCGCCGGCAAGTGGCCGTATCAGGAAGACCTGACCAGCGACTTCCTCTACCTGCGCCTGCATGGCGACGAGGAACTCTATGCCAGCGGCTACAGCGCCGAGGCGCTGGATCGCTGGGCCGAGCGCATTCGCCACTGGACGCGCGGCAAGCAGCCGGGCGATGCGCATCTGATCGATGCCGGGCGTCGGGTGGAACGTCAGTCGCGGGATCTGTACTGCTATTTCGACAATGATGTAAAAGTGCGCGCCCCCTACGATGCGCGTGGTCTGCTGGAGCGGTTGGGGCTGGCGGATCGCCTGGAATACCTGCCGGGGCGCCTGGAGGGAACAACATGAGCCCCGAGACGCTGCGCCATAGCCAGCGGTCGGCGGTGCACCGGCTGCGCCTGCTGACGGTGAACACCCACAAGGGCTTCACCTTCTTCAACCGGCGTTTCATCCTGCCGGAGCTGCGCGACGCGGTGCGCATCCTGTCCACCGAGCTGGTGTTCCTGCAGGAAGTGCACGGCGCGCACCAGAGTCACGCGCTGCGCTGGAAGGACTGGCCGCCGACGCCGCAGTACGAGTTCCTCGCCGACAGCATGTGGCCGGAGTTCGCCTACGGCCGCAACGCGGTCTACCCGGACGGCGATCACGGCAACGCGCTGCTTTCCAAGTTTCCGATCCTGGCGTTCCACAACCACGACGTGTCCATCGGCGATCACGAGATGCGCGGCCTGCTGCATGCCGAGCTGGATGTGCCGGGCGAGCGCGCAGTGCATGCCGTCTGTGTGCACCTGGGGCTGCAGGAACACCATCGACAAAAGCAGCTGCGCCTGTTGTGCCGGCTGCTGAGCGGCCTGCCGGTGGATGCGGCGGTGATCGTGGCCGGCGACTTCAATGACTGGCGCTGCAAGGCCGACGCCACGCTGGCCGAGTGCGGCCTGCATGAAGTGTTCACCCGCGCCCATGGCGCACCGGCGAAGAGCTTTCCGGCGCGCTGGCCACTGTTGCCGCTGGATCGCGTCTACCTGCGCAACTGCAGCGGACACGAGGCGCGGGTGCTGACTCGGCGGCCCTGGTCGCATCTGTCCGACCATGCCCCGCTGGCGGTGGAGGTGCATCTGTGAACGACACCTGGCAGGGGCAGAACCAGGTGGAACTGCTGATCAACGGCGAGGACTACTTCCCACGGGTGTTCGAGGCGATCCGCGCGGCGCGTCACGAGGTGCTGCTGGAAACCTTCATCATCTTCGAGGACCCGGTCGGTCAGGCGCTGCAACAGGCGCTGATCGAGGCGGCCGAGCGCGGCGTGCGCATCGAAGTGACCGCCGACGGCTACGGCACCGCCGATTTGAGCCGGGCCTACATCGAAGCCCTGACCCGGGTCGGCGTGCGGGTGCACCTGTTCGACCCGCGCCCGAAGATGTTCGGCATGCGCACCAACCTGTTCCGCCGGCTGCACCGCAAGATCGTGGTGGTCGACGGCGAGGTCGCCTTTGTGGGCGGCATCAACTTCTGCCTCGACCACCTGCAGGAATTCGGCCCCATGGCCAAGCAGGATTACGCCGTCGAGGTGCGCGGCCCGGTGGTCGCCGATATTCACCTCGCCGCCATGGAGCTGCTGGCTCATTTTGGCGTGCAGGCACCGGGTGCCGGCCTGCATCCGCGCCCGCGCCCCGCCGAAAACGGGCGCAGCGCCATGCTGCTGGCGATCCGCGACAACGATGATCACCAGGATGACATCGAGGACCAGTACATGGCGGCGATCCGCGACGCCCGTGAACGGCTGCTGGTGGCCAATGCCTACTTCTTTCCCGGCTATCGGCTGCTGCGCGAGCTGCGCAATGCCGCCCGGCGCGGCGTGCAGGTGACCCTGATCCTGCAGGGGCAGCCAGACATGCGCTGGGTGTGGGTCTGCGGGCGCCTGCTCTACGACTACCTGCTGCGCGACGGCGTGTGCATCCGCGAATACTGCGAGAAGCCCCTGCATGGCAAGGTGGCGCTGGTCGACCGGGAATGGAGCACCGTGGGCTCCAGCAATCTCGATCCGCTGAGCCTGTCGCTGAATCTGGAAGCCAACCTGTTCATCCGCGATCCCGCGTTCAACCAGCGGCTGTACGCGCACCTTAGCGAGCTGGCCGAAACGCGCTGCAAGCCGGTCACCCGCCAGCTGCTGCGGCGTGGCTACTGGTGGCGGGCGCCGCTGATGTTCCTCGGCTTCCACGCCGCCCGGCACTTCCCCGCCGTGCTGGGCTGGTTTCCCGCCCACCGTCCGAAACTGGCCACGGTCGCGCCCGAGGCGCCGGACACGGTGGCCTGCGGGTCCGGCAAGCCGTGAGCGACAAGGCGCTGCCGGCGCGCAGCGCGGGGCGTCTGGTGCGGCGGCTGGTGACCCTGGCGCTGGTCGGCGTGCTGGCCGTGCTGCTGTTCAACCTGATCCGCCATGTGGACTGGCACGAAGTCTGGCTGGCGCTGCGTGGTTTCAGCCTGCTGACGCTGGCCCTCGGAGTGGTGCTGGTGCTGGTCAGCCATCTGCTGTTCAGTGCCTTCGACCTGCTCGGGCGTGCCTATACCGGGCATCACCTGCCCACCCGCCAGGTGCTGCGGGTGGCGTTCGTCTGCTACGCCTTCAACCTGAACCTGGGCTCCTGGGTGGGCAGCGTGGCCATGCGTTACCGGCTGTATTCGCGGCTGGGCCTGAGCCTGGCCACCATCACGCGGATTCTCAGCACCAGCATCATCACCAACTGGCTGGGTTACATCCTGATGGCCGGCGTGGTGTTCGCGCTGGGCCTGCTGGATTTGCCGGAGCATTGGCGGCTGGGTAACGGCGGCTTGCGTATCGTCGGGGTCCTGCTGTTGCTGACCGCCGCGGGCTATCTGCTGGCCTGCCGCTTCGCCATCCATCGCACCTGGCACTGGCGCGCCCATCGCATCACCCTGCCCTCGCTGCGCTTCGCCCTGCTGCAGGCTGGCATGGGCGCGCTGAACTGGTGCCTGATGGCCGTGCTCATCACCCTGCTGCTGCCGGAACGCGCCGGCTTCGCCACGGTGCTGGGCATCCTGCTGATCAGCGCCATCGCTGGCGTGGTCACCCACATTCCCGCTGGCCTGGGCGTGCTGGAAGCCATCTTCCTCGCCATGCTCCAGCATCAGATGCCGGCCAGTACCCTGCTGGCCGCGCTGATCGGCTACCGGGCGCTGTATTTTCTGCTGCCTCTGCTGGTGGCCTGCGTGCTCTATCTGGTGCTGGAGCGGCGGGCGGGTGCACGGCTGAAGGCAAAGCGCTGACTTGGACCCTACAGAAAACGGAAAGCAGGATGCGGGTTAACCCTCAATCGGCTTGAGGATCAGGCTGCCCAGCGGTGGCAGGTCGAGGATCAGCGAGTGCGCGTCGCCATGGCTGATCACCTCCTCGCTCTGCCGCTCGCCGTGGCTGCCGGCGCCGGAGCCGGCGTACAGCTCGTCGTCACTGTTGAACCGCACGGCCCAGCGGCCGGGCAGCGGCACGCCGATGCGGTAGTCGTTGCGCGGCACCGGGGTGAAGTTGTGCACCACCAGCAGGACCCCGCCGTCGCGGTCGTTGCGCAGCCAGGCGTAGACGCTGTTGCTGTGATCGTCGCCGATCACCCAGCGGAAGCCGGCGCTGTTGCCGTCCAGACGGTGCAGCGCCGGCTCTTCGCGATGCAGCCGGTTGAGGGCGCGCACCAGGCTCTGTACGCCGACGTGGTCGCCGTAGCGCAGCAGATACCAGTCCAGTTCCTGGTCGTGGTCCCATTCGCGCCACTGGCCGAACTCGCAGCCCATGAACAGCAGTTTCTTGCCCGGGTGGGTCCACATGAAGCTGAAGAACAGCCGCAGGTTGGCGAACTGCTGCCAGCGGTCGCCGGGCATCTTGTCCAGCAGCGAGCGCTTGCCGTGCACCACCTCATCGTGGGAGATGGGCAGGATGAACTGCTCGGAGAACGCATAAAGCAGCCCGAAGGTCAGCTCGTCGTGGTGATGGCTGCGGTGGATCGGGTCTTCGGTGATGTAGCCCAGGCTGTCGTGCATCCAGCCCATGTTCCATTTGTAGGCAAAGCCCAGGCCGCCTTCGCGGGTCGGCCGGCTGACCCCGGGCCAGGCCGTGGACTCCTCGGCGATCACCAGCGCGCCGGGCACTTCCAGGTTCACCACGTCGTTGAGGTGGCAGAGGAAGTCGATGGCCTCCAGATTCTCACGACCGCCGTGGCGGTTGGGAATCCATTCGCCGGCTTCGCGCGAATAGTCACGGTAGAGCATCGAGGCGACGGCATCCACGCGCAGCCCGTCGATATGGAAGGTGCGCAGCCAGTGCAGCGCCGAGGCGAGCATGAAGCCATGCACTTCGGTACGGCCCAGGTTGTAGATATAGGTATCCCAGTCCTGGTGAAAGCCCTCGAACGGGTGGGCGTACTCGTACAGCGCGGTGCCGTCGAAACGCCCCAGGCCGTGGGGGTCGGTGGGGAAATGCGCCGGCACCCAGTCGAGCAGCACGCCCAGTCCGGCGCGGTGGCAGGCGTCCACGAAGGCGGCGAAGTCCGCCGGGCTGCCGTGGCGGGCGGTGGGGGCGAACAGGCCCAGCGGCTGGTAGCCCCAGGAGCCGCCGAACGGATGCTCCATGATCGGCAGCAGCTCGATGTGGGTGAAGCCCAGGTCCAGCACATAGGGAATCAGCTGTTCGCTCAGTTCCGCCCAGCTCAGTTGCCTCCCGTCGCGCTCGCCGTGGCGGCGCCAGGAGCCGACGTGCACTTCATAGATGGCCAGCGGCTGGTCATGGGCCTGGCGCTGCGGGCGTTGCTCCACCCAGTCGGCATCGCTCCAGGGAAAATCCAGCGGCGCGGCAACCACCGAGCCGGTGGCCGGCGGCGGCTCGCTGGTGCGCGCCAGGGGGTCGGCCTTGAGCGGCAGCAGGCCGTCCTGGCCGAGGATCTCGAACTTGTAGACCTCCCCCACACCCAGGCGGGGAATGAACAGCTCCCACACGCCTGCGGGATGGCGCAGGCGCATCGGGTGGCGGCGCCCGTCCCAGGCATTGAAGTTGCCGACCACCGACACCCGCCGCGCATTGGGTGCCCAGACGGAAAAGCACACGCCGTCCACGCCCTGATGCCGCGCCAGCTGGGCACCGAACACCTCGCCGAGCTGGCGGTGATTGCCCTCGCTGAACAGGTAGATGTCCAGATCGCCGAGCAGCGGGCCGAAGGCGTAGGGGTCCTCGGTTTCCTGCACGCTCTCCGGCCAGTGGATGCGGTAGCGGTAATCGCAGGCTGGCTCGATGCGCAGGCAGAACAGCCCCGGGTGGGGCTGGCCCATTTCGCCGAGCAGGGCGTCGTTCGCCTCATCGGCGCCCGACGGACCGCCGCCCGGCGCCGCCAGCAGCTCGACGCGCTGCGCGCCGGGCAGCCAGGCGCGGATGAAGACGCCGTCGCCGTCACGATGGGGGCCCAGGAAGGCAAACGGATTGCCGTGCTCGCCCTGCTCCAGGGCATCGATGGCGGCCCGTTCGGTGGCGCGTTGCGCGGCAGGTGCCAGGTCGTTCATGGGTTCGGTTTCTCCAGCAGCGGGCTGCACAGATCGACCAATCCGTGCAGGGGGACTTCCAGCCAGTCTGGTCGATAACGGGCCTCATAGCGCAGTTCATAGGCCGCCTTTTCGATGCCGAACAGGATCAGTGCCGCCTCTTCGCCGCCCTCGTCCTTCCAGGCGTGCGACAGGTCGGCGGCCGCCTGTCGGTAGGCGCGAAGGAAGACCATGTGCGACTGCTGCAGGTAGCTGCTGGCGATGGCCTGGCGGGCCTTGGCGGCTTCCTCGGAACTGTCGCTGCCCTGGGCGTTGCGCATGGCCAGGGCGGCGGCGTAGTCGAACGAGCGCAGCACGCCGGTGACATCCTTGTAGGGGCTGTGTTTGGTGCGGCGCTCTTCCAGGCTGCGCTCCGGCTCGCCCTCGAAGTCGATCAGGTAGGCGTCGCCGCCCACCACCAGCACCTGTCCCAGGTGCAGATCGCCGTGCACGCGCATCACCAGGCCGCCCGCCACCCGGCTGGCGAGACGCCGCACCAGCGCTTCCAGCGCGTCGCCCTGCCCGCTCAGCCAGGCGGCCTCGGTGCGCACCTCGGCCGGCAGATGGGTGCGCTGGCTATCCAGCAGGCGCAGCGCCTCGCGCAACTGTTCGGCGATGTCCGCGGCCCAGGCGTTGCACAGGGTGCTGTCGGCGGCGCGGGTGCCGAAAGCCGGATCGGTCGAGGGGCGCGCCAGCACCAGGTGCATCTCGCCCAGGCGCCGGCCCAGCATGTGGGCGAAGGCGGTCAATTCTTCCAGCGCGCCGAACTGGTTCTCCTGGCTGGACAGGCCGCCGGCCAGTTCGTCGCGGATGGCGCGCTCCAGGTTGTTCTGCGTCCAGTTCCAGGCATCGCCCTGGCTGTCCAGATAGCCCTGCAGCAGCATCAGGGTATGCGGGGTGCCTTCAGCATCCATGCGCCGCACCTCGCCCAGCAGCGGCGCGATATGCGAGAAGCCCTGTTCGGTGAGATACCCGCCCATCTCGGCCTCCGGATGGACGCCGGGGCGGATGCGGCGGATCACCTTGAGGACCATGCGCTCGCCGATGAGCACCGAGCTGTTGGACTGTTCGGCCGTCATCGGCTCGATGGACTCGTCCTCGATGACCTCCAGCTCCGCCAGTTTCGCGCTGCCGTGGAAGGTCAGCCGGGAATGGCGCCCCTCCACTTCGCGCCCGGCGCGCAGGGCCTGCAGCACCTCGTGAGTGAAGCCGGGCAGGCTCACGGCATCGGTGAGCAGTCCGACCTGCTGACGCCGACGCAGGCGTCCCAGGGCCAGGCGCTGGGCCAGGTTGGTGCCGGCCTGTGCATCGGCGAGGAAGGCCAGCGGTAGCTGGTAATGCGCGGGGCCGTCGTTGCCCAGCACCTCCAGCTCGCACAGCGCATAGGACTCGCTGGCCAGCGGCTGCAGGTAGAGCAGGTGCAGGCGACCTTGCGGGTTGCCGCCGAACCAGCGCCGCTTGGCCAGGTAGGTGGGCAGGATGTCGTTCTCCAGCGTCTCCCGCAGCGGCCGTTCGAGCAGCTCCTGCAGGTCGCGCTTGATCACCAGGGTCATCAGTTCCGGCATGCGCTCCAGCGCCGGCTGGTGCCAGGCGGGCATCTGTGTGGCATCGGCCAGCAGGAACCAGTAGAAACCATAGGGCGGCAGCGTCAGCAGGTAGGGCAACTCGCCAATCGGCGGAAAGGCGGCGCCGCCGAGCATTTCCACCGGCACCTTGCCATCCAAGGCGGACAGTTCCAGCTCGGCGGCCTGGGCGGCCCGCGACAGGTTGGCCACGCAGAGGATGATCTCGTGCTTGCCATCGACCCCGGTGTATTCGCGCAGGTAGGCGAGCACGCGCCGGTTGCTCGGCGCCAGCATCTTCAGCTCGCCGCGGCCGAAGGCCTTCTGCTGCTTGCGCACCGCCAGCATGCGCCGTGTCCAGTTGAGCAGCGAGTGCGGGTCGCGCAGCTGGGCTTCCACGTTGACGCTCTGGTAGCCGTACAGCGGGTCCATGATCGGCGGCAGCACCAGGCTGGCCGGGTCGGCGCGGGAAAAGCCGCCGTTGCGGTCGCTGCTCCACTGCATCGGCGTGCGCACGCCATCGCGGTCGCCCAGGTAGATGTTGTCGCCCATGCCGATCTCGTCGCCGTAATACAGCGTCGGCGTGCCGGGCATGGACAGCAGCAGGCTGTGCAGCAGCTCGATACGCCGACGGTCACGCTCCACCAGCGGCGCCAGGCGCCGGCGGATGCCCAGGTTCAGACGCGCCCGGCGGTCGGCGGCGTAGACGTTCCATAGATAGTCCCGTTCGTGGTCGGTGACCATCTCCAGGGTCAGTTCATCGTGGTTGCGCAGGAAGATCGCCCATTGGCATTTTTCGGGGATTTCCGGCGTCTGGCGCAGGATGTCGGTGATCGGGTAGCGGTCTTCCTGGGCGATGGCCATGTACATGCGCGGCATCAGAGGAAAATGGAAGGCCATGTGGCATTCGTCGCCGTCGCCGAAATACGGGCGGGTGTCCTCCGGCCACTGGTTGGCCTCGGCCAGCAGCATGCGGTCCGGGTAGTTGGCCTCGATCTCGGCGCGGATCTGCCGCAGAACCTCGTGGGTTTCCGGCAGGTTCTCATTGTTGGTGCCATCGCGCTCGATCAGGTAGGGAATGGCGTCCAGGCGCAGGCCGTCGATGCCCATGTCCAGCCAGAAGCGCATGATGCTCAGCACGCCGCGCAGCACCGTGGGGTTGTCGAAGTTCAGGTCCGGCTGGTGGGAGTAGAAGCGGTGCCAGAAGTACTGTTTGGCCACCGGGTCCCAGGTCCAGTTGGAGGTTTCCGTGTCGAGGAAGATGATCCGCGTGCCCTGGTATTTCTGGTTGGTGTCCGACCACACATAGAAGTCGCGCATGCGCGAGCCCTTGCGCGCCATCCGGGCGCGCTGGAACCAGGGGTGCTGGTCGGAGGTGTGGTTGATGACCAGTTCGGCGATCACCCGCAGGCCGCGGCGGTGGGCCTCGTCGATGAAGCGCCGCACCGTGGCCATGTCGCCGTAATCGGGGTGCACGGCGCGGTAATCGGAAATGTCATAACCGTCGTCACGGCGCGGTGAGGGAAAGAACGGCAGCAGCCAGATGGTGTTGACGCCGAGGTTGGCAATGTAGTCCAGGCGTTCGATCAGTCCCTGGAAGTCGCCGATGCCATCGCCGTTGGCGTCGTGGTAGGACTTCACATGCACCTGGTAGATGACGGCGTCCTTGTACCAGAGCGGGTCGTCGATGAAGGCCGCGGGGCGTGGCCGGGGTCGTTTCGCCATGTGCCTTGCTCCCTCAGATTCCGTGGGGGCGGATGCGCCAGATGCCGAACGGCAGTACCCAGGGTTCAATGCGCATCCACTGAACCTTGCCGTGCCAGGTCCAGCGCTTGCCGTTCATGAGGTCCTCGCCGTCCAGGCTGGCCTCGTCGGGCAGACCGAACTCCCACAGCGGCAGCTCGAAATGTGCCTCCTGAGCGTGGTACGGATCCAGGCTGATGGCCACCAGGATGAAATTGGACAGGTCTTCGCTGCGCCTGCCGAAATACAGGATGTTGTCGTTCCAGACGTTGTAGGGCCTGAAGCCCAGGTGGGTCTGCAGTGCGGGGTTGTTGCGGCGAATCAGGTTGAGCCGGGCGATCTCCGCCACGATGTTGCCGGGCTGCCGATAGTTGCGCGGCTTGATCTCGTATTTCTCCGAGTGCAGGTATTCCTCCTTGCCGGGAATGGCCTCGCCCTCGCACAGCTCGAAGCCGGAGTACATGCCCCACAGCCCCGAACCCATGGTGGCCAGCGCGGCGCGGATCAGAAAGCCGGCGCGCCCGGCGCTCTGCAGGAAGAACGGGTTGATGTCCGGCGTGTTGACGAAGAAGTTCGGCCGGTAGCAGTCGCGCCAGGGCGCCTCGTTCAGTTCGCTGAAGTACTGGGCCAGCTCACGCTTGGTGTTGCGCCAGGTGAAGTAGGTGTAGCTCTGGCTGAAACCCAGTTTGCCGAGGCGCGCCATCATCGCCGGGCGGGTGAAGGCTTCGGAGAGGAAGATCACCTCCGGATGCTGGCCGCGAATATCGGCGATCAGCCACTCCCAGAACGGCAGCGGCTTGGTGTGCGGGTTGTCGACCCGGAACAGCGTCACGCCCTGCTCCACCCAGAAGGCCACCACATCGCGCAGCGCCTGCCACAGGCCGGGCTGGGTGCCCTCGGCATAGAAGTCGACGTTGACGATGTCCTCGTACTTCTTGGGCGGGTTTTCCGCGTAGCGCAGGCTGCCGTCCGGGCGCCAGCTGAACCACTCGGGATGCTCGCGCAGCCAGGGGTGGTCCGGCGAGCACTGGATGGCGAAGTCCAGCGCCACCTCCAGACCCAGGGAGCGGGCCACGGCGACCAGTTCGCGGAAATCCCCCAGGTTGCCCAGTTCGGGATGGATGACGTCGTGGCCACCCTCCTCGCTACCGATGGCATAGGGGCTGCCGGGATCGTCCGGCGCCGCCGTCAGGCTGTTGTTGCGACCCTTGCGATGGCTGTGGCCAATGGGGTGGATGGGCGGGAAATACACCACGTCGAAGCCCATGGCGACGATGGCCGGCAGGCGCTCGATCACATCGCGGAAGGTGCCGTGGCGGCTGGCATCGGAGGTGACCGAGCGCGGGAACAGCTCGTACCAACTGGCGAACTGCGCCAGCGGACGCTCCACTTCCAGCGGGTAATCGAGGCTGCGCAACCGGAAGGCACGTTCGGCGGTGTCCGCCATTACCTGGCGAGTCTGCTCGTCGAGCAGCAGCGCCACCCGGGCGTCCTGTTCCTCGGTCTGCGCCAGCAGCTCCAGCACCTGGCGCAACTGCTCGGCCTCCTGGCCATTGGCGCGGTTGATGGCGCCGTGCAGGTGCCGGCGGCCCTCCTCAATTTCCAGATCCAGCTGCAGGCCGGCGGCATGTTTCTTCTGCAGCTCGCTGCAGAAGGTGCCGTAGTCGTCCCACCAGGCCTCGATGGCGAACACCAGCCGGCCGGTCTCGCTCGGCAGCAGGCGCGCCTGCCAGTGATCGTTGCCCAGCAGGGTCATCGGCTGGCTGTGCCAGTCGGAGCGCTCGGCGTGTCGCCACAGCAGCTCGGCCGCCATCAGTTCATGGCCATCGGTGAAGATCACCGCGCCGATCGTCACCGGCTGGCCGACGATGGCCTTGGCGGCGAAGCGACCGCCCTCCACCACCGGCTCGACGCTTTCGATGGCGATACGCGGCAGGGCCAGGGCTTCCTGCAGGCCGACCCGGCCACTCAGGCGCCAGGATGCAGCGAAAGGCTTGTCCAGCATCGTGTCTATTCCTTGCCACCAGGGGTATGCACCGGCCTCGGCCGAGTTCTATTACCGAGCCGTGGCGAGTGGGAAAGTTCAGGCTGACCAGCCGGCCGCAGCGGCCCGTATACTCGCCCCTTTCGTTTTCGGGATGCCGTTCATGCCCTCGCCGCTTGCCACCCTGTACCGCCACGCCATCGACACTCAGGGCTTCGTCGCCGACCCGGCCCAGTGGCAGGCCGTCGAACTGCTGGACGACTGTTTGCGGGCCCTGCACGCCGACGAGGCGGTCGGCGGCGTGTACTTGTGGGGGCCTGTGGGGCGCGGCAAGACCTGGCTGATGGATCGCTTCCAGCAAGCCCTACAAGTGCCGTCGCGCCGTCAGCATTTCCACCATTTCATGCGCTGGGTGCACCGCCGGCTGTTCCAACTGACCGGTACCGCCGACCCGCTGCAGGGCCTGGCGGACGAACTGGCGGCCGAGGTGCGCGTGCTGTGTTTCGACGAGCTGTTCGTCAACGACATCGGCGACGCCATCCTGCTCGGCGGCCTGCTGCAGAAGCTGTTCGCCAACGGCGTGGTACTGGTGGTCACCTCCAACCAGCCGCCCGCGCAGCTGTACGCCGACGGCTTCAACCGCGAGCGTTTCCTGCCGGCGATTCACGCCATCGAGCGGCACCTGCAGGTGTTCGGCCTGGACGGTGGGCAGGACCATCGCCTGCATCCGGGACGCGAAGTGCAGCGTTACTGGGTGCGCCAGCCGGAGCAGGCGTCCGCCCTGCCCGGGCTGTTCGCCTCGCTGGCCGGCGGAAAGCTGGTCGAACACGCGCCGCTGGAGCTCAACGGACGAAGCCTGGAGGTCATTGCCCGAAGCGCAACCACGCTGTGGGCCAGCTTTGACGCCCTGTGCGAAGCGCCGTGGGCGTCACAGGACTACATCGCCCTTTGTGATCGCTTCACCGCCATCCTGCTCGGTGACGTACCCGTGCTGGGCGGCGAGCAGCGCGAGGGCCGCATCGCCCGGGGCACCGAGGACGCCAGCGAACAGGTGCAGGCCGGCGACCGCCAGCTCCCCGCCCTCGCCCGCAACGATAATGCGGTGCGGCGCTTCATCGCCCTGGTAGACGAGTGCTACGACCGGGGCGTGCCGCTGTATATCGAGGCCGAAGTGGAGATGGACCGGCTCTACGAGTGCGGCTATCTGGCCTTTCCGTTCCGCCGCACGCTGAGCCGCTTGCGGGAGATGCAGCTGGAGCGGTTTGGGCGTTAGGTGCATGGGTTCGATAGCGCCGGAGTTACGCATTGTTTTACGCATAATGTTGCGTATACTTCCGGCAGCCCTTCCACGATGAATACCTGAGGCAGTTGCAATGAGCGCACTTCTGGACCGGGCCGAACAGGCCGTTTCCGCGACGGCCATGGTCCGCAATTTCGGAGCACGACTGAAGGAAGTCACCAGCGGCGAAGTTACGCACCTGGTGATCTTCAAGGACAACGAGCCGGCCGCGGTGCTGGTGGGGGTCGAGGCCTACCAGGCGTTGCAGGACGAGCTTGAAGACCTGCGCGCTGAAAGGCTGGCGATCGAGCGCCTGACCACCCACGATGAAGACCACACCCTGAGCCTGGAAGACATGGAAGCTCGCTTCAGTTAAGGCACCCATATGACCTGGAGCATTCGGTTTCACCCCGCTGTGGAAGAAGATCTCAAGGCGCTGGGGACAGCCGAGGCGAGACGAGTTCTGAAGGTGATCCGCGAGCGCATCGCCCAGGGCGAGCCCGACAAGATCGGCAAGCCGCTACGAGGTGCCCTGGCTGGCTACCGTCGGGTCCGGACGGGCGATGTGCGCATCATCTATCGCATCAACGGCACGGAGATCGTCCTGATCCTCTGTGTGGGTGCGCGTCGTGATGATGAGGTCTATGTGGCGGCGACCGGTCGAGCCTGAACGGTGCCTTCCCTACCCGCTTAGCGGGGAATCTTCACCCGATCGTCATCGAAGTCGCCACGCTCGGCGTCGCGGTGGCAGGCCACGCAATTGGCGCGGCCGCCGACCGCTTCGCGGCGGAACTTGGCTTCGCTGACCTCGTCGTGCTTGTGCTCGAACCAGCGCGTCTGGCTGATGCGCGGCGGCTCGCCGGGGACCGGTGAGGGTTCCACCGGCAGGCGGTTGACCGCCGAGGCGCGCACCAGGAAATCGAGGATCTGTTGTTCCAGCTCCGGGTCCAGCGTGGCATTGCTGCCGTAGTGTTCGTCGAGGGTACTCATCTGCTGTCGCCAGGCATCGGCCGGCAGCAGGCCCGGCACGTAGAGCATATGGCAGGCGGCGCATTCCTCTTTCCACACCAGCGGGGCATTGCTCGGCACCGCCAGGCGCTTGGGACGCTTGTAGCGCCGGTCGTGGTCATCATCGTCATCGGCGAAGCTGTAGCCGACCAGTCCCAGAGTCAGTGTCAATCCGGCGACGGCCGCTGTGCGCGCGAGGTTCATGGGATGCGCTCCTACTTCAGGCTATTGATCCAGGCGATGAAATCGCCCTTTTCCTGGGCGGTGCATTCGCGGGCGAAGACGTCGTCGCAGTTGCGGCGAAACCATTTCTCGACCTTCTTCGTGTCGGTGAAGCGCGTCGGATTGGCCGACGGCGCCAGTGGCTTGACCGTGCGATAGGCCAGCGTCTTGCCGGTTTGCCGAGGATCGGCGGTGTGGCAGGTGGTGCAGCTCATGGTTTTACCGTTGCGTTGCTCTTCCATGTAATACAGCGCCTTGCCGCGTTCGGCGGAAAAGCCGGCAAAGGCTGGATCCAGCTGGCGCGCCTGGGCGGCATAACCTGGCAACAGCGGGTGTTCGGTCTCGGCCAGCGCCGGCAGGCTCAGGCAACAGGCAAGGGCAATCCAGTGGGCTTTCATGGGGCGCGGTCTCCGGAAGGAATGCACGCAGCCTAGGCTCGCCAGCTGAAGCGAAGCTGAACGGCGTCTGGCAGGGCATTCAGTTTCACTTCAGGTGATAGGCCTACAACGAGGGCAATCCATTCGTAGAGGATCACCGCCGTGGCTGCCTTCAACCGCTTTCGCCTGTTCCACTGGCTACTGGCCGGTTTTTTCATCGCTGTCTATCTGAGTGGCGACGCCACCGAGCTGCTGCATATCTGGCTGGGCTACGGCCTGATCGTGCTGCTGGTGGCGCGCCTGCTGATTGCGCCGCTGCGCCTGCGCGGCTTTCCCAAATTGCTTCCACCGAAGGCCGAGCGGCGCAAGCCGAGCCTGTCCGCCGTCGGCACCTGGCTGACCTTCGGCGCCCTGGCGAGCTTTGCGCTGGCCAGCGTGATCGGCCTGGGCATGGTCGACAACGGCGACGTGCTGGCCGCCCTCCCCGGCGTGGGACCGGACCTGTTCGGCGCCGCCAGTGATCTTGATTTTGTCGCCTGGCTCGGTGATGCCGAAGAGGTCCACGAGTTCTTCGCCAACCTGGGGCTTTGGCTGATTGCTCTGCATATCGGCTATGTGCTGCTGTTTCGCCGCAAGTCGGTGGGGCCGATGCTGCGCGGCATTAAACCGGTGCCGAGCCCCGCGCCGGCCAGCGACTTCACCCGCCTGCAGGTCGTCGCGCGGCACAGCGAGACGGCCGATAGCTGCTCGTTCGTCCTGCAGGTGCCGGCCGAGCAGCGCGCCCGCTTCGCCGCCCAGCCGGGGCAGTTCCTCACGCTGAAGGTGCCGTGTGCCGAGCCGCCGCTGCTGCGTTGCTATTCGCTGTCGCATGACGCTGCGCTGCGCATCACGGTCAAGCGCGTCGCCGGTGGGCGGGCCTCGACCTGGCTGTTCGATCATCTCAAGCGGGGCGACGCTATCGAGTCGCTGCCGCCGGCCGGGCAGTTTGTGCCGCGTAGCCTGGACGAGGATCTGCTGCTGCTCGGTGCCGGCAGCGGCATCACCCCGCTGATGGCGATCCTGCGCGCGGCGCTGGTCCGGGGCAGCGGCCGGGTGTGCCTGTTCCATGCCAACCGGGATGCTGATTCAGTGATCTTTGCCGAGGAGCTGGCGGCCCTGCAGCGGGACTATCCGCAGCGCCTGGTGCTGCATAGCTGGTTCGATGCCAGCCAGGGGCTGCCGGATGTGCGGGCCATCGCCACGCAACTGGCCGACTGGCGCGCGGCGGACTGCTTCATCTGCGGACCCCAGCCGTTCATGGACACGGCACGCGCCGCGCTGGAAGAACTGGGCGTCGCCGAGGCGCGCATCCATCTGGAGCGCTTTGGCGCCGCCGTTGCGCGCCCTCAGGCCTTGAGCGGTCCCAGCAGTCACTTGCAGGTGGAACTTGAGGGCAAGCGCCACGAGCTGGACGTTGCCAGTGGCGAGGTGTTGCTGGACGCCATGGAACAGGCGGGCCTGCAACCGCCGAGCGCCTGCCGCTCGGGTATCTGCTCCGCCTGCAAGTGCCGGGTGGTGGCCGGCAGCGTGACCATGCGCAGCAACCAGGTGCTGAGTGAGCAGCAGGTGCGCCAGGGCTGGACGCTGGCCTGTCAGGCCGAACCGAGCAGCGCCGAGCTGCAGGTGGAGTACTGAGGAGTCAAACCCGGACGGTGTCTCACGGTGCCGTCCGGCCCCTCGCCGCCTCGATCGCCGCGATGTCGATCTTGTGCATGGTCCAGGGCGGTGCCGTCATACCAGAGACAGATCCTGTTCTTGCTGTTCATTTCCGGTCTCCATGCCAAGGGATCGAGCAATCAACGCTAGTTGCATGGGTTGACCGGCCTCTTCTCCGGTCGTTCGCTTTTGATCTGTGGACGCAGTTCGTCTAAAGTTGCGCCTGGGGAATCAAGATGGAGATCAGCATGGCCACCCTCGCAACCGCACGTCCCGCTCGCCAACTCTCGAAAGAGCAAGGCGTCACCGGCCTGCGGGCGGCCCTGAACATCTTGGACAAGTGGCAGGCATCCTCGGAGCAGGCCTGCCGCATCCTGCGCATCTCACGCAGCACCTACACCCGCGCCCGGCAGCATGACCCGGCCTGGTCCGTCGGCCTCGACACCGATCAGTTGCAGCGCATCAGCATGGTGCTGAACATCCATGCCGCGCTGCATCTGCTCTTCGACAACCCCGACAACGTCTACGGCTTCCCGGCGATGGCCAATCACAACGCCTTCTTCAACGGGCGTGCACCGCTGGACATCATGGCCCAGGGCGACATGATCTCCCTCTACGAAACCTACCGGCGCATCGACGCCCTGCGCGGCGCGCAATGGTGAGGCTGGCCAGCCTCGCCACGGCGGCGGGAGAGTCGCGGCAGGCCTACCGGCTGGTCAACTCCAAGTTTCCGCCGGTGCACCTGTTCGATGACGTGGCCGACGCCGACGACTTCGACGCGCTTTTCCAGCTGCAGGCCCTGACCAATCCCCGGCTGCTGAATGAAGTGGGCCGCCTGGAGCTGATCGCGCGCGACGAGATTCCGTTCGGCATCCGCGGCTGCTCCTACGCAATCGCGCCTTTCACCCATGTGAACCCCGAAGGCTCGCGCTTCAGCGATGGCAGCTTCGGCGTGCTCCACCTGGCCGACACCCTGACCACTGCCATCGCCGAGGTGCGCTACCACCAGGAGCGCTACTGGTCGCAGGTGCCGGGACTCAACTACGAGCGCTTCGTCTTTCGCGGCCTGACCTGCCACTTCAACGATGCCGACATGA
>DATJDB010000179.1:0-17951 GCA_035497635.1 Pseudomonas sp. | reverse complement strand
ATGCTGTTTGTGGAACCGGCATCAAGCCGGCCTCACAGGTTCTTGGCGTGGCATCGGTAAGCGCGATGCTGTTTGTGGAGCCGGCATCAAGCCGGCCCCACAGGTTCTTGGCGTGGCATCGGTAAGCGCCATGCTGTTTGTGAGGCCGGCATCAAGCCGGCCTCACAGGTTCTTGGCGTGGCGTCGGTAAGCGCGATGCTGTTTGTGGGGCCGGGTTTATCCCGGCCGACGGGGGTGGAAACGCAGCATTTGCCGAGGATTCAAGTCTGCTGGCGGCCAGTAAAGCGCTGAGCGCCCTACAGGGCCCGCGTGATGCTGAGACCCCGTGGACGATGATCAGGCCTCGGTCTTGCGCGCCTTGGCGGGGGCGTTGACCAATCCGTCGGCGCGGAACATGGCCTTGATGCCACGGATGGCCTGGCGAATGCGGTCCTGGTTTTCGATCAGCGCGAAGCGCACATGGTCGTCACCGTACTCGCCGAAGCCGATGCCTGGAGACACCGACACCTTGGCCTCGGCCAGCAGCTTCTTGGCGAATTCCAGCGAGCCCAGGTGTGCATAGGGCTCGGGAATCTTCGCCCAGATGTACATCGAGGCCTTGGGGTTATCGACCATCCAGCCGGCTTCGTGCAGGCCCTTGACGATCACATCGCGGCGTTGCTTGTACTGCTCGGCAATCTCGCGCACGCACTGCTGGTCGCCTTCCAGCGCGGCGATGGCCGCCACCTGCAGTGGGGTGAAGGTGCCGTAGTCGTGGTAGCTCTTGATGCGCGCCAGGGCGTTGACCAGCTCGGGGTTGCCAACCATGAAGCCGATGCGCCAGCCGGCCATGTTGTAGCTCTTGGACAGGGTGAAGAATTCCACCGCCACGTCCTTTGCGCCCGGCACCTGCATGATCGACGGCGCCTTCCAGCCGTCATAGACGATGTCGGCGTAGGCGAGGTCGTGCACAACGAGAATGTCGTACTGCTTGGCCAGCGCCACGACGCGCTCGAAGAATTCCAGCTCAACGCACTGGGCGGTGGGGTTGGAGGGGAAGCCGATGATGATCATCTTCGGCTTGGGGATCGATTCGCGGATCGCCCGTTCCAGCTCGGCGAAGAAGTCCACGCCGGGAATCAGCGGCACCGAGCGCACCTGGGCACCGGCGATCACCGCGCCGTAGATGTGAATCGGGTAGCTGGGGTTGGGTACCAGCACGGTATCGCCCTGGTCCAGGGTGGCCAGCATCAGGTGCGCCAGGCCTTCCTTGGAGCCGATGGTGACGATGGCTTCGGATTCTGGATCAATCTCCACCGCATAGCGATCCTGATACCAGCGCGAAATTGCGCGGCGCAGGCGCGGAATGCCGCGCGAGGTGGAATAGCCGTGGGTGTCATCACGCTGGGCGACCTGCACCAGCTTCTCGACGATGTGCGGCGGCGTGGCACCGTCGGGGTTGCCCATGCTGAAATCGATGATGTCCTCGCCACGGCGGCGGGCGGCCATCTTCAGCTCGGCGGTAATGTTGAAAACGTAGGGGGGCAGACGATCGATGCGCGCAAAGCGGCGCGGTGCCTTGTCAGACATGCTTTCCTCGGAATACGTAAGCGCCCGGAACCGTCCGAGCGACGTGGTCGCCTGTGCGACCGAAGCGACGATACGCCGTCCACCGACAAGCGGCAAGCCGGACCCCGCCTGCCCCTGTAGGGCCGGCTTTACGCCGGCCAGAGGAGGCGAGTGCTCAGCTAAGGGTGCCGATCGCAGTAATGTCGGCCGGGATAAACCCGGCCCTACAAGGCATGACGTTCGCCCGATGCCGGGAAGAACCTGTAGGGCCGGCTTTACGCCGGCCAGCGGAAGTGGGTGCTAAGCCTGTGGTGCCGGTCGCAGCAATGTCGGCCGGGATAAACCCGGCCCTACAGGTCCGGCGCTGTAGGGTAGGCCTCAACCGCGCATCAGCGACTGCATGGCGATGATCTGCTCGGCCACCTGGATGAGTTTCTGCTGGCGGCCCATGGCCTGGCGGCGCATCAGGGTATAGGCCTCCTCCTCGTCGCACTGGCGCAGCTTCATGAGGATGCCCTTGGCCTGTTCGATGCGCTTGCGTTCGTTGAGTTGCGCTTCGCGGGCCTGCAACTGGCTGCGCAGGGTCTGCTCGCTTTCGAAGCGGGCCATGGCCACGTCGAGGATGAGCTTCAGACGCTGGGTCTGGATGCCTTCGACGATGTAGGCGCTGACGCCCGAGCGAATAGCCTGGCGCATCACCTGCGGGTCCTGCTCGTCGGTGAACATCACGATGGGGCGGGGCTGGGTGCGCGACACCATGACCACCTGCTCGAGCACGTCGCGCCCGGGCGATTCGCTGTCGATCAGGATGACGTCGGGCTTTAGCGCTTCCACGCGGTCGGGGAGGTCGATGGTCGGGCCGGATTCAGCAATCACGTCGAATCCCGCTTCGCTCAGCGCCTGTCGAAGACGCCCCACATGACGAGCGGTGTCGTTGATCAGCAGGATGCGCAGCATGGCAGTCTCTCCACGATGTGCTCCGCCGAACCATCCCCGCTCATGCGCACAACAAGGGCGCATGGCAAGGCGGTCATGCCTCATGGTGGATCGGCGGAACACGGGGCACGGCAAGACGCGGTCGCGCCGTTATTGGTATGCCGATGCCGGAGCAACTGCCATGCCAGGGTGCCTGGCCCTGGCTCAGCGCTCGATGATCTGCCGCACCTGGGATTTTGGAATCTGCCGGGTACGCCCCTCGCTGTCCTCGTATTCGATCAGCCCGGTCTTCTTGTCGAGCTCGGGCTTGTCCTGGCTGACCAGCATCTGGCCGTCGGTCGTGGCGATGATGTAATCGCTGGCGCAACCCGCCAGCCCCAGCGCACAGCACGCAGCAATGATCCAGTGCTTCATTGAGGAGCCTCCTACCGTTTCACCCGAACGGGCGTACAGGGCTGTGACCAGCAGGCCTGGCGGATGCTCCCCGCGTTCGTCCGAACTCGCTCAGACGTGGAAGCGCGAGCTGAGCCGCTCCAGACGATCGGTCAACGCCTGCAACTGCTCGCTCTCCTGGCCCAGGCGCCGCGCGTCGTCGGCGTTGCGCTCGGCGACTTCGCGGATGCCCAGCAGGTTCTGGCTGATTTGCAGATTGACCGCGCTCTGCTCCTGGGTGCTCGAGGCGATCAGGGTGTTCATGCGGCTGATGGCCTCGATCTCGTCGCCCATGGCCACCAGCAGCGCGCCGGCCTGTCGACTGCCGGTCACGCAGTCCAGCGCGGCCTCTCGACTGCTCTGCATCACTTCGGCGGCGGCCTGGCTACCCTGCTGCAGGCGTCCGAGAATATCGTGGATCTCGCGGGTCGAATCGGCGGTGCGTTGCGCCAGGTTGCGCACTTCGTCGGCGACCACGGCGAAACCGCGTCCGGCTTCCCCGGCGCGCGCCGCCTCGATGGCGGCGTTGAGCGCCAGCAGGTTGGTCTGGCCGGCGATGCTGCCGATCACCTCGAGCACCTTGCTGACCTGTTCGGACTGTTCGGCCAGTGCCTGCACCGTCTGGTTGGCCTCGTTCAGCTGCTCGGCCAGCGCGTCGATGGCCAGCTGCGAAGTCTTGAGCAGGCGGTCGCCGGTGTCGGATTTCTCGTTGATGCCCTGGGCGGCACGGGCCGCCTCGCTGGCGTGATCGGCGACGCTTTCGACGGCGGCGACCACCTCGTTCATGGCCGAGAGCATCTGTGCGGTTTCATCCAGCTGGCGGTTCGCGCCGCTGCGCAACTGATCGGTGGTGGCCGCCAGGTGATCGGCCGACTGCTCCAACTGGCGGCTGTCGCGCACCACGGCGCCGGTCAGTTCGCCGAGTTCGTCGAGGAAGGCGTTGAAGCGCTGAGCGATAGGCCCGCGCTGGGGGATGCGGTAGGTCAGGTTGATCTTGTCGTCGGACACCAGGCGATCGGTGGCGGTCATCAGGCCTTCGCCTTCGGCGGCGGCTTTGTGGCTCTGCTGCGCCAGGTACATCAGGATGACGGTTTCCACGACCACGTAGAACGCGTGCAGGAAGATGGTGCCCCAGCCGCCTTGCTGAATGACCACAAGATCGAAGCCTCGCGTCTGCAGGGCGTAGAACACCAGGTGGTGGACGGCCACGGTGGCCGCCGCCGTGAGAATGGGCAGCCAGTCGCGGTAGAACAGCAGAATCGCCAGCAGCACGAAGATGCCGAAGTGGAATTCCACCACGCCATGGGTGAGGTTGATCTGCAGCGCGGCCATGACCATGAAGGCTGCGCCCATCAGGCCGCGCAGCAGGCGCTGACCGGGGATCAACTGGCCGAGCACGGTCAGCGTCACGCAGGTGAGGCCGCCGATCACCAGCGCCTGCCCCGCGTTGTCGAACCAGAAACCCAGGATCAGGGCATAGAGGAACATCGCCCAGAGCACGACGCGCATGACGCGGTCGGCCTGGCGATGGTGGCGTTGCAAGGAAGTCAGGCTCTGGTTCATGGGGTAGGCGGCCTACAAAAATTAATGGAAACCCCCCCGCGCAAGCGTTCGGAAACGCGCCCGGACTCGGCAGAACCGATTAATTGTTATTAGGCGTACGGCGAGGGGCTACAGCGGCTGTCGGGAGGCGCTGGAGCGCCCCCGACAAAAAGTAAGGGCATTATGCTAGCGGGCGCCCAATGGCTCAAATGCTTAAAACTGATACCAAACAGGTCATCCATCGGCAGATGTGGAACTAACTGAAGGGACCTTCGCTGAGCCGGGTCTCGATACTGATCTGCACCTGGGTCATCAGCTTGTGCAGCGGGCAATGGCTGGCCACCCGCTTCAGCTCGGCGCGCTGCTCATCGGTCAGGCTGCCGCGCAGGGTCAGCTCCGCCGTCATGGTGTAGAAACCTTCCTTCTCCCGGCTGCCGTCGTGGCTGACCTCCACGCTGATGCCGGTCAGTGGAATATCGTTCTGGCGGGCGTAATGAGTCACGGTCAGCGCCTTGCAGGTGGCCAGGGCGACATCGAAATAGTCATGGGGCTCGGGTGCGCTGCCTTGACCCCCCGAGTCGATCGGCAGGTCCGTGGCCAGTTCATGGCGTTCATCCACCATGACACTGTGGCGGTAGCTGGCGGCGGTCAGGGTGTTTACGACGATGCTCATGGCGGGCACTCCAGCGAAGGAATCGAGCAGGGTAGAGCGCCCCGGGCCGGCAGTTGTTCCGCTGGGCCGACCGGGCTTTCATGCGAGAATCCCGGCGCGGATCAATTGAAGGGAACACACCATGCATGAAGACTTCTGGCGGGCGCGCTGGAACCGCAACGAGATCGGCTTTCACCTGCCCGAGGTGAATCCCTGGCTGCTGCGGCACTGGGCCGTCGAGCCAGGAACCCGGGTGCTGGTGCCGCTGTGCGGCAAGAGTCTGGACATGGCCTGGCTGGCCGGGCAGGGCCATCGGGTGCTGGGTGTGGAACTGATGGAAACGGCCTTGCAGGCCTTTTTCGAGGAGCAGGGGCTGACGCCGGAAATCACCGATAACGGCCGTTTCCGCTGCTACCGGCATGCTGAGCTGGAAATCTGGTGCGGCGATTTCTTCGCCCTGCGTGCCGAGGATGTGGCCAACTGCGCGCGCCTCTACGACCGGGCGGCGATGATCGCCCTGCCGCCGGCCCTGCGCGAACGTTACGTGGCGCACCTGACGGCGATCCTGCCAGCACGCTGCGAAGGGCTGCTGGTGACGATGGATTATGACCAGGCGCTGCGTGCCGGACCGCCATTCGCGGTTGACGACGCACAGGTACGCGAGTGTTGGGGCGGGGCCGGCTGGTCGGTGACGCTGCTGGAGCGTCGCGACGCGCTGGCCGAGAACTGGAAATTCCTGAAGCTGGGCGCCACCCGGCTGGACGAGGCGGCCTACCGGCTGGCGCGCTGAATCAGGCGTTCTGCTGCAGGGTGCGCACGAAGGTGTCGGCTTCGTCGATGGCGCGCTGCATGTCGCGCAGCAACTGGTCAACGTTGCCCTGCAGGGTGCGGTATTCGCCCTGCAGCGCGCTGATGGCGCGGGCGTTGAGGTTGTGCTTGAGGAACAGCACCTGATCGCGCAGCACGCTCAGCACTGGTTCGATGCGGCGCTCGGCGGCGCGCATGCGCGCCAGCAACGACTTGTACTGCGCCCGGGTGCGCTTGAGTTCGGCGGCGCTGGCCTTGCGCAGGCTGGCGTTGCTGTAGAGCTTGAGCTCGCCCTCCCACTCCTCGAACAGCGCCTCGGCCACATCCTCGACAGCTTCGATGCGCTCACGCACCTCTTTCGCACTGGATTCGCTGGCCAGGTATTCCTTGTTCAGCGCCTCGTAGCGGGCTTCCAGTTCGCCGCCTTTCACCTGCACCACGCTGCGGTAGCGCTCCAGTGCGCTCTGGAACTGCTCCTTGGCTTCCTGCTGGCTGTCGCGGGCTTCTTCCACCCGGTCGACCAGGATGTCGCGCTTGTGCACGCCGACCTTTTCCATCGCGGCGTAATAGGCGCTCTGGCAGCCGGCCAGGCCGAGCAGGGCGGTGAACAGAAGGACAGCAGACGGGCGCATGATTGGACCTCAATGAACAGTGCGCGCCACTGTATCGCAACGCACAAATTCCGGGGAGCCGCCCCATCCACACGGGCTCGATGAAAACCGAAACGAACCTGTGTGGCCGGCTTCATGCCTGCCGCCGGGCGAGAGGCCCCGACAACCGTTGCGTGCCCACCACCGTCGGCCGGGATAAACCCTGCCCCACAAACAGCGGGCAGTTCAGCCGACGCAGCGGGGTGTGGCCCCACACCTACACCCTGCGGGGCCGGCTTCATGCCGGCCAGCGGATGGCGAGGCTCGTCCATTGCTGCGTGCCCACCACCGTCGGCCGGGATAAACCCGGCCCCACAAACAGCAGGCAGTTCAGCTGGTGCTGCGGGGTGTGGCCCCACACCTACACCCTGTGGGGCCGGCTTCATGCCGGCCAGCGGACGGCAAGGCTCGACCATTGCTGCGTGCCCACCATCGTCGGCAGGGATAAACCCGGCCCCACAAGCAGCAGGCAGTTCAGCTGGTGCTGCGGGGGTGCCGGTCCCACAGCGGCCCCGGAGGCCTGCATAAAAAAGGGCGACCGAAGTCGCCCAAACAAGTGTGAAACGTGGTGGCCGATCAGCGCAGGGCGCGCAGGGCCTCGATGCGGTCTTCCAGCGGCGGGTGGGTCATGAGCAGCCCGGCCAGGCCGTGCTTCAGTCCACCGTTGATGCCGAAAGCGGTGAGGCTGTCGGGCATGTTCACCGGCACTTCGCTTTCGGCCTTCAGGCGCTGCAGCGCGGCGATCATTGCGCCGCTGCCGGCCAGGCGGGCGCCGGCTTCGTCGGCCTTGAATTCACGTTTGCGCGAGAACCACATGACGATGATGCTGGCCAGGATGCCCAGCACCAGCTCGGCAAAGATGGTCGCGATGAAATAACCGATGCCGTGGCCGTCTTCGTTCTTGAGAATAGCCTTGTCCACGAAGTTGCCGAAGATACGTGCGAAGAACATCACGAAGGTGTTCACCACACCCTGGATCAGCGCCAGGGTGACCATGTCGCCATTGGCCACGTGGCCGATCTCGTGGGCCAGCACGGCGCGGACTTCATCGGGAGAGAAGCGCTCCAGCAGGCCTTGGCTGACGGCGACCAGCGCGTCGTTCTTGTTCCAGCCGGTGGCGAAGGCGTTGGATTCGTAGGCCGGGAAGATGCCTACTTCCGGCATCTTGATACCGGCTTCGCGCGACAGCTGCTCCACAGTCTGCAGCAGCCACTGTTCGTGGCGGGTCTGCGGCTGGGTGATGATCTGGGTGCCGGTGCTCATCTTGGCCATCCACTTGGAGATGAACAGTGAGACCAGCGAGCCGGCGAAGCCGAACACGGCGCAGAAGACCAGCAGGCTGCCGTAGTTCTGGCCGGTGAAGCGATCAACCCCGAGCAGTTTCAGGGTGATGCTGGCGATGATCAGCACCGCCAGGTTGGTGGCCAGGAACAGGAAAATACGCATCATGGTGTGGGCGAACTCCACTGAGGGATAACGGAACGCTGGTTATATAAGGTTCGGGCGAGGCCGATACAACCGAGGGACTATTGCAAACTGTGTCCCCTGGCTGCGCCTCGCCCGGCTTGCGAATGCGCCACACGGCCCTGCGTCACAGGGCTGTTGACGTCACTGGCGGTAGGTCTGCATGAAATTGCCGATCCGGCGGATGGCCATGTCCAGATCGTCGACGCGCGGCAGGGTGACTACGCGAAAGTGGTCCGGCCACGGCCAGTTGAAGGCGGTGCCCTGCACGATGAGGATCTTCTCGGACAGCAGCAGGTCGAGGGCGAACTTCTCGTCGTTGTGGATCGGGCAGACCTTCGGGTCGATGCGCGGGAAGGCATACAGCGCGCCCATCGGCTTCACGCAGCTGATGCCGGGAATGTCATTGAGCAGTTCGTAGGCACGGTTGCGCTGTTCGTACAGGCGGCCGGGCGGCAGGATCAGGTCGTTGATGCTCTGGTAGCCGCCCAGGGCGGTCTGGATGGCGTGCTGGGCCGGCACGTTGGCACACAGGCGCATGTTGGCCAGCATGTCCAGGCCTTCGATGTAGCCCTTGGCCAGGTGCTTGGGACCGGAAATCGCGATCCAGCCGGAACGGAAGCCCGCCACCCGATAGGACTTGGACAGACCGTTGAAGGTCAGGCACAGCACGTCCGGTGCCAACGAGGCGGTGGCGATGTGCTCGGCGTCGTCGTAGAGGATCTTGTCGTAGATCTCGTCGGAAAACAGGATCAGGTTGTGCTGGCGGGCCAGCTCGACGATGGCCTCCAGACACTCCTTGGAATAGACCGCGCCGGTAGGGTTGTTCGGGTTGATCAGCACCAGCGCCCGGGTGTTGGGGGTGATCTTGGCTTTCATGTCCGCCAGATCGGGAAACCAGCCGGCCTGCTCGTCGCACAGATAGTGCACCGGATTGCCGCCGGCCAGGCTCACGGCGGCGGTCCACAGCGGGTAGTCGGGTGCCGGCAGCAGCACCTCGTCACCGTTGTTCAGCAGCGCCTGCATGGACATCATGATCAGCTCGGACACACCGTTGCCCAGATAGACATCCTCGATGCCCACGCCTTCGACGTTCTTCTGCTGGTAGTACTGCATCACCGCCTTGCGGGCGCTGAACAGACCCTTGGAGTCGCTGTAGCCCTGGGCGGTCGGCAGGTTGCGGATCACGTCCTGGAGGATTTCCTCCGGGGCTTCGAAGCCGAAGGGCGCCGGGTTGCCGATATTCAGCTTGAGGACGCGATGACCTTCGTCCTCCAGGCGTTTGGCGTGCTTGAGCACCGGCCCGCGAATGTCATAGCAAACGTTGGCGAGCTTGTTCGACTTACTGATCTGCATGATGCTGAGTGTCCCGAAGTGAACGTCGCAAGGCTGCACGGCCACGTGCAGTCGGAGGCGGCGAAGGCGCCTTGGCAGCATCCGCTTGCGCTGCCAGACTGGCGGTTGAAAGCCACGCATGATACGTCTGGCCTGCAAGCGGGGAAAGGTGCGGGCCGGCATTTTCCATAGGGTCTGATTACGTTTCCGGAGCCGCAATGGACAAGATCGACAAACCCCTCGACGCCTGGCGCGAGGAACTCTCGCCCGAACAATTCCAGGTCTGCCGTCTGGGCGGCACCGAGCGTGCGTTCAGCGGCGAGTACTACGCCACTCGCACGCCGGCTATCTACCACTGCGCCTGCTGCCAGGCGCCGCTGTTCGACTCCGACGCCAAGTACGATGCCGGCTGCGGCTGGCCGAGCTACTTCCAGCCGGTAAGCGACGACGCGGTCAAGGAACTGGAGGATTCCAGCCATGGCATGCAGCGCATCGAAGTACGCTGCGCCCGCTGCGACGCCCACCTCGGACATGTGTTCCCCGATGGTCCCCGTCCGACCGGGCTGCGCTACTGCATCAATTCGGCATCGCTCTCGCTGGTGCCGAAGATGGGCCTCACCTGATCAAAGGAGTGTTACTCGATGACCGACCTGCTGCAGATTCCGCTCAGCGACATCAAAGGACAGGAAATCCGGCTGGCCGACTACGACGCCCGGGCGCTGCTGGTGGTCAACACCGCCAGCCGCTGCGGCTTCACCCCGCAGTACGAAGGGCTGGAACAGCTCTGGCAGCAGTACAAGGATCGTGGACTGATGGTGCTGGGCTTTCCCTGCAACCAGTTCGGTGCCCAGGAACCGGGCAATGAGGCGGAGATCGCCAGCTTCTGCTCGACCCGCTTCGGTGTCAGCTTTCCACTGTTCCGCAAGCTGGATGTGAACGGCAAGGACGCCCATCCGCTGTACGTCGAGCTCAAGCGCCGCGCGCCCGGCCTGCTGGGCAGCCAGCGCATCAAGTGGAACTTCACCAAATTCCTGATCAGCGGAGACGGCTCGCGTGTCGAGCGTTTCGCGCCCACCACCAAACCTGAAGCCCTGCAAGACGCGGTGGAACACCTGCTGCGTTAAGGAGTACCCCTTTGGATGCCCGACTGATCGCGCTGCTGGAGCGGGCCGACCGCCTGGCGCAGCGACTCGAACCCCTGTTGCCGATCGACCCGCCGCTGATCGACTGGACCGCCACCCTGGCCGCACGCTGGCAACGCCAGGGGCGCAGCGGCTTCCTGCAACCGCTGCAGGTCAGCCATGACCTGCGTCTGGATGATCTGCTGGGTGTGGATGTGCAGCGCGAGCAACTGGCCCGCAATACCCGCCAGTTCATCACCGGCCTGCCCGCCAACCATGCCTTGCTGTGGGGCGCACGGGGCACCGGCAAGAGTTCGCTGGTGCGCGCGCTGCTGGCCGAGCATTGGCCGGCCGGGTTGCGCCTGGTGGAAATCGAACGGGATCATCTGGCCGACCTGCCGCGGGTGGTCGAGCAACTGAGCGGTCATCCGCAACGTTTCGTGCTGTTCTGCGACGACCTGTCATTCGAGGCCGGAGAAGGGGAGTACCGCGTACTCAAGAGCGTGCTGGACGGTTCGCTGGAACAGGCGCCGGACAACGTACTGCTGTACGCCACCTCCAACCGTCGGCATCTGGTGCCGGAGCGGCAGAGCGACAACGACAACTGGGAACGGGTGGATGGCGAGTTGCACCCGAGCGAGGCGGTGGAGGACAAAATCGCGCTCTCCGACCGGTTCGGCCTCTGGCTGTCCTTCTATCCCTTCAGCCAAGAGCATTACCTGGCGGTGGTGCGCCACTGGATCGGCAGCCTGGCGGCCGAAACGGGGCTGGACTGGACATGGGATGAAGAGCTGGAAAAAGCGGCGGTGCGCTGGGCGACCGGGCGCGGCAATCGCAATGGGCGCTGCGCCTACCAGTTTGCGCGGCAGTGGGTGGGACTCAGGCTGTTGCGGTAAGTCTGTGATGCGGGGCGACCCCGGCAGGTCGCCCCGGTCAACGCAGGTCTCAGTCGTAGACCTGCTTCTTGCGCCACGGATCGTCGATTTCCTCCTGGGTGAGGCCGACGGTCAACTGGTCGTTCTCTTCCTCGGTGGGTTCGCGATCCAGCGCCAGGTTGTTCGCGCGCTCCAGATGCTTGGCCAGCTCGTGCAGCTCCACGCGGTAGCGATCCTGGTCGGCCTGGCGACGCAGGAACTGTACGGCGCGCTCGAAGGCCAGGCGCGCCTGGCGGGGCTTGTCCTGCTGCAGCAGTTGCACGCCGACACTGCTAAAGAAGTCGATGTGCAGTTGCACCATCATGTGGCGGATCTCGTCGACCCAGTGCCGCGCCTCGGCGGTGGTGATGAGATTCTCGCGGGCCGCGCGGGTAATCACCCCATGCAAGCCTTCCAGCAGGAAGCGCACTTCCTTGGCCTTGTTCTCGGTATTGATCGACTGCGGCAGGTTCCGCACCTGCAGGTTTTCGCCCTTGCCCAGCAGCACCACCAGCTCGTCGATGCGCGTGACCAGTTCGGTGTTCTCCGGCGCAATGGGACGCAGGCGCTCGCTGAGCTTGAGCTCCAGCTTGCACATCAGCAGCTTCAGCGCCGGCGTCATCATCTGTCCGGGCAGAATCTCGCTGAGATCGGCGCAGCGACGAACGCGCTCGGTGAGTTCGGCTTTCTGACGCTGTCGCTCCAGCTTGCGGCGCTCGATCTGCTGGCTGACATAAACCAGGATGATCGAAATGAATAGCGCGGCGAAGACCAGGGCGGTGATAAGGGCTGGAGACAACGGCTTTCCTCCGATGATGGCATCTGGCCCCGAGTGTAGAGATTTCTCCCCCTGACTCCTAGGGTCAATTGAGCTTTCGTCGCGCGCCACCGGTCCGGCCAGACCCCTGCCGCGCAGACGGTATCGTGCCGTGTCAGCCGAGCGGCGGGAAGCCCGCGCCGGGGCAGGGCGACGGGCAGTCGTTGGACTTGAATATTTTTTGAGCAGAAGTCATTGATTTGAAAAAAGTTTTGCGCGGGTGTTGACGCCTCCCCGAGGCATCCATAAAATGCGCCCCACTTCCAACGCAGACGGCAACGCCAAGCGGGGGAGCCGGAAAGAAAGTTTGCAAAAACTGTTGTAAGTTCCGGGCTGCGTCCCCTTCGTCTAGTGGCCTAGGACACCGCCCTTTCACGGCGGTAACAGGGGTTCGAGTCCCCTAGGGGACGCCAATAAGCGGGAATAGCTCAGTTGGTAGAGCACGACCTTGCCAAGGTCGGGGTCGCGAGTTCGAGTCTCGTTTCCCGCTCCAGATTCTTCCGCAGCGCTGCATGTCGCTGTGGAGGTAGCCGAAAGGCTGGCGTCACGACCGAAAGGTCGCACATGCGGGAATAGCTCAGTTGGTAGAGCACGACCTTGCCAAGGTCGGGGTCGCGAGTTCGAGTCTCGTTTCCCGCTCCAAATCAGAAAAAGGCGACCGCAAGGTCGCCTTTTTCGTTTCAGCCCGGTGTGCCCAGCAAGCGCGTACGCCACTGCTTGCCGATGAGGGCCGCCATGATTGAAGCCACCTGGATCGCCTTTGCCTTCGGACTGGGCCTGGTGGCCCGCGTCATCAGTCTGCCGCCGCTGATCGGCTATCTCGGCGCCGGGTTCGCCCTGGCCGCGTTCGACAGCCAGCTTGGCATCACCCGCCAGGACAGTGAAATCCTCTCCCATTTGTCGCACCTGGGCGTATTGCTGTTGCTGTTCACCGTGGGTCTCAAGCTCAAGCTCGGCAACCTGGCGCGCCCGGAAGTGGTGGGCGGCAGCCTGCTGCATTTCGGGCTGTCTTCCCTGCTGATGCTGCCGCCAATCCTGCTGTTTTTCGATGTCAGTCTGTACGAAGCGCTGATGCTCTCGGTGGTACTGGCGTTTTCCAGCACCGTGCTGGCTGCCAAGGTGCTGGAGAGCCGCCGCGAACTGAAGGCCTTCCACGGCCGCGTGGCCATCGGCGTGCTGATCATGCAGGACCTGATAGCCCTGCTGGTAATGAGCCTGGCCAGTGGCAAACTGCCCTCGGCCTGGGCCTTGCTGGTCTTCCTGTTGCCACTGCTGCGACCACTGCTGTTCCGCCTGCTCGATCACAGTGGTCACGAGGAGCTGCTGGTGCTGCTCGGTCTGACGCTGGCGCTGGTTGTCGGCGGCGTGGGCTTCGAGTCGGTTGGCCTCAGTTCCGAACTGGGCGCGCTGGCCTTCGGCGCCATGCTGGCCAAGCATCCACGCGCCGGTGAATTGTCCAACTCGCTGTGGTCGGTCAAGGAAGTGTTCCTGGTCGGCTTCTTCCTGCAGATCGGTATCGGCGGGCTGCCGGATGTCGATGCGCTGATCTTCGCCGCCGCGATGTCGCTGCTGCTGCCGCTGAAGAGCGTGCTGTTCTTTTTCCTGTTCCTGGCTTTCCGGCTGCGCTCGCGCAGCGCCTTCCTCAGCGCCGCCAGCCTGACCAACTACAGCGAATTCGGTCTGATTGTCATGAGCGTGGTCATGCCGCAATGGCTGGTGCCTCTGGCCCTCACCGTGGCCTTCTCGTTCATCCTTTCCGCGCAGTTCAACCGAGTCTCCGCACCGCTCTACAACCGGCTGGCCAGCCGACTGGTACGGTTCGAGCGCAACACCCACCATCCGGACGAGCAGCCGGTGTCACTGGGCGACGCGCAGATTCTGATCATGGGCATGGGGCGCACCGGGCGCGCCGCCTACAACGACCTGCAGGAAAAAGGCTACCGGCTGATCAGCCTGGACTCCGACCCGGTGGCCGTCGAACGGGCGACCGGCAAGGGCTGCAACATTCTTTATGCCGACGCCGAAGATCAGACCTTCTGGCAGAGCCTGGAAATGGGGCAGATCGAAGCGGTGATTCTGGCCATGAACGACGCCGAGTCGAAAATCATCGCCAGCCGCAAGCTGCGTGAGAAGGGCTTCACCGGCCTGCTAGTTTCCCATGCTCTCTATGAGGACGTCGCCCGGCAGATCGAGGCGGCCGGCGCGGATCACACCTACCTGACCATGAGTGAGGCTGGCACCGGTCTGGCGCTGGAGGTGGCGAAGCAATTGAAAGCCCGCCAAGCCGCTCCGAGTCACGCCTTCGCGCCGTAAGCGAAGGTTTCAGCCGCGATCCTCGACGCCAGCCGCGCAGCGCGGACACAGGCAGGCCTGATCGATCTGGTCCGGTGGAAGCCGTTGCAGCGCCTCCGGACTCACGATCACCTGCGTGCACCAGCATTCCCCGTCGAAATGCCCGGTCGCGGCCGGCGTGCACTGATTCGCACCGCCACAAAGCGGACAGCGCTGATGGGGGAGGGGGTTGTTCATTCGTTGACTACCTGAAGGAGATTGAGCCGCTGCGAATTCTGCATCACCAGGGCATCAGTGCGAACACTTTTCCAACTCTCCCAGCAACCATAGTGTCCGCACATCGGGCTTTCTGGCAAAGAAACGGTCAAGCGCAGCGCCAAAGGCCGGCTCGGTGGGATCGGCACGGTTGAACAAGGCCATGCAGGAGCGGAATTTCAGCGCATCCAGCTCGCCCAGCACCGAGGCGGCTTCTGCGGACGGGTGCGCCAGCATGGCTGCCGTGGCCTCGCGAAGCCGCTGGCCCAGCAGCGGGTGGGCAAGGTAGGCATGCGCTTCGGCCAGACCGCACAAGCCGTAATAGTCGGCGTTAACGCTGCGCCCCAGTCCCTTGAGCTGGGGAAGCACGAACCAGATCCAGTGCGTCCGTTTCCGGCCGGCACGCAGCTCGGCCAGCGCCGTGGCGTATGAAGCCTTCTGTGCCTCGATGAACCGGGAAAGATTGAATGCATCGGTATTCATGGGGAATTCCGCAGGGTTTGCTCGCCATATGCTGCCTTTGACCAGCGCCGAATCTCGGCGACTTCCGCCGGGGTGAGCCCAAGCAACGCCAGGAAGTTCGCATGCTCGTCCGGATCTTCACGCTCGAACTCAACGTGCCACAGGTGCATGGCTTCTTCGTCGAACCCGGCACGCCGCAATTTCGCAACCCACGACGCCTTGTCCCAATGCTGCCGACCGTTTCGGATGTCGGGAGCCGCGAGCAGGTGTGCAAGAAGACGCTGTTGCGTGCGGATACGCTCCACTTCCTGGCTGAGGCCGAGCAGACGCTTCTCCAGTAGCGCCATGGGCCCGATGCCGCCGCGCAAGGCTGATTCATCGGACGGCGAGAGGATGATGCGTATGTCGGCCAGCGCCACTGATGTTAGCTGGCTTGGATAATATCCTGAAAGCGACTTTTTCCAGCGCGTGAGTGCGCGTAAACGGCGTGGTATGCCACGAAGTTTTTTGTTGCTAAACGAAAATCTGCGAGCGGTCATAAAGTATGGCTAACACCTTACATAAGCTGCGCGAGGTACGAGCGTCGGGCGAGCGAAGTGAGCGCACTTAATGTGATTGTTATGTGGCTTAGCTAGCCAAAAAAGCATGCGTTTTCATCCTCCTTCACCAGCCTAAGGAATTCTTCAAGATGCCTCACTTGTGGTGCTGGCGGATAACGATGCCACTTCAAGTCTTGGCGCATCCAGTACACCTTCCAGACTTTCTGCGATTTAACGTAAGTGGTTTTAGCTACTGGTATTTCTGTCATTCTGCTAGGGTCTCGAAAGTCTGGTCTTACTTCGAATATTTCGACGCTCTGACCAGAGATGCGATATGCCAGGTCAACCTGCGCCCGAACATAAGCCGGAGGTCGATTTCCCTCTAGGAACCTCTCAAGTTCTTTCTCACAGCGCTTTATTTCAAATTCACTTATAGCCATATACAAACTCGATTATGGGCAACACATAACGCCTCAATCAGCTGCCGCTTCAGCGGTCGGCTGCATTGAATTGTTATGCGCTCTGTAGGCATTTAGTAGCAAATCAGTTTCACCCTCAGATTTGTACTGTCTTTTATCCTGATCAATACCTGATGCTTCAAATATTTCTTGTGCCGTAGTAAAAATCTGCAATGCTTTTGCTTCGTCGATTAGACTATTTTTAAATTGCTCACACGCTTTATCTAGTTTGTTCGAATTAAATTGATCAATATGTTCGCCAATAGCGATCAATCTAGCCAAGTACATGAGATGGAACCTGGCTTTTTTGAGCGCTGACTTTAAGTCACCGCTACGGAAGAACTGTTCAATTCGGTAATACGCCAACCCACTAACATAGTAAGGCGAATACTTATGTTCATCACTAAATATTTGCCCAGAAAATCGACGAACTATAGTCCCGTAATAGCCTGACACCAAATTCGGCGAGTTTAAAAACATTGATGCAAATGACTTGATTTGTATGGGGATCGATATTATTTGGGTTTTCTTAATTCGAGCATCTGAATTGTATTGCTGTGAACGTCGCTCATAATATAGAGGGAAACACTTGCTTTTGGCGCTATAGTACAGTTCAAGCTTTTTCTGAAATACATTTAAGGCTTCAAGCTGCTCAGTTTTAACTTCTGTCTGGCTATTTGTTGCCAATGTGATATTTGTTTTTATATCATCATTTTCAGTAACAACCACTTT
The DNA here is from genome assembly GCA_035497635.1 of Pseudomonas sp. Classification (GTDB taxonomy): domain Bacteria; phylum Pseudomonadota; class Gammaproteobacteria; order Pseudomonadales; family Pseudomonadaceae; genus Serpens. Next base: position 995 of record DATJDB010000179.1, on the reverse strand, counting down.
TATAGGAACATATACCTTTTCTATTCCTTCAATTTCTTGGCAGTCATGTAGTACATGGCTTGTCTGGCACCCATTTACAACCTGATAGTCTCGAATTGTAAATCTATTTCCTGCAGGGGTTATTGCTGAGGCGACAAGTGTGACGCCGTTATTAAGGACACAAAACAAATCGAATTTAGATTCTTCTAAAGTCTTTCTGATTTTCTTGTTTACCGAATTATTGCCCTGAAAATCGCGAACGTTATCGTCAAAAATACTGTGGATTGTTTTGTTTTCATCTTGAATTAGCTTTAGGTATTCAGAAAAAGGAATAACGCCCAAGTATGCCTCCGACACTCCATCGATATCGGGTAGCGTGATTCTGTTTTGAAATGTGATAGTTGAAGAAAGCTTATTCTTAGTCTCATGGAAAAGCTTTTGTATCTCTGAAGCACCTAAAGGATCAATGCTTACACTATCAAATACACCAATACTCTCTATTTCAGATGTTCCAGAATCAATAATCGCCCTAAGATTTTGGTCTTCAACCCACTTGCCGGTACATACATAATAAAGCTTACATGTAGGTCTGCGATTGACCATGTAAGAAGACATTGAGAAGATAATCTCCCATATGCTTTTCATTTTCTTGATCTTCTCATTCTGCACAAGCTTGGGACAGTCTGAAAGAAAGTCTTTTACTCCATGAATAAAACTACCAATTGCTGATCCATCGAAAGACGATGATGTTTTTGATTGAATAAAAATAATATCGGCATCCAAATGCGAAGTAGAATCTACAACATCTCGTAGCTCATCTTCATCAAGAATCAACCTGCTATTGACAATTAGTGCTATTCCGTCAATTGCGCAGTCTCCTCCTGAGCCGGAATGAATATCTTCCAGTTCAAAGCTTCCTCTGAAAAGCTTTGAGGTTATAGAGTAATTGCAAAAATGTTCAAATTGTGTTGACTCAGCCTTCGACTCAATTTCATTTTGAGATGAAAATCCGTCCA
>DATJDB010000178.1:0-13187 GCA_035497635.1 Pseudomonas sp. | reverse complement strand
TCCAGCAGGCCGGGCACCTCGGTGTCGCTGGGCAACTGGCGCAGCATGACGCCGAAGGATTCCTCCATCTGCACCAGTTGCGCCCGGTACGCGTCCAGGCTTGCCGCCTGGAAGGCCTTGTTGGAGAACTTTCCCTTGAGTTCGATTTCCTCATTACGCTGGTGGTCCAGACGCCCCTGCAGCTCCTTGAGGTGGAACTGGTAGCCGAGGAACAGCGTCAGGGCGAACAGCAGCACGGCGGCGGCCACCTTGACCGGGGCCGGCCAGGAACCGAGGTTGTTGAGGTCGAGGTCGGCAAGGTCGATCTTGCGCAGCCCCTCCAGGGATTGGGCCAGACTCATTTCGTCACCTCTTGTTCATCGCGCGCCTCGGGCACCACCTGCTGCACGGCCAACTGGAAGACGTTGGCCTGCTCGACCGCTCCGGCGGTCACCGCCTTGACCTCGGTGAGGTTCGGTGCCGCCAGCCAGTCGGAGCCGTCCAGGTTGCGCATCAGGCTGGACACCTTGCTGTTGGACTCGGCCGCGCCACGGATGGCGATACTCTTGCCGGCCATGTTCAGCTCGCTGAAATGCACGCCATCAGGCAGGGTGCGCGCCAACTGGTCGAAGACCCGCACGATGATCGGACGATTGCCTTGCAGGTCCTGGATGATCTTCATGCGCTCCAGCAACTGCTGGCGACGGGCGCGCAGTTCGCTGATCTCGTTGATGCGCGCGTCCAGCACAGCGATCTCCTTGCGCAGGAAATCGTTGCGCGCGCTCTGCTGCTCGATCGTCCGGCTCAGGTACTGGTCGCTGAGGAACACGAGCCCGGCGGCGGCGAGTAGCACGCCGCCCAGGGTCGCCAGGAAACGCTGCCGGCGCTCTTCGCGCAGCTTCTCGCGCCAGGGAAGCAGGTTGATGCGGGCCATCAGTCGAAACTCCTCATCGCCAGGCCGCAGGCGATCATCAGCGCCGGCGCGTCGGCGGCCAGCGCCGCGGCATTGATGCGGCTGTTGAGTGTCATGTCGGCAAACGGATTGGCCACCCGGGCCGGCGTGCCAAGCTTGTCTTCGATCAGCCCGGCGAGCCCGGGAATCGAGGCAGTGCCGCCGGCCAGCAGGATGCAGTCCACTTCATGCAGCTGGCCGGAGGCGAAGAAGAACTGCAGCGAGCGCGACACCTGCTGCACCACCGCCTCGCGAAACGGCTGCAGCACCTCGCGCTCGTAATCCTCGGGCAGGCCGCCCTGGCGCTTGGCCAGCCCGGCTTCCTCCAGCGACAGGCCGTAGCGACGCTGGATTTCCTCGGTGAGCTGGCGGCCGCCGAACAGCTGTTCGCGGGTATATAGGGTGCGGCCGTTACGCAGCACGCTCAGAGTGGTCATGGTCGCGCCGATATCCACCACCGCGACGGCCAGATCCTCGCGGCGCTTGTCCAGCTGGGGCGCGAGCAACTCGTAGGTGCGCTCCAGTGCGTAGGCCTCGACGTCCACTACTCTGGCGGTCAGCCCGGCCAACGCCAGGGCCGCCTCACGCGCTTCGACGTTTTCCTTGCGGCAGGCTGCCAGCAGCACCTCGACCCGCTCGGGATTGCGCGGCGCCCGACCCTGCACTTCGAAGTCGATGGCCACCTCCTCCAGCGGATAGGGAATGTACTGGTCCGCCTCGAGCTTGAGCTGGGTTTCCAGCTCCTCGTCATTCAGACCGGCATCCATTTCCACCAGCTTGGTGATGACCGCCGAGCCGGCTACCGCAACCGCGGCCTGGCGTGCACTGGCCCGCGACTTGCCGAGCACGCGGGCCAGCGCCAGGCCCACGCCCTCCACCTCGACGATGTTCTTTTCCACCACCGCATTGGCCGGCAGCGGCTCGACCGCATAGGCCTCGACCCTGTAGCGGTTTCCCGAGCGGCTCAATTCGAGCAGCTTGACCGAGGTCGAACTGATGTCGACGCCCAGCACCGCATTGGCCTTTTTACTGAAGAGTCCTGGCACGCCGGTTTCCCCATCTGCATCCGTGACTTAGCAACACTGTGATGCCGCTCGACATCCAGCAGCCCTCTTGACAGGAGGCCAAATGGCTCGCGGGAAGGGAAAGCGCTTATAATGCGGCCGCTTTTCCCGGCCCGTCGGCCTGACGCCCACCCTCAATTCTGGAAATCCGCCACCTTGATTCGCCTGCTGAAATTCGTCGTGTGGTCCGGCTTCGCCGTCGTCTGCGGTCTGGCGCTTAGCCTCAGCGGCGCCTTCCTCTACATCAGCCCCACACTGCCCTCCGTAGAGGCACTGCGCAGTATCCAGTTGCAGATTCCCCTGCGGATCTACAGCAGCGACGGCAAGCTCATTTCCGAATACGGCGAAATGCGGCGAACCCCCGTGGATTTCGCAGCCATCCCCCGCGATTTCATCGAAGCCTTGCTGGCTGCGGAGGACGATAACTTTGCGAATCATTATGGCGTTGACATCAGCGGGCTGATGCGCGCTGCCACGCAATTATTGAAATCGGGCCAGATCCAGTCGGGTGGCAGCACCATCACCATGCAGGTGGCGAAGAACTACTTCCTGAGCAGCGAAAAGAGCTTTTCGCGCAAAATCACGGAAATCCTGCTGGCCCTGCAGATAGAGCGCGACCTAAGCAAGGACGAGATCTTCGAGCTGTACGTGAACAAGATCTATCTGGGCAACCGCGCCTACGGCATCGAGGCCGCCGCGCAGATCTATTACGGAAAATCGATTCAGGAGCTGAGCCTGGCCCAGCTGGCCATGATCGCCGGCCTGCCCAAGGCGCCATCGCGCTACAACCCGGTGGTCAACCCGGAACGCAGCAAGGAGCGCCGCGACTGGATCATCGGCCGCATGTACCGCCTCGGCAAGATCGACCAGCAGCGCTACCTGGACGCGCTGGCCGAGCCGGTGGACGCGCGCCTGCATATTCCGACCCCGGAGCTGAACGCCCCCTACGTCGCCGAGATGGTTCGCGCGGAAATGGTCGGCCTGTATGGCAGCGCGGCCTATACGGAAGGCTTCAATGTCCATACCACGGTACCCAGCGATCTGCAGAGCTTCGCCAATAGCGCCGTGCAGCTGGGCCTGCAGAGCTACGATCAGCGCCACGGCTACCGTGGCCCGGAAGCCCGCTACCAGGGCCAGACCCGCGAAGCCTGGCAGCAGCAATTGGCCGAGCAGCGCAGCCTCGGCGGATTGCAGCCGGCCATCGTCACCGAGCTGTCCGAAGACGGCATTCTGGTACTGACCAGCCAGGGCGAAGAACCGGTGAGCTGGGAAACCATGAAGTGGGCCCGCACCTATCTGGACACCGACAACGTCGGTGACTGGCCGTTGCAGCCCGGTGATGTGGTACAACCCGGCGACCTGATTCGCGTGCTGCGCCAGCCGGACGGCAGCCTGTCCTTCAGCCAGTTGCCCACCGCGCAGAGTGCGCTGGTGTCGCTGAACCCGCAGGACGGCGCCATTGTCGCCCTGGTGGGCGGCTTCTCCTTCGAGCAGAGCAATTACAACCGTGTAATACAGGCGCGCCGCCAGCCCGGCTCCAGCTTCAAAGCCTTCCTTTATAGCGCGGCACTGGATCGTGGCTATACGCCTGCCACGCTGGTCAACGACGCGCCAATCGTCTACCACGATTCCAGCATGGACGAAGCCTGGCGACCGAAGAACGACAACAACACCTTCCTCGGCCCGATCCGCCTGCGCGAAGCGCTCTACCGTTCGCGCAACCTGGTCTCGATCCGCCTGCTGCAGAACATCGGCATCCAGTACGCGCTGAACTACATGGACCGCTTCGGCTTCCCGCGCGAAAACCTGCCCCGCGACCTTTCGCTGGCGCTGGGCACCGCTGCGCTGACGCCCATGGAAATCACCGCCGGCTGGGGGGTGTTCGCCAACGGCGGTTACAAGGTCAGTCCCTATCTGATCCAGCGGGTGGAGAACCGCGACGGCGAAGTCATCTTCCAGGCCAATCCCCCGCGCGCGCCGCGCGCCGATGACATCGCGGCCGACAGCGCGCCGGACAACGGCTTGCAGACCATCAGCAACGCGACGCCGGTGCCGGCGGATGAAGCGCAGCCGCGCGTCGCCGAACAGATCGTCGACTCGCGCACCACCTTTATCCTCGACAGTATGCTCAAAGACGTGGTCACCAAGGGCACGGGTCGCCGCGCCCTGGCACTGGAACGCGACGACCTGGCCGGCAAGACCGGCACCACCAACGACTCCAAGGACGCCTGGTTCACCGGCTACAACGGCGATTACGTGACCACCGTCTGGGCCGGTTTCGATCAGCCGGAAAGCCTCGGCCGCTGGGAATACGGCGGCACCGTCGCCCTGCCAATCTGGATGAGCTACATGGGCCCGGCGCTCAGCGGCAAGCCTTCCCGCTCGCTGCCGGAGCCGGGTGGCCTGCTGAGCCTGCGCATCGATCCGGTCACCGGTCGTGCCGCATCGGCCGCCACACCGAACGCCTATTTCGAGGTGTTCAAGAGCGAGGATTCGCCGCCGCCGCTGGGCGAATTGAACACCGGCGCGCCGGGAAGCCCGCTGCCAGCCGACGAGGCCGCGCCGATTGATCTGTTCTGAGCACGGCACCAGTGGGAGCGGGCCTGTCCGCGAGCCGTTCGTGCAGATGGCACCCGGACCGCTCCCACAAGCGGCATAAAGTCTTCCTGGCGGAATCCCGCACACAAAAAACCCGCCTCTCGGCGGGTTTTTCGTTTCTGCTCAGCGCATCAGACGTTGAACACGTCATCCACCGACTTGAGCGGGTAGTTCTTCGGGTAAGGCAGCGTGGCCACACCGCTTTCAATGGCGGCCTTGGCCACCGCGTCGGATACCAGGGTGATCAGGCGCGGATCCATCGGCTTCGGAATGATGTACTCGCGGCCGAACTCCAGACCGCACAGGCCGTAGGCGTCGCAGACTTCCTTGGGCACCGGCAGCTTGGCCAGGTCACGCAGGGCCAGGGCGGCGGCGATCTTCATTTCCTCGTTGATGCGCTTGGCACGCACGTCCAGGGCACCACGGAAGATGAAGGGGAAGCCCAGCACGTTGTTCACCTGGTTCGGATAGTCCGAACGGCCAGTGGCCATGATCACGTCGCTGCGGGTGGCATGCGCCAGCTCGGGAGCGATTTCCGGATCCGGGTTGGAGCAGGCGAAGACGATCGGGTTGGCCGCCATGCGCTTGAGGCCTTCGGCGCTCAGCAGGTTCGGCCCGGACAGGCCGACGAACACGTCCGCGCCGTCCAGTGCGTCGTCCAGCGTACGCTTGTCGGTCTCGTGGGCGAACATCGCCTTGTACTGGTTCAGATCATCGCGGCCGGAATGGATCACGCCCTTGCGGTCGATCATGAAGATGTTCTCGACCTTGGCACCGACGCTGATCAGCAGCTTCATGCATGAGGTCGCGGCGGCGCCGGCGCCCAGGCAGACGATTTTCGCCGTCTCCATGTTCTTGCCGGCGATTTCCAGCGCATTGAGCATGCCGGCCGCGGTGACGATGGCGGTGCCGTGCTGGTCATCGTGGAATACCGGAATGTCGCACTGCTCGATCAGCATGCGCTCGATCTCAAAGCACTCGGGTGCCTTGATGTCTTCCAGGTTGATGCCGCCGAAGGTGATGGAGATGCGCTTGACGGTATCGATGAAGGCCTGCGGACTTTCAGCGTCCACCTCGATGTCGAACACGTCGACACCGGCGAAACGCTTGAACAGCAGACCCTTGCCTTCCATGACCGGCTTGGAAGCCAGCGGGCCGAGGTTACCCAGGCCCAGGATTGCCGTGCCGTCGGAAATTACCGCGACCAGGTTGCCCTTGCCGGTATAGCGATAGGCCAGGTCGGCATCACGGGCAATTTCACGCACTGGCTCGGCGACGCCAGGGCTGTAGGCCAGGGCCAGGTCACGGGCAGTGGCAGCAGGCTTGGTCAGTTCGACACTCAGCTTCCCCGGACGGGGCTGGGCGTGATAGTCGAGAGCGGCTGTTTTCAGATCGGTCATGGTTAGGTTATCCGCTTTTTTTTTGTACAGGCCCGCGAGCATACGCAAGAAGAATACCCCCCACAAGCCGTCGCTCTACACGGGCCCAGAGCGCTGGCCGATCACCTTTTCGCAATGTGGCAAGGCGTCACATCCCTGGATTTTCAGGCACTGCGAGAATCGCGGGATGTTCCAGACCGAGCAGCCAGCGCGCCTGTTCCGGACGACGCCGCTTGCGCTCCACAACCCAGCCCCGCGCCTCCACCCTCTGCCCGCTCAAGGCCGGCAGATCCACGTCCCGGAAGGCGTCCAGGTCGTGCGGCTCGATGCGCAGCGCCAACCCACCGTCCACTTCCAGCCAGACGCCACCCCGGTTGCGCTCGACCCGCTCGACGCGGCCCCGCACCAGCGCAAAACCCGGCCGCGCCAGCTGCCCGGGCGTCACGTGCGGATCGTCTCGCCAGAGTCCTCGGCGCGCCTTGCGCGCCTGCGATTCGACCTGCCGCTGGCATTCGACCAGTCGCAGGTTGGGTGCCACCGCCACCTGGAAGGCCAACCCCTCGCCCAGCAGTAGCGCGGCCAGGTTACGTCCCTGGCGGTCATAGAGGTGCGCCAGCTCCCGCCCGTGCACATCGCGCCGCTCCACACCCTGAAGCAGGTGCAGCCTGCCGCCGCTTTCATCCGCCCGGTCAGCGAGGTAACGTCGCGCCGCCTGGGCATGAGGCTCGCCCGGTCGCCCCTGCCCGCTCAGCTCCGGGGCATTCACGCCGATCAGCCGGATGCGCCGGCCATCCGCCAGGCGCAGCGTGTCGCCGTCCACCACCCGCTCGACCCGCACCGCCTCCTTCTCGCCGGGCGAGGGACAGAGGGCGAGCACCGGCGGAGCCGATAGCGCGCAAACAAAAAAGGCGCTCCAACGGAGCGCCTTTTTGTGCAGCAGGGAAATACCCATCGGGCTTTCCGCTATCGGGCCTTATTTGGCGCCGAACACGCCGAAGCGCTGCTTGAAGCGATCGATACGGCCGCCGGTGTCCAGCACCTTCTGCTTGCCGGTGTAGAACGGGTGGCATTCGTTGCACACGTCGATGCTCAAATCCTTGCCCAGGGTCGAGCGGGTCTTGATCACGTTGCCGCAGGAGCAGGTCGCCGAGAGTTCGACGTAGTTCGGATGGATATCGGCTTTCATGGATACGTCCTCGAGTCGGCGTGCCGCCATCCGGCCCTATGCCGAATACCGCACGCAAATCAGGCGGCGGATAATACCAGAGCGCCCTTCCGTTGCAAGAGCGCACGCCACATGCGTGCTCTTGTTAAGATCACCGGCAATCTGCCAGGGATCGACCGTGACCGACCTCATCCTCCGCCTCGCCCTTCCTTCGCCACTGCGCCGCCTGTTCGACTACCGCGCCCCGGCCGGCGTGCCGGCGGCTGCACTGCAGCCCGGCGTGCGCCTGCGCGTGCCTTTTGGCCGCCGCGAGATGGTTGGCGTGCTGGTGGAAACCGCCGAGCACAGCGAAGTGCCCGAGGACAAGTTGAAGGCCGCACTGCAGTTGCTCGACGCCACGCCGCTGCTACCGCCGGCGCTGTTCAAGCTGTGCCTGTGGACCGCGCAGTACTACCAGCACAGCCTGGGCGACACCCTGAGCTGGGCGCTGCCGGCACTGCTGCGTCAGGGCGAGCCGGCCGAGGCGCGCCAGGAACAGGTCTGGAGCCTGAGTCCGGGCGCCGTCCCGGAAGATCCGCGCCTCAACCGCGCGCCGCGCCAGCGCGAGGCCCTGCGCACCCTGGCCCAGCATCCGCAAGGCGTGGCGCACAGCCTGCTCGGCAAGCTGGAACTCAGCCGCGACAGTCTCGAGCTGCTGCGCAACAAGGGGCTGGTGCAGGTGCAGGTGCGCTCCCGCGCCACCAAGGCGCGCCACGGCGGCTGGCTGACCGAGGCGGAGCTGTCGCTGAATGCCGAACAGAGCGCCGCCCTGGAAGCGGTACGCGCCAGCTTCGGCGGTTTCCACCCCTTCCTGCTGGCCGGCGTGACCGGCAGCGGCAAGACCGAGGTGTACCTGCAACTGATCCGCCAGACCCTGGAAGCCGGCAAGCAGGCGCTGGTGCTGATTCCGGAAATCAACCTCGGCCCGCAGACTCTGGATCGCTTTGCCCGCCGCTTCAATGCACGCATTGCCCTGCTGCATTCCGGGCTCAACGACCGCGAACGCCTCGACGCCTGGCTGGCGGCCCGCGACGGCGAGGCGGAAATCGTCATCGGCACCCGCTCGGCGCTGTTCACGCCGCTGAAGAATCCGGGGCTGATCATCGTCGATGAAGAACACGACGCTTCTTATAAGCAGCAGGAAGGCCTGCGTTACCACGCCCGCGACCTGGCGCTGATGCGCGCTCGCCAGGAAAACGTGCCGATCGTGCTCGGCTCGGCGACCCCTTCCCTGGAAAGCCTGCACAACGCTCGCACCGGCCGCTACGCGCTGCTCAAGCTGACCCAGCGCGCCGGCGGCGCTCAGTCGCCCCGTTTTCTGCGTCTGGATGTAAAAAGCCTGCCACTGGACAGCGGCATCTCCGGCCCGCTGCAACAGGCCATGCGCCAGACGCTGCAGGCAGGTCAGCAGGTGCTGGTATTCCTCAACCGGCGCGGCTTCGCGCCGACGCTGTTCTGCCAGGACTGTGGCTGGATCAGCCAGTGCTCGCGCTGCGACGCGCGCATGACCGTGCATCAGCGCCACCATGAGCTGCGCTGCCACCATTGCGGGCATGCCGAGCGCCTGCCGCACAACTGTCCCAAGTGCAACCACGTGGACCTGCGTCCGCTGGGCACCGGCACCGAGCGCGCCGAAGAACGTCTCAATACGCTGTTCCCCGACTATCCGGTGCTGCGCATCGACCGCGACAGCACGGCGCGCAAGGGCGCCATGGAGCAGCTGTTCACCACCATCAACAAGGGCGAACCCTGCCTGCTGGTCGGCACGCAGATGCTCGCCAAGGGCCATCACTTCCCGCGCGTCACCCTGGTGGCGATCCTCGATGCCGACGGCGGGCTGTTCTCCGCCGACTTTCGCGCGCCGGAACGCATGGCCCAGCTGGTCGTACAGGTCGCCGGCCGCGCCGGGCGGGCCGAGCAGCCCGGCCGGGTGATCGTACAGAGCCAGCTGGCCGACCATCCTTTATTGGTACAGCTCACCGAACAGGGCTACTTCGCCTTCGCCGAACAGGCGCTGGCCGAACGCCGTGGCGCCGGCCTGCCGCCGTTCAGTCACCTGGCGCTGCTACGCGCCGAGGCGCACCGTCCCGGCCAGGCCGAGGGCTTCCTGGACCTGGCCTGCGTGGAAGCCGAAGCGCTGCTGGAGGAACTGCAGGTCGCGGGCGGCATCGAACTGCTCGGCCCGGTGCCGGCCCCCATGGAACGCCGCGCCGGCCGTTACCGTGCCCAGCTGTTGCTGCAAGGCAACGCCCGCGCGCCGCTGCACAAATTGCTGCATGCCTGGCTGCCGCGCCTGGAACAGCTGCCGGACAGCCGCGCGGTGCGCTGGTCGCTGGACGTCGATCCAATCGACTTGTTTTGACTACGCCAGCACCCGCTACGTAGGGCGGCCAACGCTGTTCTTGGCCGCCGGGGCGGCATGTACGACGGCCGCCAGGAATGCGCCGGCCGCACGGGTATCGCCTTTCCCTTGCCTGTGGCCGGATCCTTGCCGCTGCTTCTATAATGCGCGGTTTTCGAGCAGCCCCGCCGACCGAGTCCTCCCATGAAAGACAGCATTCGCCACCTGATCCAGCAAGCCCTCGACCGCCTCATTGCCGATGGCGTGCTGCCTGCGGGCCTGACCCCGTCGATCCAGGTGGAGAACACCAAGGACAAGAGCCACGGCGACTTCGCCAGCAACATCGCCATGATGCTGGCCAAGCCCGCCGGCATGAAGCCGCGCGACCTGGCCGAGAAGCTGATCGCCGCCCTGCCGGCCGATCCGTCCATCAGCAAGGTGGCGATTGCCGGCCCCGGCTTCCTGAATTTCTTCCAGAACACCGACGCCCTCGCCCAGCGCCTGGAGGCTGCCCTGGCCGATGCCACCCTCGGCGTACGCAAGACCGCCGCGCCGCAGCGTGTGGTGATCGACCTGTCCTCGCCGAACCTGGCCAAGGAAATGCACGTGGGCCACCTGCGCTCGACCATCATCGGCGACGCCGTGGGCCGCGTGCTGGAATTTCTCGGCGACGAGGTGATCCGCCAGAACCATGTGGGCGACTGGGGTACCCAGTTCGGTATGCTGCTGGCCTACCTCGAAGAAAATCCGGCCGCCGCGGAAACCGAGCTGTCCGATCTGGAGCAGTTCTATCGCGCCGCCAAGCAGCGTTTTGACGAGTCCGAAACCTTCGCCAACCGCGCCCGCGAACTGGTGGTCAAGCTGCAGGCCGGCGACGCCGAGTGCCTGCGCCTGTGGGCACGCTTCAACGAGATTTCCCTGTCGCACTGCCAGAAGGTCTATGACCGCCTGAACGTGCGCCTGACCCCGGCCGACGTGAAGGGCGAAAGCGCTTACAACGCTGAACTGCCGGGCGTTATCGATGCGCTGCGCGCCAAGGGCCTGCTCACCGAGGACCAGGGTGCCCAGTGCGTATTCCTCGACGAGTTCAAGAACGCCGAAGGCAACCCGCTGCCGGTGATCGTGCAGAAGGCCGGCGGCGGTTATCTGTACGCCACCACCGACCTGGCCGCCATGCGCTACCGCAGCCAGCAGCTGCAGGCCGATCGCGCCCTGTACTTCGTCGATCAGCGCCAGGCCCTGCACTTCCAGATGGCCTTTGAAGCGGCCCGTCGCGCCGGCTTTGTGCATGACGGCATGGCCCTGGAACACATGGGTTTTGGCACCATGAACGGCGCCGACGGCCGTCCGTTCAAGACCCGTGACGGCGGCACCGTGAAGCTGGTCGACCTGCTCGACGAAGCTGAACAGCGCGCCTACGCCCTGGTGAAGGGCAAGAATCCGGACCTCGACGAAGCCGAGCTGCGCACCATCGCCCGCGCGGTGGGCATCGGCGCGGTGAAGTACGCCGACCTGTCCAAGCACCGCACCAGCGATTACAGCTTCAACTTCGAGCTGATGCTGAGCTTCGAGGGCAACACCGCCCCGTACCTGCTGTACGCCTACACCCGCGTCGCCAGTGTGTTCCGCAAGCTGGGCAAGGGCATCGACGAGGTGGGCGGCGAGATCCACATCCAGGCCGAACAGGAGCAGGCGCTGGCCGCCAAGCTGGCGCAGTTTGGTGAAGTGCTCAACAGTGTTGGCGAAAAGGGCGTGCCGCATGTGCTGTGCGCCTATCTGTACGACCTGGCCGGGCTATTCTCCAGCTTCTACGAGCACTGCCCGATCCTCGCCGCCGAGGACGAAGCCACCCAGCAAAGCCGCTTGCGCCTCGCCGCCCTCACTGGCCGCACCCTCAAGCAGGGACTCGAACTGCTCGGCCTGGAACCCCTGGAGCGCATGTAAATGGCAGCCGCCGCACGCAAGAAGCCCACCCTCAGACGCGGCGCCAGTCGTCCGCAGGCACCTGCGAGCAAGAAGCAGCTGCCGGCCTGGGCCTGGCTGGCGTGCGGCCTGCTGATCGGCGGTTTCGTGGTGTTCCTCGCCACGCTGGAACCGGGCAGCGACGCGGTGAAGCGTCCGAAGGAAACCGCACAGAAGTCCAAGCCCGCCGGGCCGCCGACACCCAAGCCCAAGTACGACTTCTATACCCTGCTGCCGGAATCGGAAGTCATCGTGCCGCCGGAGCCGGTCCGACCGCCACCCGCCAAGCCCGCGCCCAAGCCGGTGACCCCGCAGGAAGCGGCGCGCATCGATACCCGGCGCGCCGAGATGGCCCTGCAGGGCAAGGTGCCGCCGCCACCGCCGCCCGTGGTGGCTTCGGCTGCAGCGCCGACCAACAGCCAGTTCTTCCTGCAGGCCGGCTCCTTCCCCACCAAGGCGCAAGCCGAGAGTGTGCGCGCACAGATCACCTTGCTCGGCCAGATCGCCCGACTGGAATCCGGCACGGTCGGCGACCGCACCTGGCACCGCGTGCTGGTCGGCCCGTTCGGCAACCGCGAACAGATGGGCCAGGCCCAGCAGGTGCTGACCAAAAACGGCTTCAACAATCTGCTGCCGCAGCAGCGCAAGCTGAACTGAGGGCTGCGGACCCGACTCTTTTGTGGGGCCGGGATAAACCCGGCCCCATATATAGGTTCCACCCTCGACGTTCGTCGCCCCCCGCTTGAAGCCTCCGCCGGGCAGCCCCATATCGGCTTGCATTCGGGCCGTTGGCCCCCCGCTGCGTGGAGATTTTCCCTTGACCACCATCGTTTCAGTGCGCCGCAACGGCAAAGTCGTCATGGGCGGCGACGGCCAGGTTTCCCTGGGCAACACCGTGATGAAAGGCAACGCCAAGAAGGTCCGTCACCTCTACCACGGCCACGTACTGGCCGGTTTCGCCGGCGCCACCGCCGACGCTTTCACCCTGTTCGAGCGCTTCGAAGGCCAGTTGGAGAAACACCAGGGCCATCTGGTGCGCGCCGCCGTGGAGCTGGCCAAGGACTGGCGCACCGACCGTTCGCTGAGCCGCCTGGAAGCCATGCTGGCGGTGGCCAATAAGGACGCCTCGCTGATCATCACCGGCAACGGCGACGTGGTCGAACCCGAGCACGGCCTGATCGCCATGGGCTCCGGCGGCGGCTTCGCCCAGGCGGCCGCCATGGCCCTGCTGCAGAAGGGCGACCCGGCCCTGTCCGCCCGCGAAATCGCGGAAACCGCGCTGAACATCGCCGGCAGCATCTGTGTCTTCACCAATCAGAACCTGACCCTCGAAGAGCTGGATTCCGCGGTCTGATCGCGACCCGGCCTGATCGCGCCATTTCCGGAGTAACCGCATGTCCATGACCCCCCGCGAGATCGTTCACGAACTCAACCGCCACATCATCGGCCAGCAGGACGCCAAGCGCGCCGTGGCGATCGCGCTGCGCAGCCGCTGGCGGCGCATGCAGCTTGAGCCGGACATGCGCAACGAGGTCACGCCGAAAAACATCCTGATGATCGGCCCCACCGGCGTGGGCAAGACCGAAATCGCACGCCGCCTGGCGACGCTGGCCAATGCGCCCTTCGTGAAAGTGGAAGCCACGCGCTTCACCGAAGTCGGCTACGTGGGCAAGGACGTCGAACAGATCGTGCGCGACCTCGCCGACAC
>DATJDB010000177.1:0-15026 GCA_035497635.1 Pseudomonas sp. | reverse complement strand
CGGGCGCACGGATGCCTCGGTGCACGCCAGCGGCCAGGTGGTGCATTTCGACACATCGGTCGAGCGGCCGTTGCAGGCCTGGGTGATGGGTGCCAACGCCAATCTGCCCGGCGATATCAGCGTGTGTTGGGCCAGGGTCATGCCGGCGCATTTCCATGCGCGCTTCAAGGCCTGCGCGCGCCGCTATCGTTACGTGATTTACAACGATCCGGTGCGTCCTGCCCACCTGGCCGAGGAAATTACCTGGAATCACCGTCCGCTGGATGTGGAGCGCATGCGTGAGGCGGCCCGACTGTTGGTGGGCACGCATGATTTCAGCTCGTTCCGAGCCCTGAAATGCCAGGCCAAGTCGCCGATCAAGACGGTTCATCACTTCAACGTCATCGAGCATGGCCGCTTCATCGTGCTGGATGTGCGCGCCAACGCCTTCCTGCATCACATGGTGCGCAACTTCGCCGGTGTGCTGATGACCATCGGTGCCGGCGAGCGGCCGGTGGAGTGGATCAGCGAGATCCTGGCTGCCCGGGACCGGCGTGCCGGTGGCGTCACCGCGCATCCTTATGGTCTGTATCTGATACAGGTCGAATACCCGCCGGAATTCGAACTGCCGCAGCGCTACTTGGGGCCGCATTTCCTCTCCGCCCTGCCGGACTGACACGGGTCGCCTGCGCTGCTACCATCCAGCCCTGTTTCAGAGGAGCCTATCGTGGTCGTTCGCAGCAAGATCTGTGGCATTACCCGTATCGAGGATGCGCTGCTTGCCGCCGAGGCCGGTGCCGATGCCATCGGACTGGTGTTCTACGACAAAAGCCCCCGTGTCGTGGATGTGCGCCAGGCGCGCGCCATCCTGGCGGCACTGCCGCCGTTCGTGACCAGCGTCGGCCTGTTCGTCAATGCCAGCCGCTGCTTCATCGGCGAAGTGCTGGATGCCGTGCCGTTGGATCTGCTGCAGTTCCATGGCGATGAGACGCCGGAGCAATGCGAAGGGCATGGTCGCCCCTGGTTCAAGGCGCTGCGCGTGCGTCCGGGTGATGACCTGCGCGCCGAGACGGCCCGTTTCAGCGGCGCGCGGGCGATCCTGCTGGATGCCTATGTGCCTGGCGTACCGGGCGGCACAGGCGAACGCTTCGACTGGAACCTGATTCCCGCCGACCTGTCCCGGCCATTGATCCTGGCCGGCGGACTGACGCCCGATAACGTGGCTGAGGCCATATCCTCGGTGCGCCCATATGGCGTGGATGTCAGCGGCGGGGTGGAAGCCTCCCGGGGCATCAAGGACGCCGCGAAGGTGGCGGCGTTCATCCAGCGCGTGCGCGAGGCTGGCAACGGCATGTGACGAGCGCGGTGGCGCGGCCGTCTTTAGCTCCAGTCGTCGGCAGAGCCGAGGCTCGGGGCGAACCCGGGGCTGGCGCTGACAAATAATGAGAATTCATCCCAGGCGTGCGGCGCCTCGGGTATCGAAGCTGCGGAGAACAACGATGAGCAACTGGCTGGTAGACAAGCTGATCCCTTCGATCATGCGTTCCGAGGTTACGAAGAGCTCGGTTCCGGAAGGTCTGTGGCACAAGTGCCCCTCCTGCGATGCGGTGCTGTACAAGCCCGAGCTGGAAAAGAACCTGGACGTCTGCCCCAAGTGCGACCACCACATGCGCATCAATGCGCGCACTCGTCTGAACATGTTCCTGGACCCGGAAGGTCGTGAGGAGCTGGGCGTCGACCTGGAGCCGGTGGACCGTCTGAAGTTCCGCGACAGCAAGAAGTACAAGGACCGCCTGGTCGCCGCGCAGCGCGACACCGGCGAGAAGGACGCCCTGGTGGCCATGCGTGGTCAGCTGCAGGGTATGCCGATCGTGGCGGCGGCCTTCGAGTTCTCCTTCATGGGCGGCTCCATGGGTTCGATCGTCGGTGAGCGCTTCGTGCGCGCCGCCAACGTGGCTCTGGAACAACGCATTCCCTTCGTGTGCTTCTCCGCCTCGGGTGGCGCGCGCATGCAGGAAGCGCTGATTTCCCTGATGCAGATGGCCAAGACCTCCGCCGCGCTGGCGCGCCTACGCGAGGAAGGCATTCCGTTCATTTCGGTGCTGACCGACCCGGTCTACGGCGGCGTGTCCGCCAGTCTGGCCATGCTCGGCGATGTCATCATCAGCGAGCCGCGTGCCCTGATCGGCTTCGCCGGCCCGCGCGTGATCGAGCAGACCGTACGCGAGAAGCTGCCGGAAGGCTTTCAGCGTGGCGAGTTCCTGCTGGCCCACGGCGCCATCGACCTGATCATCCCGCGCCATGAGCTGCGCGAGCGTCTGGCCCGCATGCTGGCGCAGTTCATGAACCTGCCGACTCCGGTGGAAGTGCCTCGCTACGCATGAAGACCCTCGCCGACTGGCTGAGCTACCTCGAACAGCTGCACCCCAGCGCCATCGACATGGGGCTGGAGCGCGCCGGCGAGGTGGCCCGGCGTCTCGGCCTGGGACGGCCCGCCTCGACGGTGATCACGGTTACCGGCACCAACGGCAAGGGCTCCACCTGTGCGCTGCTGGCCGCGCTGCTGCGCGACCAGGGGCATCGCGTCGGTGTCTACAGTTCGCCGCACCTGCTGCGTTACAACGAGCGGGTGCACATCGATGATCAGGATGCCAGCGATGCCGACCTCTGTGCCGCCTTCGCGGCGGTCGAGCAGGCACGCGGCGAGATTTCCCTGACCTATTTCGAGATGGGTACCCTGGCGGCCTTCTGGCTGTTCGAGCGCGCTGCGCTGGATTTCGCGGTGCTGGAAGTCGGGCTGGGCGGGCGTCTGGATGCCGTCAATCTGGTCGATGCCGATCTGGCACTGGTGACCAGCATCGCCGTAGATCACAGCGAATGGTTGGGTGACAGTCGCGATTCCGTGGCCGTCGAGAAAGCCGGCATTTTTCGTGCGGGCAAACCGGCGCTCTGTGGTGATCCGCAGCCGCCGGCCGCGTTGGAGCAGCGCGCTAGTGCGCTGGGCGCACCCTTTTGGCTGCGCGGTCGCGATTTCGACCTGAGCATCGTGGCTGGTCGCTGGCAGTGGCGGGGCAGGGATGCGCACGGCGCGTCGCTGACCCTGCAGGATCTGCCGCTGCTGAATTTGCCGATGCAGAACGCCGCTCTGGCCTTGCAGGCATATGCACTGCTCGATCAGCCCTGGCGTCCGGAACGGTTGAAGCAGGCGCTGAATTCGGCGCGTGTCACCGGCCGCCTGGATCGGCGCACGCTTCGCTATCAGGGTCGTACCGTGTCGCTGCTACTGGATGTCGGCCATAATCCCCACGCCGCCGCCTACCTCGCTGAACGACTGGAAACGCGCGCCGGACGGCGCCTGGCGGTGTTTGGCCTGCTGACCGACAAGGATCTGGACGGCGTGCTCGACCCGCTGCTGGCCAAGATCGACAGCTGGGCCGTGGCCGATCTGCCCACGCCGCGCACGCGTAGCGGCGCGGCGCTGGAAGCCGCGCTGCGCACGCGCGGCGCGCAAGTTGTCAGCTATCCGTCGATTGGCGCGGCGCTGGAAGCCCGCTGCGTCGAGGCGAGCGAGGATGACGAGGTGCTGGTGTTCGGATCGTTCTACAGCGTGGCCGCAGCCCTGGAGTGGCTCGACCAGGCGGAACGCAAAGACAGCTGATCGCGCCTTCGCGCTGAACCAAGGAGTGAGAGATGGCTTTGCTGGACCGGGGACTCAAGCAACGAATCGTCGGCGCGCTGGTGCTGGTGGCGCTGGCGGTGATCTTTCTGCCCATGCTGCTGACCCGCGAGGACGAGCTGCGTCATGTACGGGTCGAGGCGCCGCCCATGCCGCCGATGCCGGCGTTGCCGGACATTCGTACGGTGCCGGTCCCGGTCCCCGAACCCCTGCCGGATGAGCCGGTACCGGCCGAACCGGCCGCGCCGATCGGTGCGCTGCCATTGCCGCCGGTCAGTTCCGCCGAGCCGCGCACCACGCCTGCCCCTGCGCCAAGGGCCACAGCCAAACCGGCGCCAACAGTGCGCAAGGCGCCTGAAGCGCGTCTGGATGCCAACAGCCTGCCCGTCACCTGGTCCGTGCAATTGGCGAGCTTCAGCAATCGCGACAATGCGCTGAAACTGCAGAAGACCCTGCGTGCCCAGGGCTATAACGCCTACGTGCGTATCTTCGAGAACTGGAACCGGGTGTTCGTCGGGCCAGTCATCGAGAATGCCGAGGCCAAGCGCCTGCGCGACCAGTTGCATCGCCAGCACAAGCTTGACGGCAAAGTGGTGCGTTTCCAGCCCGAGCGCGGCTGAAAAAACACCCTGTCGAAGGCCTGCCGCTGGCCTGTAGCTCTGTTAAAATGCCGGCCCCTTTTTCTCGTTGGCCTCCATCACCGTGTCGTTCTCCTGGGTCGATTGGGCAATCATCGCCGTCATACTGGTTTCCGGATTGATCAGCCTCCGGCGCGGCTTCATCAAGGAAGCCCTGTCACTGGTCATCTGGATCGTCGCCGGCGCCATCGCCTGGCTGTTCGGCGGCGCGCTGGCCGAACATCTGGGTGGCTATATCGAGACGCCGTCCGCGCGTACCATCGCCGCCTGCGCCATCCTGTTTGTGGCCACCCTGTTGGTCGGTGCGCTGATCAATTTCGTGCTGGGGCAGCTGGTGCATGCCACCGGCCTGACCGGCACGGATCGCCTGCTGGGCATGGTCTTCGGCGTGGCCCGTGGCGCGCTGCTGGTCGTGGTGCTGGTCGGGCTGCTCAGTCTGGCACCGGTGCAGCAGGACATCTGGTGGCGGGAATCTTCACTGGTGCCGCACTTCCTGATAGTGGCGGACTGGTCCAAGAACCTGATCCTCAACAACGTTGGTCAGTGGATGATCGAGGGTTCAGCCGCCGCGCAGCAATTTGGCGCGGCTGGCCGCTAATAGAGAGCCCTGGCTCTCTCCATGATT
Organism: Pseudomonas sp.; assembly: GCA_035497635.1. Classification (GTDB taxonomy): domain Bacteria; phylum Pseudomonadota; class Gammaproteobacteria; order Pseudomonadales; family Pseudomonadaceae; genus Serpens. The sequence goes on along the minus strand of DATJDB010000177.1, from coordinate 10,108 downwards.
CATGAGTGAGGTTGCGTCACATGTGTGGCATCGTCGGTATCGTCGGCAAGTCGAACGTCAATCAGGCGCTGTATGACGCGCTTACCGTGCTCCAGCACCGCGGCCAGGATGCCGCCGGTATCGTGACCTGTGAAAACGGTCATCTGCACATGCGCAAGGAAAACGGCCTGGTGCGCGACGTGTTCCGCCAGCGGCACATGCAGGAGCTGGAAGGTGCCATCGGCATCGGCCATGTCCGCTACCCGACCGCCGGCAGTTCCAGCTCCGCCGAGGCGCAGCCATTCTACGTGAACTCGCCCTACGGCATCACCCTGGCGCACAACGGCAACCTGACCAACGTCGAACAGCTGGCGCAGGAAATCTACGCCGCCGACCTGCGTCACGTGAACACCAATTCCGACTCCGAAGTGCTGCTCAACGTGTTCGCTCACGAGCTGGCGCTGCGCGGCAAGCTGCGCCCCAGTGAAGAGGACATCTTCGCCGCCGTTTCCAAAGTGCACGAGCGTTGCCGGGGCGGTTACGCGGTGGTCGCCATGGTCACCGGCTACGGCGTGGTCGGCTTTCGCGACCCGAACGGCATTCGTCCGATCGTCTTTGGTCAGCGTCATACCGATGAAGGCGTCGAGTACATGATTGCCTCGGAAAGCGTCGCCCTCGATGTGCTGGGCTTCACGCTGATCCGCGACCTGGCGCCGGGCGAAGCGGTGTACATCACCGAGGACGGCAAGCTGTACACCCGCCAGTGCGCGCAGAACCCGCGCCTGACCCCGTGCATTTTCGAATACGTCTACCTGGCGCGTTCCGACTCCATCATGGACGGCGTGTCGGTGTACAAGGCGCGTCTGCGCATGGGCGAGCGGCTGGCCGACAAGATCCGCCGCGAGCGCCCGGGCCATGACATCGATGTGATCATCCCGATTCCCGACACCAGCCGCACCTCGGCGCTGGAGCTGGCGAATCACCTGGGCGTGAAGTTCCGCGAGGGCTTCGTGAAGAACCGCTACATCGGCCGCACCTTCATCATGCCCGGCCAGGCGGCGCGCAAGAAATCCGTGCGCCAGAAGCTCAACGCCATCGACCTTGAGTTCCGTGGCAAGAACGTCATGCTGGTGGACGACTCCATCGTGCGCGGTACCACCTGCAAGCAGATCATCCAGATGGCCCGCGACGCCGGTGCCAAGAAGGTCTATTTCTGCTCGGCGGCACCGGAGGTACGCTACCCGAACGTGTACGGCATCGACATGCCCAGCGCCCATGAACTGATCGCCCACAACCGCACCACCGAAGAGATCGCCGAGCTGATCGGCGCCGACTGGCTGGTCTACCAGGACCTGGCCGACCTCAAGGAAGCAGTGGGCGGCGGCAAGGTGAAGATCGACGAGTTCGACTGCGCGGTGTTCGATGGCAAATACGTCACCGGCGACGTGGACGACGCCTACCTGCAGCGCATCGATCAGGCGCGCAACGACCTGAGCATGAGCAAGCAGCACACGGTCAACGCCATCATCGACCTGTTCAACAACTGATTTGACGCACCGGGCGGCGGCGCGGTCGCCGTGCCGGATGCGCCGCCACCCAAGGTGTATTGCAATGACGAAAGAATGGGATGCCGGCCGGCTCGACAGTGATCTGCGCGACGTGGGTCCGGATACCCTGGCGATACGTGCGGGCCAGCACCGCACGCCCGAAGGTGAGCACAGCGAGGCGCTGTTTCTCTCTTCCAGCTATGTATTCCGCAGCGCGGCCGATGCCGCCAAACGCTTTGCCGGCGAAGAGCCGGGCAATGTCTATTCCCGCTACACCAACCCCACGGTGCGCACCTTCGAGGAGCGCATCGCCGCGATGGAAGGGGCCGAACAGGCGGTTGCCGCCGCCTCCGGCATGGGAGCCATCCTCGCCATGGTGATGAGCCTGTGCAGCACGGGTGACCATGTGCTGGTCTCGCGCAGCGTGTTCGGCTCGACCATCAGCCTGTTCGACAAGTACTTCAAGCGCTTCGGCATTTCTGTGGACTATCCGCCGCTGGCCGACCTGGACGGTTGGGCGAAAGCCAGCAAGCCGAACACCAAGCTGTTCATCGTCGAATCGCCGTCCAACCCGCTGGCCGAGCTAGTGGATATCGCCGCCCTGGCCGACGTGGCCCACGCGCATGGCGCGCTGCTGGCGGTCGACAACTGCTTCTGCACGCCGGTGCTGCAGAAGCCGCTGGCGCTGGGTGCCGATATCGTCATCCATTCCGCCACCAAGTACATCGACGGCCAGGGCCGCTGCCTGGGTGGCGTGGTTGCCGGCTCCGCCAAGCTGATGCAGGAAATCGTCGGTTTCCTGCGCACTGCCGGCCCGACCCTCAGCCCGTTCAACGCCTGGCTGTTCATCAAGGGGCTGGAAACCCTCAAGGTGCGGATGCTGGCCCATTGCGCAAGCGCCCAGGCCATCGCCGAATGGCTGGAGCAGCAGCCGCAGGTGGCACGCGTCTATTACGCCGGCCTGCCCAGTCACCCGCAGCATGAGCTGGCCAAGCGTCAGCAGACTGGTTTTGGTGCGGTGGTGAGCTTCGAGGTGAAGGGCGGCAAGGAAAACGCCTGGAAGGTGATCGATGCGACCCGCATGATTTCCATCACCACCAACCTCGGTGATACCAAGACCACCATCGCCCACCCGGCCAGCACTTCCCACGGTCGCCTCAGCCCCGAGGTTCGTGCCACCGCCGGTATCAGCGACAGCCTGATCCGTGTCGCCGTCGGCCTGGAAGACCTGGAAGACATCCGCAAGGATCTGGCCCGTGGTCTGGCGCTGATCTGAGGCTGGGCACCGGGGGCGGCTGCCGCCGCCCTTGGCCGGGACAAACCCGGTCCTACACAGGGGCACCAATCCGGGCCGAGGAATTGCTTCTGTAGGGCCGGCTTTACGCCGGCCGACGGAGCCGAGGCTGTGCACCGGGGGCGGCTGCCGCCGCCCTTGGCCGGGATAAACCCGGCCCTACACAGGGGCACCAATCCGGGCCGAGGAATTGCTTCTGTAGGGCCGGTTTTACGCCGGCCGACGGAGCCGAGGCTGTGCACCGGGGGCGGCTGCCGCCGCCCTTGGCCGGGACAAACCCGGCCCTACACAGGGGCACCAATCCGGGCCGGGGAATTGCCCGTGTAGGGCCGGCTTTAGGCCGGCCGACGGAGCCGAGGCTATGCAGCGATGACACCAGCGCTCAACCGCGTTGCGCGCCCACCAGCAGCCGAACCCCCATTCCCAGACCGATCACCGCAAACAGCGCGGAGATGGCGAACAGACCCGCCAGGCCGCTCAGCGGTACCAGCAGTCCCATCAGCGGGCCGGCCACGCCCAGCGCCAGGTCGAAGAACAGCGCAAAGGCGCCCAGCGCCGAGCTGCGGTTCGATGCCGATACCTGCTGGATGACTTCCACCGCCAACGCCGGATACAGCAGCGACAGGCCCAGCCCGGTCAAGGCCGCGCCGACGAATACCAGCGCCGGTCCCGGCGCCAGCCAGATCAGCAGCAGTCCGAGCAATTCCACACCCAGGCAGGCCAGCGCCACCCGATAACCGCCCCAGCGGCCGATGGCGCCGGAGAACAGCAGTCGCGCGCCAATGAAGGCGGCGCCGAAGGCACTCAGCGCGTAGCCGGCGCCGTCCCAGCCGCGGCTGGTGAAGTACAGCGCCACGAAGGTGGACAGCGTGCCGTAGCCGAGGGTGCCCAGCGCCAGCGTCAGGCCACCCGGCAGCACGCGATTGAACACACGGCGAAAGGGCAGGCGGGCCTCGCTGCTGAGCGGCAGGGTCGGTTGGCCGCGGATCACGAGCAGACCGCCAAGCGCCAGCGTGAGGGTCACGGCACCCAGTGTCCAGACGCCGAAGCGATCGGCCAGGGCCATGCCCAGCGGGGCGCCGATGGCGATGGCGCCGTAGACGGCGACGCCGTTCCAGGAGATCACCCGGGCGGTGTGTTCCACCCCGGCGCGGGCAATAGCCCAGCTCAGCGCGCCGGTGCCTATCAGGCCCTGGGCGGTGCCCAGCAGCACGCGACCCAGTAACAGGCCGCCCAACGTCACGATGGGCTGGCTGTCGACACTGATCGCCAGCCAGGTCAGCAGGCCGCTCAGCGCACAGGCCAGCAGGCCATAGATCACTGCGCGGCGCGGACCCAGTCGGTCGCACAGGCTGCTGGTCAGCGGGCGGGCGAGCAGGGTGGTGAGGTACTGGGCGCTGATCACCAGCCCGGCCAGCGCCGAGCCATAACCGAGGCTGTCATGCACATAGCCGGGCAACACTGCCAGCGGCAGGCCGGTGCAGAAGTAGATCAGGCCGGTGAAAACGATCAGGACAAGGATTTGCGCGGGATCGCGCAATCGGACGGCGCTCATGGAGTGGCACGCTGTTGCTGGGACGAACCGCCGCATGATGGAACAGACGGGGTCCGGAAAGAAAGCAGCCTAAGTAAATGTTGGCGACCGGCTGATCGCGTCACCGACAGAAGGGTGTTCAACGCAATGCGTTGACCATCGTTGGCGGCCGGACCAGCGCCGACCGCCCCGGCGCCCGTCAGGCCTGCGCGCCTTTCAGGCTCTCGGCGATCATGAACGCCAGCTCCAGTGACTGATCGGCATTCAGGCGCGGATCGCAATGGCTGTGGTAGCGATCCGACAGGCCGGCTGCGGTGATCGACCGGCAGCCGCCGATGCACTCGGTGACGTTCTGCCCGGTCATCTCGATATGGATGCCGCCCGGGTAGCTGCCTTCGGCGCGGTGCACGGCAAAGAACTCGCGTACCTCCTGCAGCACGCTGGCGAAGTCGCGGGTCTTGTAGGCGCCGGCCTTGATGGTGTTGCCGTGCATCGGGTCTGAACTCCACAGCACCAGGCGACCCTGCTCGGTAACCGCGCGGATCAGGCCCGGCAGGTGCTGCTCGACCTTGCCGGCACCCATGCGCACGATCAGGTTGAGGCGCCCCGGATCGTTCTCCGGGTTGAGGATGTCGATCAGGCGCAGCAGCTCATCCGGCCGGGTGCTCGGGCCGACCTTTACGCCGATCGGGTTGCCCACTCCGCGCAGGAATTCCACATGCGCGCCGTCCGGCTGACGGGTGCGGTCGCCGATCCATAGCATGTGCGCCGAGCAGTCGTACCAGTCGCCGCTCAGGCTGTCGCGGCGTACGAAGGCCTGCTCATAGTTGAGCAACAGCGCCTCGTGGGCGGTGAAGAAGCTGGCTTCGCGCAGCTGCGACACGCCGTCCAGGCCGCAGGCGCGCATAAAGGCCAGCGTCTCGTCGAGGCGGCCGGCCAGTTGCTGATACTTTTCGGCCAGTGCCGAATTGGCAATGAAATCCAGGTTCCACTGATGCACTTGGTGCACATCGGCGAAGCCGCCCTGGGCGAAGGCGCGCAGCAGGTTCAGGGTGGCGGTGGACTGGTTGTAGGCCTGGATCAGGCGCTCCGGGTCCGGCACGCGCGTGCGGGCGTCGAACTCGATGCCGTTGACGATGTCCCCCCGGTAGGCGGGCAGGGTGACGCCGCCCTGGGTTTCTTCGCCCGAGGAGCGCGGCTTGGCGAACTGGCCGGCCATGCGGCCGACTTTCACCACCGGGCAGCCGGCGGCGAAGGTCATGACAATGGCCATCTGCAGCAGCACCTTGAAGGTGTCGCGGATCTTGCCGGCGGAGAACTCCGCGAAGCTTTCCGCGCAGTCGCCGCCCTGCAGCAGAAAGGCGCGGCCCTGGGTGACCTCGGCGAACTGGCGACGCAGCTCGCGGGCCTCGCCGGCGAACACCAGCGGCGGGTAACCGGCCAGGGTGTTCTCCACGCGGGCCAGATGGGCGGCGTCGGGGTAGTCGGGTTGCTGCTGGATGGCTTTGCCTCTCCAGCTCTCGGGTGTCCAGGCGTGCGACATCGATACGTCTCTTCGGCGAATGGGAAAACGTGCCCATGCTACTCCATGCGGATGGCTCTCCAATGAAGGAGGCGATTGTGTTTCCCGCGCGCTTTGGCAAGCATAGGCACCCTTTCGGCCGCGCTGGCCGGTAGCAAGCAGGTTGTATGACGCAATGAGTAGTGAACAGATGCCGTCCGGTGTGCCGGATGTGCAGGAAGAACGACTGCTGGCCGAGGTGCGTGACGCCTATGGCCTGATCCGCGTGGTGGAAATGGGTGACTACCGTTTCCTGGAATTCGGCGATCAAGTGGAGCAGAGCTGTGTATTCACCACCGATCCGGCCTGGCTGGAGTACGACTACACCCGCGCCATGCTGCTCGGCGCGCTGGCCCATCCGGCGCCGGAATCGGCGCTGTTTCTCGGCCTGGGTGCCGGCACCCTGACCCAGGCGTGCCTGAAGTTCCTGACGCTGGATGACGTGGAAGTCATCGAATTGCGCCCGGACGTGCCGCGCCTGGCCATGGAGTTCCTCGGCCTGGACGACGACCCGCGCCTGACCATTCGCATCGGCGACGCGCTGGAGCTACTGGACAGCGCCGAACGCCCCGACCTGCTGTTCGTCGATCTGTACACCGACATGGGGCCCGGCCCCGGGCATCTGACCTGGAAATTCCTCGAGGCTTGCCAGGCCAAGCTCAATCCGGGCGGCTGGCTGATCATCAACCAGTGGGCCACCGATGATGGCAAGCCGCTGGGCGCGGCGCTGTTGCGGGGACTGTTCACCCACCATTACTGGGAATGTCCGGTGAAGGAGGGCAACGTGGCGTTGCTGGTGCCCGCCGAGCTGGAGCAAAGCCTGGATCTCGACGCACTGCGCAGCCAGGCTCAAGCCCTGCAGCCGCGCCTGGGTTACAGCCTGGAGCGGTTGATCGAGGCGATCCGGCCGGCCAGTTGAGGTGCACGTTAATGGCGCATTGATACTGACCTGTTGTTGTTGAGCTGCACCGAAACGGTGCGAAATCGGGTGATCAAGCGCCATTTTGGCGGGGTTTCGGGCTGGTCCGGGAATTGCTCTGCACCGAAAGGTTATCGCTGTCGGTTGCAAGGAAATCCCGATGTCCCATTCGAGTGCACACATGAATCTGTCGGCCGCCGAGCGCGGCTGGCTGCCCTGGTTCGGCAAGACCGGCCGCCTGGCCATGGGCTGGGCCTGCTGGCTGAATCGCGGACTGGCGGCGGAGCTGGAACAGACCTTCGAGGGCATCGCCCAGACGCGCATGAAAGGGCTCCAGCAGTGGAGCGAGGCGCACTGGGCGCGTCTGGGCGAACTGGCCCAGGGGCTGAGCGCGGACTGGCCGACCCCCGACTCGCTGCGCCTGAGCGACGAGCTGCGGCAACTGCCGGACTGCTCGGAGCTGTTTGTGGTGGATGCCGCCGGGCGCGTGCTGGCTTCCAGCAGTGAAGCGCGTATCGGCCTGGCCGATACTGCGCCGCGTGCGCGCGCCGAGGGCCTGAAGAAGCCCTTCCTGCATGGGCCGTATCGCGATCCTTGGACCGAGCGCCTGGGCGCCAGCAGTTCGCGTTTCCATGATGCGGTCACGCTGATGTTCTTTCAGCCGATCCTGGTCGACGGCCAAAGCCAGGGTTGCCTGTGCGCGCGCGTGCCCAACGATGTGCTGGGCGATCTGATCCAGCGCGAAGCCGGGCACGTCTACCCCGATTCCGGCGACAACTACCTGTTCATGGTCGAGTCACGTTTCGATCCGGCGATCACCGCCGGCACCGCGCTGTCACGCTCGCGCTTCGAGGATGACACCTTCAGTCTTGGCGAGAACCTCAAGGGCGGTGTGCACACCGCATGGGGCGCGGTGCGTGTGCAACAGCACACCGAACTGGAACTGCGCTTCACTGACCCGGCCACCGGCGAACTGCACCCCGGCGTGCGGGAAACCATCGCGCGTGGCCAGAACCTGTTCGTCAACTATCCGGGCTACTCGGACTACCGGCACATTCCGGTGCTCGGCAAGGGCGTCACCTTCCAGTTGCCCGGCTCGCCGGATCGCTGGGGCATGATGTGCGAGGCCGATCTGGAAGAGGTCTACCGGCGTCGCTCGCTGGCCTACGGCTTGATGAAGACCTACCTGGCCACCGTGCTCACGCTGTTCGGCCTGCGCATCGGTCTGCAACACCTTGGCGGGCTTTCCGGCTGGGCACTGGATGTCGCGGACTTCGGCCTGCTGCTGCTCGGCGCCTGGGCCTTCGCCGCGTTCGGGCCGAACCGCCTGGCCGCGCGCCTGCGGCGCATGACCGGCGTGGTGCGCACCATCGCCGAGGGTGGTGGCAACCTGAGCCAGCGCCTGGATCGGACGCAACTGGGCAGCGACGAGAGCGGCGACATGGGGCGCTGGATCAACAGCCTGATCGACAGCCTGGACAACCTGGTGGGCGAGGTCATCCAGGCCTCCGCCCAGGTACGCGATACCAACGCGCAGATGCTGGAGTGCAGCGGCGAGGCGGCCGGCACCAGTCGTGGGGTCAACGAAGAAATCCACCGGCTGTTGCTGTTGGTCGAGGAGCAGCTCGGCGAAATCCAGCAGGCGGCCAGCACGGCCGGCGAGATGAAAAGCGCCATGGACGCGGTGGTGGCTGGCGCGCGCGAACGCTTCGAGCAGGTGCGCAACGGTACCCGCTCGATCCGCGACGTGATGGAACGTTCCGCCCTCGGCGTACAGCGCCTGGACAGCCGCATGGCGGAAATCGACGGCATCGTCGGGCTGATCGCCGACATCACCGCGCAGACCAACCTGCTGGCCCTCAATGCGGCCATCGAGGCGGCCCGTGCCGGTGAGCATGGGCGCGGTTTCGCCGTGGTCGCCGGGGAAGTACGCACCCTGGCGCAGCGCACGGCGCAGGCGGCCGAGAACATCGGCACGCTGGTCGGAAGCCTGCAGGCCGAAACCCGCCGCGAAGTGCAGAGCATGGAGACGGGGGTCAAGGACGTCGATGCGCGCCTGCAGCACAGCGAGACAGAGGGTGGGGATAACGGCCAGTTGCATGAGCGGGTGCAGCGCATGTTCGAGATCATCCAGCAGCTCAACCAGCGCAGCCTGCATTACGGGCAGAGCATCCGTAGTGTGGAGCAGGCCGCCGGCGACATGGGGCATACCCTCGGCGGGCTGGCCGGCAGCGCCGAGCGGGTGCGGCATACCGCCAACCGTCTGCAGCGACTGGTCGGCCAGTTCCGGGTCAGCCAGCGAGGCGCCTAGCCGGAATTCCCGCAGTGTCCGAACCCTGCTGAGCCGGCGTTACACCGGTCAGCAGGGTCTCGGTGGCGGCCCAGGTTGCGCTCCAGGTTAAAAGACCGGCCCCCGGCAACATTCGTCGAGGGGCGACAAGTCCGGCAAAAAAAGCGCACAGGCAACCGACAATTCCGGTATAGTGCGCGCCGGTCGCATATGCGGCTCCGATCAGGTTCTACGAAGCATCGCTTCGCTACAGGTCCGCTTCGCGGCCTACCTTCGTCGTTTCATTCATCCACATCGCAAATCCTCGCCGCCAGGCTGCCAGGGTGACCCACAAGGTCGATCACGGCATACGCAGTCTTGCTCATGGGTGTTTGCGAATGCAAAGAGGCAACCCCATGACTCAGGAAACCGGCGGCTTCGCCGCGCTCGGTATTCATCCCTCCGTTCTGTCCGCCATCGTCGCGGCCGGCTACGAAGAACCGTCTCCCATTCAGGCCCAGGCCATTCCGGTCATCCTCGATGGCCACGACATGATTGGCCAGGCGCAGACCGGTACCGGCAAGACCGCGGCCTTCTGTCTGCCGATGCTGTCCAAGATCGATCCGGCCCGTCGCGAGCCCCAGGCGCTGATCCTGGCACCGACCCGCGAGCTGGCCCTGCAAGTGGCCACCGCCTGCGAAACCTATTCCAAGCACCTGTCGGGTGTCAGCGTGGTCGCCGTATACGGCGGCGCGCCCATGGGTCCGCAGCTCAAGGCTCTGCGCCAGGGCGCACAGATCATCGTTGCCACCCCGGGCCGTCTCGTCGACCACCTGAGCCGTAACGACCAGTTGCTGTCGACCATCGGCTTCCTGGTGCTGGACGAAGCCGACGAAATGCTCAAGCTCGGCTTCATGGACGATCTGGAAGTGATCTTCCAAGCCATGCCGGCCAGCCGCCAGACCGTGCTCTTCTCTGCCACTTTGCCGCACTCTATCCGCGCCA
>DATJDB010000176.1:0-21305 GCA_035497635.1 Pseudomonas sp. | reverse complement strand
AACAGCACGCGGCCGGGATATTCCTCGAGAAAGCGGCGCAGTGCGGCCAGTGGTTCGACGGCCTTGGCCTGCAGCGCCAGGTCCGGCAATGGCTGGGCCGGGAAGCGCTCGCGGCCGGCGCCGCTCTGCACATCCTGGGTGTCGGCCACCACGCGTGGCCAATGCTTGAGGCGCGCGAAGCAGTTTTCCACCGCCACGAATAGTTCCGCCGGAGGCAGCACCGGGCGCTCCGGGTCCAGGCGCCGATCCTCGTAGCGGTTGCGCACGTCGTGCCAGAACTGATCGGCGGCCTGCTCGATGCCCGGCAGGGAAAACACCTGGGTGTCCTCGGGCAGATAGTCGAACAGCGTCGAGGTTTCCTCGAAGAACAGCGGCAGGTAGTACTCGATTCCGGCGGGGGTAATGCCGGTACTCAGATCCTGGTAGATCGGGCAGCGGCGAAAATCCACATCGAAGCGCTCGCGGAAGCGCCCGCGAAAGTCGCTGACCGACTTCTTGTCCAGCGGGAATTCGCGCCCCGGCAGCAGACGAATGGAGTCGACCTTGTCCACCGAGCGTTGGTTTTCCGGATCAAAGGTACGCAGCGTCTCGATCTCGTCATCGAACAGATCGATGCGGTAGGGCGTGTCGCTGCCCATCGGGAACAGGTCGAGCAGGGCGCCGCGCACGGCGAATTCGCCGTGTTCGTAGACAGTCTCCACACAGCGATAGCCGGCGGCTTCCAGGCGGCCGCGCATCTCTTCGACATCCAGGCGCTGGCCGACATCCAGCACCAGGCTGCGGCCGAGCAGGAAACGGGTCGGCGCCAGGCGGTGCAGCGCGGTGTTGATCGGTACGACCAGGATGCCGTGGCGAATTTCCGGCAACCGATAGAGGGTCGCGATGCGCTGGGAAATGATGTCCTGGTGCGGCGAGAACTGGTCGTAGGGCAGGGTTTCCCAATCGGGAAAATGCAGCACCGGCAGGGTCGGGGCGAAGAAGGCGAGTTCTTCCTTCAGGCGTTCGGCGCTCTGGCTGTCGGGGGTCAGCAGCAGGGTGAGGCGCCGGCCGGCCGCGCTGGCGGCCTCGGCGATGGCCAGGGACAGGGCAGCGCCGGGCAGGTTGCCCCAGTGCTGTTTGCCTGTCGCGGATGGCAAGGTCGGAAGACGCAGTACGGACACGGGCGACTCGGATCGGGAACGAAAGTGGGCAAGTGTAAGCGCCAGCGAGGGTAGCTCCAAGCGGCAAGCGCTAAGCTTCCGGTTGCCCACGCCAATTGCCCCGTCTGTGGGTCGCGGGCATAATGTAGCCCCTTTTTTTCCGTCCTACATGTAGCGAAGGTATTTGCCCGTGACTCAGAAGCCCGACCAATGTCTTGGTGAGTGGATCGACCGCGAAGCTCTGGCTGAGGCCATGATTCCGCTGATTGGCCAGCTCTACCGCAACAACAATGTGGTGACTTCGATCTTTGGCCGCGGCCTGATCAACCGCTCGGTGATCGCCATTCTCAAGGCGCACCGCTTCGCCCGTCACCGCCTGAGCGGCGAAGACGAGCTGTCCGTGCCCGACAGCTACACCATTCTCAAGACCATGACCGAAATGAATCTGGGCGCCGTATCGGTCGACCTGGGCAAGATGGTCGCCAAATTCAAGACCAGCGGTGGCACCGACCTGGCCGCCTTTGTGCGCGAAGAGCTGGGCAGCCTGGCCAGCAAGCGTGGCGAGAAGCGCGAGGGCACCGATGTGGTGCTGTACGGCTTCGGTCGTATCGGCCGCCTGCTGGCGCGCATCCTGATCGAGAAGACCGGTGGCGGCGACGGCCTGCGCCTGCGTGCCATCGTCGTGCGCAAGGGCGCCGAGAACGATCTGGCCAAGCGTGCCAGCCTGCTGCGTCGCGACTCGGTGCATGGTCCGTTCGACGGCACCATCGTCATCGACGAGGAAAACAGCACCATCACCGCCAACGGCAACCTGATCCAGGTGATCTATTCCAACGATCCGGCTTCCGTCGACTACACCCGGTACGGCATCAAGAATGCCCTGCTGGTCGACAACACCGGCAAGTGGCGCGATGCCGAAGGTCTGGGTCAGCACCTTAAGTGCCCGGGTGTGGATCGCGTGATCCTCACCGCGCCGGGCAAGGGCGCGCTGAAGAACATCGTGCACGGCATCAACCACGGCGAAATCACCGCCGACGACAAGATCGTCTCCGCGGCGTCCTGTACCACCAACGCCATCGTGCCGGTGCTCAAGGCGATCAATGACCGTTACGGCATCGTCAACGGTCACGTCGAAACCGTTCACTCGTACACCAACGACCAGAACCTGATCGACAACTTCCACAAGGGCAGCCGTCGGGGCCGCTCCGCCGCCCTGAACATGGTGATCACCGAAACCGGTGCCGCCACCGCCGCCGCCAAGGCGCTGCCGGTGCTCAAGGGCAAGCTGACCGGCAACGCCATCCGCGTGCCGACGCCGAACGTCTCCATGGCCATCCTCAACCTGACCCTGGAGAAGGCCACCGATCGCGAAGAAGTCAACGAGTACCTGCGCCAGATGGCCATGCACTCGGAACTGCAAAAGCAGATCGATTTCGTGCAGTCCCAGGAAGTGGTATCCAGCGACTTCGTCGGCTCGCGCCACGCCGGTGTGGTGGACGCCGAGGCCACCATCTGCAACGACAACCGCGTCGTGCTCTATGTCTGGTACGACAACGAGTTCGGCTACAGCTGCCAGGTGGTGCGCGTGATGGAAGACATGGCTGGGGTCAACCCGCCGGCTTTCCCGCGCTAACAATACGGGCGCTAAAAAAACGGGAGCTTCGGCTCCCGTTTTCATATGTGGCCTGCTGCTTTCGAAGAAGGGCTATCCGCGATGCCGCTCGCAAGCGGGTTCGCGCTCATGATTTGCCGCGCGGGATACACCTGTGCACTGCGGCAATATGCCCCCGTTCACCGGGTTGACTGTTTTGGATCAAGAAAATAGCCACCGCCCGGTGGCCATTTCCTGAGGGCCATCCTTATAATCGCCCGGACTATTTTAGGGGTCGGCAGGATTTGTGCATGTGGCGGGGCTTTCCGCCGCAGGCAATTGGACCTTGGTCCAATGCGCAGGTCGCTGAACAAAATTTCAACTACTGGTTAGGCATCCTGATGATCAGAATAAAATGTGGGCTCGATTTGCCCATCGCCGGCGGACCGGCGCAGCGCATCGAGCCGACTCGGCCTGTGCGCAGCGTTGCGCTGCTGGGGCCCGACTATCACGGCATGAAACCGACCATGGCCGTTCAGGTCGGGGATCGTGTCAAGCTGGGTCAAGAGCTGTTTTCTGACAAGAAGAACCCGGGCGTGATCTTCACCGCACCGGGTGCCGGCGTGGTCAGCGCGATTCACCGTGGCGAGAAGCGTGTCCTGCTGTCCGTGGTCATCGACCTGGACGGTGACGACGCAGAGCGCTTCACCCAGTACCCGATTGAAGCGCTGGGACAGCTGAGTGACGAACAGGTTCGTGAGAATCTGCAGAAGTCGGGGCTCTGGACGGCGCTGCGCACTCGCCCGTACAGCAAGATTCCCGCCGTGGATGCCGTTCCGTCGTCCATCTTCGTTACCGCCATCGACACCCATCCGCTGGCGGCCGATCCGCAAGTGGTGATTGCCGAGCAGGCTGAAGCCTTTGCCCAGGGCCTGCAGGTGCTGTCGCGCCTGGCCAAGGTACAGCTGTGCAAGGCCGAAGGCGTGAAGCTGCCCGGTGAAGAGCTGACCAATGTGCAGGCTCAGGCATTTGCCGGCCCGCATCCGGCCGGTCTGGCCGGCACCCACGTGCATTTCGTCGATCCGGTGAGCGCCAGCAAGAGCGTCTGGACCATCGGCTATCAGGACGTCATCGCCATCGGCGCGCTGTTCACCACCGGTGAGCTGAACGTCGAGCGTGTGGTCGCCCTGGGCGGCCCGGTGGTCGAGCAGCCGCGTCTGCTGCGCACTCGCCTGGGTGCCAATCTGGATGAACTGACCGCTGGCCAATTGCAGTCGGGCAACTCCCGCGTGGTCTCCGGCTCCATCTTTGGCGGTCGCACCGCCCATGGCGCGCTGGCATATCTGGGTCGCTATCACCAGCAGGTTTCCTGTCTGGGCGAAGGCAAGGACCGCCAGATGCTGCATTACATGCGCGCCGGCGTGGACAAGCACTCGGTGCTGAACGTCTTTGTCTCCAAGTTGATGGGCAGCAAGCTGTTCAATTTCACCACCACCACCAACGGCAGCCCACGCGCCATGGTGCCGGTTGGCAACTACGAGGAAGTGATGCCGCTGGACATCCTGCCTACCCAGTTGCTGCGCGCCCTGATCGTTGGCGACACCGAAACCGCGCAAAAGCTCGGCTGTCTGGAGCTCGATGAAGAGGACCTGGCGCTGTGCAGCTATGTGTGCGCCGGCAAGTACGAGTACGGCCCCATCCTGCGGGACAACCTGACTCTCATCGAGAAGGAGGGCTAAGCCTTGGGTATTCGCGCATTCCTCGACAAGATCGAGCACAACTTTGAAAAAGGTGGCCGGTACGAGAAGTTCTACGCGCTCTATGAAGCCGTAGACACCTTCCTCTATCGCCCCGGCAGCGTGACCCGCACCACCGCTCACGTGCGTGACGGCATCGACCTCAAGCGCATGATGATCACCGTGTGGTTATGCACCTTCCCGGCCATGTTCTTCGGCATGTGGAACACCGGCTACCAGGCCAACCTGATCTTCGCCCAAAACCCCGAGCTGCTGGCGGCTCAGGATGGCTGGCGCTTCGCGCTGACCGCCCTGCTGGCCGGCTTCGACGCGGGCAGCCTGTGGGACAACTTCGTACAGGGCGCGATGTATTTCGTACCCATCTACGCGGTGACCTTCATTGTCGGCGGCTTCTGGGAAGTGCTGTTCGCCTCGATCCGCAAGCATGAAGTCAACGAAGGTTTCTTCGTCACCTCCGTGCTGTTTGCGCTGATCGTGCCGCCGAGCATCCCGCTCTGGCAGGTGGCGCTGGGCATCAGCTTCGGCGTGGTGATCGGCAAGGAAGTGTTTGGCGGTACCGGCAAGAACTTCCTCAACCCGGCGCTGACCGGTCGTGCATTCCTGTTCTTCGCCTACCCGGCGCAGATCTCCGGTGATGCCGTGTGGACCGCGGTCGACGGCTTCGCTGGCGCCACCGCGCTGAGCGTGACCTCTGCCCAGGGGATCGAGGGCCTGATTGCCAGCGGTCTGACCTGGACCGATGCCTTCCTCGGCTTCATGCACGGTTCGATCGGCGAGACCAGCACGCTGGCCATCCTGCTCGGCGGCGCGCTGCTGCTGCTGACCAAGATCGCTTCCTGGCGCATCGTTGCCGGCGTGATGATCGGCATGATCGCCCTGAGCACCCTGTTCAATGTCCTCGGTTCGGACACCAACGCACTGTTCGGCATGCCCTGGTATTGGCATCTGGTCACCGGCGGCTTCGCCTTCGGCATGATCTTCATGGCCACCGACCCGGTGTCGGCATCCATGACCAACACCGGCAAGTGGGTGTTCGGCATCGTCATCGGTCTGATGGTCGTGATGATCCGCGTGGTCAACCCGGCCTTCCCCGAAGGCATGATGCTGGCGATCCTGTTCGCCAACCTGTGTGCACCGCTGATCGACCACTTCGTCGTTCAGGCCAACATCAAGCGGAGGCTGGCACGCAATGTCTAATCAGAAAGAATCCACCGCCCGCACCCTGACGGTGGCCCTGCTGGTCTGCCTGGTCTGCTCGGTGTTCGTCGCCGGTGCCGCCGTGGCCCTGCGCCCGACTCAGGAAGCCAACCGTCAGCTCGACAAGCAGCGCAGCATCCTGGCCATCGCCGGCCTGGGTAAAGAGGGCAGCAGTGCCCGCGAGGTGCGTGATCTGTACGCACAGCGCATCACCGCGCGCGTTGTCGATCTGGAAACCGGCACCTTCACCGATGAACTCGACCCGGCCACCTTCGATCCGCTGGCGGCCGCCAAGGACTCGAAGCTGTCCTCGGCCCTGACCGGCCAGCAGGACATCGCCTCGATCAAGCGCCGCGAGCGTTACTCCACCGTGTACATGGTGGAAAGCGATGGCGAGCTGCAGACCCTGGTCCTGCCGGTGCGTGGTTACGGTCTGTGGTCGACCCTGCACGGCTTCGTTGCCGTCAAGGGCGACCTGAACACCGTGGCCGGTTTCGGCTTCTACCAGCACGGCGAAACCCCCGGTCTGGGCGGTGAAGTCGACAATCCCCGATGGAAGTCGCTGTGGCCCGGCAAGACGCTGTTCGACGAGAACGGCAACCTGGCCGTACAGATCGTCAAGGGCAACGTCGATTCGCAGAGCCCGAAGGCGATTCACCAGGTCGACGGCCTGGCCGGCGCCACCCTGACCAGCAACGGTGTAAACAACCTGCTGCATTTCTGGCTGGGTGAAAACGGCTTCGGTTCCTTTATTGCAAAACTTCGTGCAGGGGAGGCGTGAGCATGTCGCAACCCACTATCAAGGAAGTCCTGTTCAATCCGGTCTTCGCCAATAACCCCATCGGCCTGCAGATCCTCGGGATCTGCTCGGCGCTGGCGGTTACCTCCAACCTCAAGACCGCGCTGGTGATGTCCATTGCGCTCACCCTGGTGACCGGCTTCTCCAGCCTGTTCATCTCGATGATCCGCAGCCAGATCCCCAGCAGCATCCGCATGATCGTGCAGATGGTGATCATCGCCTCGCTGGTGATCGTGGTGGACCAGATCCTGAAGGCCTATGCCTTCTCCCTGTCCAAGCAGCTCTCGGTGTTCGTCGGCCTGATCATCACCAACTGCATCGTGATGGGGCGCGCCGAAGCGTTCGCCATGCAGAATCCGCCGGTACTGTCCTTCTGGGACGGCATCGGCAACGGCCTGGGCTACAGCGTCATGCTGCTGGTGCTGGGTGTGATTCGCGAGCTGTTCGGTGCCGGCAAGCTGTTCGGCTACACCATCATTCCGGTTGTGAATGACGGTGGCTGGTACCTGCCCAACGGTCTGCTGCTGCTGCCGCCGTCTGCGTTCTTCCTGATCGGCCTGATCATCTGGGCGCTGCGCTCCTGGAAGAAGGATCAGGTCGAGCAGCCGAGCTTCAAGATGGCCCCGCAAGTGTCCAACAAGGAGGCCTTCTGATGGAGCATTACATCAGCCTGTTCGTCAAAGCCGTGTTCGTCGAGAACATGGCCCTGGCGTTCTTCCTCGGCATGTGCACCTTCATCGCCATCTCCAAGAAAGTGGAGACGGCGATCGGTCTGGGCATCGCAGTGGTGGTGGTGCAAGCCATCACCGTGCCGGCCAACAACCTGATCTACGCCTACCTGCTCAAGCCGGGCGCGTTGAGTTGGGCCGGACTGCCCGAGGTGGACCTGTCCTTCCTCGGCCTGCTCAGCTACATCGGGGTGATCGCCGCCATCGTGCAGATCCTCGAGATGCTGCTCGACAAGTACGTACCCTCGCTCTACAACGCCCTCGGCGTGTTCCTGCCGCTGATCACCGTGAACTGCGCCATCATGGGTGGCACGCTGTTCATGGTGGAACGTGACTACAACCTCTCCGAGAGTGTGGTCTACGGCGTCGGCTCGGGCTTCTCCTGGGCGCTGGCCATTGCGCTGCTGGCGGGTATCCGCGAGAAGCTCAAGTACAGCGACGTACCGGAAGGGCTGCAGGGACTGGGCATCACCTTCATCACCATCGGCCTGATGTCGCTGGGCTTCATGTCTTTCTCCGGCGTGCAGCTGTAAGGACGGGATGATCAGATGAACTACGAAATCTTCCTTGCCATTGGCATGTTCACCGTCATCGTGCTTGCACTGGTGGTGATCATCCTGGCGGCGCGCGCCAAGCTGGTTTCCAGCGGCGACGTCAATATCGAAATCAACGGCGAGCGGACCATTACCGTCCCGGCCGGCGGCAAGCTGTTGCAGACCCTGGCGGCCAACAACATCTTCCTGTCCTCGGCCTGCGGTGGCGGCGGTACCTGCGCCCAGTGCAAGTGCATCGTCGAAAGTGGCGGCGGCGAAATGCTGCCCACCGAGGCTTCGCACTTCACCCGCCGCGAGGCGACTGCCGGCTGGCGCCTGTCCTGTCAGGCTCCGGTCAAGCAGGACATGAAGATCGAAGTGCCGGAAGAAGTCTTCGGCGTGAAGAAATGGGAATGCACTGTCGAGTCCAACCCCAACGTGGCCACCTTCATCAAGGAGCTGACCCTGCGTCTGCCCGAAGGAGAGGACGTGAACTTCCGCGCCGGTGGCTATGTGCAGCTGGAATGCCCGGCGCACACGGTCAACTACAAGGACTTCGACATCCAGCCCGAATACCGTGGCGACTGGGACAAGTTCAACATGTGGCGCTACGTGTCGACGGTGGATGAAACCACCATTCGCGCCTACTCCATGGCGAACTACCCGGACGAAAAGGGCATCGTGAAGTTCAATATCCGTATTGCTTCGCCGCCGCCGGGCCGGGATGAAATCCCTGCCGGCAAGATGTCCTCGTTCGTGTTCAGCCTCAAGCCGGGCGACAAGATCACCGTGTACGGACCCTTCGGTGAGTTCTTCGCCAAGGACACCGACAACGAAATGGTTTTCGTCGGCGGTGGCGCGGGCATGGCGCCGATGCGTTCGCACATCTTCGACCAGCTCAAGCGACTGAAATCCACGCGCAAGATCAGCTTCTGGTATGGCGCCCGTTCCATGCGCGAAGCCTTCTACGTGGACGAGTTCAACAAGCTGGCCGAGGAGAACCCGAACTTCACCTGGCACCTGGCGCTGTCCGACCCGTTGCCGGAAGACAACTGGACCGGCTACACCGGCTTCATCCACAACGTGCTGTACGAGAACTACCTCAAGAGCCACGTCGCTCCCGAGGATTGCGAGTTCTACATGTGCGGCCCGCCGATGATGAACGCCTCGGTGATCAAGATGCTCACCGAGCTGGGCGTCGAACCGGATAACATCCTGCTCGACGACTTTGGCGGCTAGCATGCGCCTCAGAGCTGTACTGCAGCCCGTCATTGCTGTCGCTTCGGCGGCAGCCCTGACGGGCTGCCTGTTTTCCGAGACGCTGGAAACCTTCGGCGGCCCGACCATGGGCAGCACCTATTCGATCAAGTACGTGCAGGCCGCTTCGTCACCGAAGCGGGAGGTGCTGCAGCGCGAGGTTGAAGTCATCCTGGCCGAGGTCGACAAGCAGATGTCTACCTACCGGGCCGACTCCGATCTGGAAGCGTTCAACCGCGCCCCGGCCGGTTGTCATGTGCTGCCCCGGCCGGTTCTCGAACTGGTCGAGTACGGTACGCAGTTGTCGCGGCAGAGCGACGGCGCCTTCGATCTGACCCTCGAACCGCTGATTACGCTGTGGGGCTTCGGCGCCAAGTCGCGGGGCCAGCAGGTGCCGGACGCAGACGCCCTGATGGCTGTTCGCGAGCAGTACGGCTACCGGCGTGTGCAGGTACAGGATGATCGCTTGTGCAAGGACAGCGACGCCGTTCAGGTCGATCTGAACAGTGTCGCGGCCGGCTACACCGTGGATCGCATCGCTGCATTGCTCGAAGCGCAAGGCATCGGCAGTTATCTGGTGGAAGTCACCGGGGAGCTGAAGGCGCTGGGCCACAAGCCCGACGGTTCGCCCTGGCGGATCGCGATTGAAGCGCCGCATGCCGATGTGCGCGCCGTGCAGCAAATCGTGGCGCTGGACGGGCTGTCGGTTTCCACATCCGGTGACTACCGCAATTATTTCGAGCGGGACGGTAAACGTTTCTCCCATACCCTGGACCCTCGCCAGGCCGCGCCGATAAGCCATAAACTGGCCGCTGTCACGGTGCTCAGGCCCTCCGCCCGCGAGGCGGACGGCCTGTCTACCCTGCTGATGGTACTGGGTCCGGATGAGGGATTGCGTTTCGCCGAAGCTCAAGGGATTGCGGCGTTGTTTGTTACCCGTGAAGGCGAAGACTTCGTCTCACAGGGGAGTTCCGCATTCGATGCGTTGTTTGCAACGCAAGGAGTCGCACCATGATCTGGCTCGTCACACTGATTGTCATGCTGCTGGTCGTCCTCGGGATGTCGGCAGGTGTTATGGCCGGCCGCAAGCCGCTGGCCGGTTCGTGCGGTGGCATCGCCGCGCTGGGTATCGAGAAGGAATGCTCCATCTGCGGTGGTAACCGGCAGAAATGCGAAGAGGTTAACGCCGAGAAAGCGGTCAGCCCCGACCTGGCCTACGACGCCACCCGGCGCTGATGCAAACCGGCGCCTTGCGCGCCGCCCCGGTACGGCCGGGACAGACAAGGCCCGGCACCGTGCGCAGGGCAGTTTCCATGGACGTGCCGCCCAGGCGCGTTATTAAGGAGTACACATGGCGGTCTACAACTTCGACGTAGTGGTGCTGGGCACGGGCCCGGCGGGTGAAGGCGCGGCGATGAACGCGGTGCGTTCGGGACGCAAGATCGCAGTGGTGGACGAGCGTCCGCTGGTGGGGGGCAACTGCACCCACCTGGGGACCATCCCGTCCAAGGCGTTGCGACATTCCGTTCGCCAGATCATGCAGTACAACAATAACCCGCTGTTCCGCCAGATTGGCGAGCCGCGCTGGTTCTCGTTCCAGGACGTGCTGAAAAGCGCCGAGAAGGTCATTGGCAAGCAGGTCACCTCGCGCACCAGCTATTACGCGCGCAACCGCATTTCCACCTTCTTCGGTACCGCCAGCTTCGCCGATGAGCATTGCATCGAAGTGGTCTGCCTGAACGGCGCGGTTGAGCGTCTGGTGGCCAAGCAGATCATCGTCGCCACGGGTTCGCGTCCCTATCGTCCGGCGGATGTCGACTTCAATCACCCGCGCATCTACGACAGCGACACCATTCTCAAACTGACCCATACGCCGCGCCGCATCATCATCTACGGCGCCGGCGTTATCGGCACCGAATACGCCTCGATCTTCAGCGGCCTCGGCGTGCTGGTCGATCTGATCGACACTCGCGACCAGTTGCTCAGCTTCCTGGACGATGAGATCTCCGACGCGCTCTCCTACCACCTGCGTACCAACAACGTGCTCATTCGCCACAACGAAGAGTACGAGCGGGTCGAGGGCACCGAGAACGCGGTGATCCTGCACATGAAGTCCGGCAAGAAGATCAAGGCCGACGCCTTCCTGTGGTGCAACGGTCGTACCGGCAATACCGACAAGCTGGGCCTGGAAAACATCGGTATCAAGGCCAACAACCGTGGCCAGATCCATGTCGACGAGCACTACCGCACGGAGTTGCCGAACGTCTACGCCGCCGGTGACGTGATTGGCTGGCCGTCGCTGGCCAGTGCCGCCTACGACCAGGGCCGCTCGGCCGCCGGCAGCATCATGGAGAACGACAGCTGGCGTTTCGTTGACGACGTGCCGACCGGTATCTACACGATTCCGGAGATCAGCTCGATCGGCAAGACCGAGCGCGAGCTGACCCAGGCCAAGGTGCCCTACGAAGTCGGCAAGGCCTTCTTCAAGAGCATGGCCCGCGCGCAGATCTCCTACGAGCCGGTCGGCATGCTGAAGCTGCTGTTCCATCGCGAGACACTGGAAGTTCTCGGCGTGCACTGCTTCGGCTACCAGGCGTCGGAAATCGTGCACATCGGCCAGGCGATCATGAACCAGAAGGGTGAGGGCAATACCATCAAGTATTTCGTCAACACCACCTTCAACTACCCGACCATGGCGGAAGCCTACCGGGTGGCGGCGTTCGATGGCCTTAACCGGCTTTTTTGACAGGCTCCGTCCGGTCGCCTGAGCCGGGCGGGGAACCCTTGCAGAACCCCCGGCTCTGGCAATGGCCAAACCGGGAGAGCTTCTGAACCAGGCTCAAAGGCCCGCCTCGTGCGGGCTTTTGTTTTTTTTGGGGTTGTTTGGTAACCCGTGGGGCCGGGTTTACCCGATAGGCCACAGGTCGGCGGGGAGCGCCTACCGTTCACCTTGTAGGGCCGGGTTTATCCCGGCCGACAGGGGTGCGGCTCACACCCAGGTGAGGAGGCTTCGGCCTCGCAGGCCGGCATAAAGCCGGCCCTACAGGGTGTGCTCCAAACAGGAGGAGCCCTTACGCCTTGCCCAGCGTTTCCACCGCCAATCCCGGAAAATCGGTGATCACGCTGTCCGCGCCGAAGTCGGCCAGGCGGCGCATCAGTGCCGGCTCGTTGACCGTCCAGACCGACACGTGCAGGCCCCGTTGCTGCGCCTTGAGCAGGCGCTCCGGCGTGCACAACGTCCAGTTCAGGGCCAGCAGATCACAGCCGTACTGCTTGGCCACCTTGAGCGGATCCAGCCAGGCGTATTCGGCCACCAGGCCGCGTGACAGCTCCGGCGCCCAGTGGCGCAGGGCGCGCAATACCACGCGAGAGCTGGAGGTCACCGTCACCTTGTCCGTCAGACCGTAACGCTCGGTGAGCGCATGGATCGCCTTGACGGTGCGGCTGGCGCGCTCGCGCGAGGCGCTCTTTACCTCGAGCTGCCAATGCTCGAACGGGCACTGCTCGAACAGTTGCGCCAGCGTCGGGATCGGCGTCGGTTGCGGCCAGCCCGGGCCGCCCAGGCGCGCGTCATAGCCGCAGAGTTCTTCGGCGCTGTGTTCGGCCACCTTGCCACGCCGTCCCGTGGTGCGCTTGAGGCTCGGATCGTGGATCACCATCAGCTCGCCGTCCCGCGACAGGTGCAGGTCCAGCTCGCAGCGGGTCACGCCATGCTCCAGGCAGCGGCGGAAACTGGCCAGGGTATTTTCCGGGGCTTCGCCCTTGGCGCCACGGTGGCCGTAGATCAGGGTCATGCAATCTCCAGTGGCAGGGTCACTGACCCTGCGCGGGCGTAGTGGCGTGCGGATGGCGAACGCTGTCGATCACCTTGCCGCTTTCGAAATAGACAGAAAAGCCTGGGTAGTCCCAACGGCTGATGGGCGGCTGGCCAACCGCCGGACGACGGGTTTCGGCAGCGCCGTAACGGGTTTCCACAGCCTGCTGGCTTTCACCCTGGAGGGGCAGTTGCAGGCGGGTGTCGCCCTGTTGGCCGACCGGCACGCTCAGCGTATCGGCCAGAACGGTAAAGGGCAGCAGGGCGAACAGAAAGACGAAGCGGGACATGCGCGGATTCTCATGGCTGATCGGAGAGTTCGCGGGCCTGGCGCCGGGCCTGGGCCTGCTTCTGCAGGATATGCCGGGCCAGCAACTGGCGTTGTGCGTCGGTCAACGCTTCGAACTCCGTGCCAATCTGGTAACCGCCTTCGGGCAGCGGCTGACAGTGCGCGACCCGCGCCTGCAGTAGCAGGCCCAGGCCGTGGGGCATCAACAGCATGCGCAGGCCGACCAGCGCGCTGCGCTCCAGCGCCTCGTCGTGCTGAAAGCTGACGCCGCCTTCGCTGAGGGTGACGTTCTGCTGCGCGCCGAACTGGGTCTGAAGACCATGTGTCATGGCCTGGCCGATCAGATCGATACGTCGATTCATGACCCGCAACAGGTTGCCCGTCAGACGATCCCGTTCGCCTAGCTGGCGCAGCAGATGCTGAGCCTCGAAGTCCAGCAGACTGAGTTCGCCGAGCAGATTGAACAGCTGCGCATCGTCCGATTGCGCGACCTCATCACCGCCGCTTAGCGGAACGATTTGCAAGGCTACCTGGTCTTCGATGCGGTAGTATTCGCGGCGATCTGCGTCTTGCATGGGTGTGGCGATCCAATGGCAAACTGGGTCGGCTGAGTGTAAGGCGCCCGGCGTCCGAGAGCCAGATGGGCGAGCCGGGATGTTCCGCCCGCTCCGAACGGGGCGGTTTTCATGGCCGAACGGATGTTTTTTTCTTCATGTTCAGACCCCTCGCTGTTTTCATCGGCACCCGCTATACCCGAGCCCGGCGCCGTAGCCGTTTCGTGTCCTTTATCTCACTGACCTCCATGCTAGGCCTGGCGCTGGGCGTGATGGTGATGATCCTGGTGTTGTCGGTGATGAACGGCTTCGACCGCGAGATGCGCGAGCGGGTGCTGGGCATGGTGCCTCACGCCAGCCTGGAAGCCGGGCAGGCGCTGAGCGACTGGCCGGCGCTGGCCGAGCGCCTGCAGCAACATCCCCAGGTGCTGGCGGTGGCCCCCTACACGCAAATGCAGGGCTTGCTCACCCATGCGGGCCAAGTGCAGAAGGTCCTGATCAATGCCATCGACCCGGCGCGCGAATATCAGGTATCCATCGTCGAGCAGTTCTTCCGCGAAGGCGGCCTGGCGGCGCTGCAGCCGGGCGAATTCGGCCTGCTGATCGGTGATCGCGCCGCCGAAAAGCTCGGCGTGCGGGTCGGCGACAAGGTCACCTTCGTCGCGCCCGAGGTGGCGGTCACCCCGGCCGGCATGTTCCCGCGCATGAAGCGCTTCACTGTGACCGGCATCTTCCATGTCGGCGCCGGCGAGATCGACGGCTTCCTGGCCATCGCCCATATCGAGGATGCCGCGCGTCTCAAGCGCTGGCGGCCGGATCAGGTGCAGGGCCTGCGCCTGAAGTTCGCCGACCTGTTCCAGGCGCCAGGCCTTTCGTGGCTGCTGGCCGGCAGCCTGGGCGAGGAATTCTTCGCCAGCGACTGGACCCGTACCCACGGCAATCTCTATCAGGCGATCCGCATGGAGAAGGCCATCATCGGCCTGCTGCTGTTGCTGATTGTCGCGGTGGCGGCCTTCAACATCATCTCCACCCTGGTGATGGTGGTGACCGACAAGAAGTCCGACATCGCCATCCTGCGCACCCAGGGTGCCTCGCCGGCGCGCATCATGGGCATCTTCATGGTGCAGGGCACGGTGATCGGCGTGATCGGCACGCTGCTCGGCGCGCTGCTCGGCATCTTTGCGGCCCTGAATATCAGTGACGGTATCGCCGCGCTCGAACGCCTGCTCGGCCACAAGTTCCTCAGTGCCGAGGTGTACTTCATCGATTATCTGCCGTCCCAGCTGTTGCTGGACGATGTGCTGATGGTCTGCGGCTCGGCCCTGCTGCTGAGCTTTCTGGCCACTCTTTATCCGGCCTGGCGTGCGGCGCGCACCCAGCCTGCGGAGGCTTTGCGTTATGAGTGACAAGGCGGTCCTGAGTTGTCGCAACCTGGGCAAGAGCTACGAGGAAGGCCCACAGCCGGTGGAGGTGCTCAGCGATGTGCAGCTCGAGCTGCTGCCCGGCGAGCGCGTGGCCATCGTCGGCAGTTCCGGTTCGGGCAAGAGCACGCTGTTGAACCTGCTGGGAGGGCTGGACACGCCGAGCCGGGGCAGCGTCTGGCTGGCCGGCGAGGAGCTGTCGGCGCTTGGCGAGAAGGCCCGTGGCCTGTTGCGCAACCGGGCGCTGGGCTTCGTCTACCAGTTTCATCACCTGCTACCGGAATTCACCGCGCTGGAAAACGTCTGCATGCCGCTGCTGATCGGCAAGACGCCGATCCCCGAAGCACGCCAGCAGGCCAGCGAGCTGCTCGCCCGGGTCGGCCTCGGTCATCGCCTGGAACACAAGCCGTCCGAGCTGTCCGGTGGCGAGCGTCAGCGTGTGGCCATTGCCCGCGCGCTGGTCAACCGCCCGGCGCTGGTGCTGCTCGACGAGCCCACCGGCAACCTCGATCGGCACACCGCGCAAGGCATCAAGGAGCTGATGCTGGAACTCAGCCAGTCGCTGCACACCGCCTTCCTGGTGGTAACCCACGATCCTGAGCTGGCCGGTCAGATGGACCGCGTGCTGCGGCTGGCCGAAGGCCGCCTGGTGGCGGAGTAGGGCACATGTTCAGACCCCTGGCCCTGTTTGTCGGCGCCCGCTATACCCGGGCCAAGCGACGCAATCACTACATCTCCTTCATTTCGCTGACGTCGATGCTGGGTCTGACCCTCGGCGTACTGGCCATGATCGTGGTGCTGTCGGTCATGAACGGCTTCCAGAAGGAAATGAGCGGCCGCATCCTCGGTACCGTACCGCACGCTACCCTCAGCGCCGCTGCGCCGATGGACGACTGGCAGGCGGTGGCCGAGCGCGTGCTCGAACACCCCGAGGTAACGGGCGCGGTACCGCTGGCCGAGCTGGAAGGCATGCTCTCCTACAAGGGCGGCATGCTGCCGGTGCAGATCAATGGCATCGATCCGGTCCGTGAAGATCAGGTGTCCATCGTCGGCCGGCACATGCAGCGCGGCACGCTGGACGCCTTGCAGTCGGGCGATTACAGCGTGGTGATCGGCGAACTGATCGCCCGGCGCTTCGCCCTCGGCCTCGGCGACAAGCTGACGCTGATCGTGCCCGAAGTCAGCGCCTCGGCCGCCGGCGTCACGCCGCGCATGCAGCGCCTGACGGTGGCCGGCATCTTCAAGGTCGGCGCCGAGCTGGATGGCTCGCTGGCGCTGGTGCACATCGCCGATGCCGCGCAGATGCTGCGTCTGGAGCCCGGCCAGGTGCCGTCGCTGCGCCTGGCGGTCACCGACCTGTATGCCGCCCCGCGCATCGGCGCCGAACTGAGCGCGCAGTTGGGCGAGGGCTTTCGCGTCGGCGACTGGACCCAGACCCAGGGCAGTCTGTTTGCCGCCATGCAGATGGAAAAGACCATGATCGGCCTGCTGTTGCTGCTGATCATTGCGGTGGCCGCCTTCAACATCATCGCCACGCTGATCATGGTGGTGGCCGACAAGCGCACCGATATCGCCATCCTGCGCACCCTGGGCGCCACGCCCGGACAGATCATGGCCACCTTCATGGTGCAGGGCACGCTGATC
The DNA here is from genome assembly GCA_035497635.1 of Pseudomonas sp. GTDB lineage: Bacteria > Pseudomonadota > Gammaproteobacteria > Pseudomonadales > Pseudomonadaceae > Serpens. The sequence continues at coordinate 4,582 of DATJDB010000176.1, read as the reverse complement.
GGGGTGGTCGGCACCGCGCTGGGCGGCGTGCTCGGCGTGCTGACGGCGCTGAATGTCAGCGCGTTGGTCGGTTGGCTGGAGCGCCTGAGCGGTCAGCAGATATTGAGTTCCGACATCTATTTCGTCAGCTACCTGCCTTCCGACCTGCAGTGGCTGGATGTAGCGCTGATCTGCACGGCGGCGCTGATCCTGAGTTTTCTGGCTACCCTGTACCCGGCCTGGCGTGCGGCGCGCACCCAGCCGGCCGAAGCGCTGCGCTACGAGTAGCGTTTCACTCCTCGCAACAAAACCTGGAGGCACGGACGCCTCCGGCGGAGAACCCGATGCGCACAGGGATGCTGGCGCTTGGCGCAGGCCTGCTGGCCCTGCGCTTCCTTCCTGCCCTGCCCGGAACGCCCTGGTTGCTGCTGATGGCGGTGGCCGGTCTGCTGCTGCTTCCCTTTCGCACCTATCCGCTGGGGCTGTTCGCGCTCGGCCTGGCCTGGGCCTGCGCCTCGGCGCAGCTGGCGCTGGATGACCGGCTGAATCCCGCGCTGGACGGCCGGATTCTGTGGCTGGAAGGCGTAGTGGTCGGCCTGCCGGAGCAGCGCGAGGGTGTGGTGCGTTTCGTACTGGAGGAAGGAACTTCCAGGCGTGCCGAGCTGCCGGCCCGGCTGCGCCTCAGCTGGCCACAAGGCCCGGCGCTGCACAGCGGCGAGCGTTGGCGCCTGGCGGCGCATCTCAAGCGGCCGCACGGCATGCTCAATCCCGGCGGCTTCGATTACGAGGCCTGGCTGCTGGCTCAGCGTATTGGCGCCACCGGCACGGTGAAAAGCGGGGAACGGCTGGTGGCGGCCGGGGGCGCGCACGCCTGGCGTGACGGCTTGCGCCAGCGGCTGCTGGGCATGCCGGCGTTCGGCCGCGAAGGCGGCCTGGTGGCGCTGGTGCTGGGCGATGGCTCGGGACTGTCGAGCGCCGACTGGCGTGTGCTGCAGGACACCGGCACCGTGCACCTGATGGTGATTTCCGGACAGCACATCGGCCTGATCGCCCTGCTGATTTACGGCGCGGTGGCCGGGCTGGCGCGTCTGGGCTTATGGCCCGGGTTTCTGCCCTGGCTGCCCTGGGCCTGTGCGCTGGCCCTGGCGGCCGCGCTCGGATACGGCTGGCTGGCCGGCTTCGATGTACCGGTGCAGCGCGCCTGCGTCATGCTCGCCCTGGTGCTGCTCTGGCGGCTGCGCTTTCGCCAGCTGGGCATCTGGACGCCCCTGCTGGCCGCGCTGCTGCTGGTGCTGCTCATAGAGCCGCTGGCCAGTCTGCAGGCCGGCTTCTGGTTGTCCTACGCGGCGGTGGCCGTGCTGCTGCTGGTATTCGCCGGCCGACTCGGCGCCTGGTCCTGGTGGCGCAGCCTGGGACGCGCCCAGTGGGCCGCCGCGCTGGGCCTGCTGCCGGTGCTGCTGGCGCTGGCCCTGCCGGTGAGTGTCAGCGGTCCGCTGGCCAATCTGCTCGCCGTGCCCTGGGTCGGCTTTCTGGTGGTGCCGCTGGCGCTGCTGGCAACATTGCTGCTGCCGCTTGCCCCGCTGTCCGAGGGCCTCTGGTGGCTGGCGGGTGGGGCGCTGGAACTGCTGTTTGGTCTGCTGGAATGGCTGGCGACGCTGTTGCCGGCCTGGCTGGGTGCGCAGCTGCCGGTCTGGGTCTGGCTGCTCGGTGCGCTGGGTGTGGTGCTTTTGCTGCTGCCCGCTGGCGTGCCGATACGCCTGCTCGGCCTGCCGTTGGTATTGCTGTTGCTCTTTCCTCCGCGGCAGTCGCTACCGGATGGGCAGGCGGAGGTCTGGCAGCTGGATGTGGGGCAGGGCATGGCGGTGCTGATTCGAACCCGCGAGCACGCGCTGCTCTACGACGCCGCCGGCCGCTTTGGCGATTTCGACCTGGGCGAGCGCGTGGTGCTGCCGACCTTGCGCGCCTTGGGCGTCAAACGCCTGGATACGCTGCTGATCAGCCATGGCGACAATGATCACGCCGGCGGGGCGTCGGCAGTACTGCACCGCATGCCGGGCGCCATCTTGTGGAGCGGCGAACCGCAGCGCCTGGCCGGACTGAACGCGCAAGCCTGCCCGTCCGGCGCGCGCTGGAATTGGGATGGTGTGGCGTTCCACGTCTGGCGCTGGCCGCAGGCGCGCGGTGGCAATGACGCGTCCTGCGTGCTGTGGGTTGAGGCCGGCGGCGAACGGCTGCTGCTCAGCGGCGACATCGATGCCCGCGCCGAGGCGGTGCTGCTGGGCAGCGGCCTCGATCTGCGCGCCGACTGGTTGCTGGCGCCGCACCACGGCAGCCGCTTCTCCTCGACGCCGGCGTTTATCGCCGCCGTGGCGCCGGCGACCGTGCTGTTCTCGCGCGGCGCGCACAATGCGTTTGGCCATCCCCACCCTCAGGTGCTGGCCCGCTATGTCCGGCAGGGCGTCCACATCCATGACAATGTGACGGATGGCGCGCTGCGCATTCGGCTGGGTGCCCATGCAGGCGCTCAAGCCTGGCGTTCCGAGCGACGTTTCTGGCGAAAAAACTGAGAAGCCGCACTGTCGGCTGACAAATTGCCCTGTGGTAGAGTGGCGCCCACTTTTCCGGAGGATTGCCACAGTGTGGGAATTGGTTAAAGCCGGCGGCTGGATCATGCTGCCGATCATTCTCTGTTCTGTCACGGCTGCGGCCATCATCGTCGAACGCTTCTGGGCCCTGCGTCCGTCGCGGGTCACGCCGCCGCACCTGCTGGGTCTGGTCTGGCGCTGGATCAAGGACAAGAAGCTCAATCACGAGCGCCTCAAGGAACTGCGTGCCAATTCGCCGCTGGGCGAGATCCTTGCCGCTGGCCTGGCCAACTCCCGACATGGCCGCGACATCATGAAGGAATGCATCCAGGAAGCCGCATCGCGGGTCATCCATGAACTGGAACGCTACCTCAACGCCTTGGGCACCATCGCCGGTATCGCGCCGCTGCTCGGCCTGCTGGGCACGGTGTTGGCGATGATCGACATCTTCAGCTCCTTCATGGGCTCGGGCATGGCCAACGCACCGCTGCTTGCCGGCGGCATCGCCAAGGCGCTGATTACCACCGCCGCGGGCTTGATGGTCGGCATTCCGGCGCTGTTCTTCCATCGCTACCTGCAGCGTCGGGTCGATGAACTGGTGGTGGGTATGGAACAGGAAGCCATCAAGCTGGTGGACGTAGTGCATGGTGAGCGCAGCGTCGACCTGGCCGAGAGCAACAAGCGCGAGGGTAGCAAGGCGTGAAATTCCGGCGCAGACAGCGGGACAACGTGGAGATCGGTCTGGCCCCCCTGATCGATGTGGTCTTCATTCTGTTGCTGTTCTTCGTGGTGACCACCACCTTCACCCGGGAAACCCGCCTGAAGGTGGACCTGCCCGAGGCCGCCAGCGGCACGCCGCCCGAGGACGCCGAGGTGCGACCGCTGGAGGTGCTGATTGGCGCCGACGGTAGCTTCGCGGTAAACGGCAAGGCCCTGGTGCAGAGCGATCTGAGCAGCCTGATGACGTCCCTGCAACGGGAATCGGAAGGCGACAACAGCCTGCCGCTGACCATCAGCGCCGATGGCAAGACGCCGCATCAGGCGGTGATCATTGCCATGGACGCGGCCGGCAAGCTGGGCTTCTCGCGTTTGCGGATTGCCACGATCGAGGCCCAGGCGACGCCCTGATGAGCCTTTCCGAACGTTTACTGAAAGCCTGGTACCAGGAGCGAAATCTGCCGGTACTGGGCCTGTTGCGTCCCCTCGAATCCCTGTATCGCCGTGTGGTGCGTCGCAAGCGCGCCGCTTTCGTAGAAGGGCGCGGCGCCATCTACCGTGCGCCGGTGCCGGTCATCGTGGTGGGCAACATCACGGTCGGCGGGACCGGCAAGACGCCGTTGATTCTCTGGCTGATCCAGCATTGCCGGGCCCGCGGATTGCGTGTCGGCGTAGTCAGCCGCGGTTACGGCGCCAAGCCGCCGAGCCTGCCCTGGCGAGTGCTGCCCGAGCAGGCAGCCGCCGTCACCGGCGATGAGCCGGCATTGATCGTGCGCCGTACCGGTGTGCCGCTGGTCATCGATCCGGACCGGGGCAGGGCGGTGCGCGCCCTGCTGGACAGCGAACCCGTGGATCTCATTCTTTGTGACGACGGTCTGCAGCATTACCGCCTGGCTCGTGATCTGGAGCTGGTGCTGATCGACGCGGCGCGTGGTCTGGGCAATCGCCGCTGCCTGCCCATGGGTCCGTTGCGTGAGCCAGAGGAGCGTCTGGAGAGTGTGGACGCCGTGCTGTTCAACGGTGCGACCCATGACCGCGCCGAAGGTTACGCCTTCCACCTGCAGCCGACCGAACTGGTGCAGGTCAGCAGCGGCGCGCGCCGCCCGCTGAGCTATTTCCCCCCGGACCAGAGCCTGCATGCGGTGGCCGGCATCGGCAATCCACAGCGTTTCTTCGCCACCCTCGAAGCGCTACACTGGCGCCCGATTGCCCATCCCTTCGCCGATCATGCGCAGTACGACGCCGAGCAGCTGACTTTCAGCCCGCCGCTGCCGCTGCTGATGACCGAGAAGGATGCAGTC
>DATJDB010000175.1:0-2163 GCA_035497635.1 Pseudomonas sp. | reverse complement strand
TGGGGCCGTACCCCAGCAGGCGGGACTGCCAGTCGTTGGTATGCAGGACCACGAAGCGACGGTCCGCCGCTCCACTTGCCAGACTGGCCATGAGGCAGGCCAAGGCCAGCAGACTACTGATGATGCGCATGCTCACTCCGGTGGGCGCCGCCGATGGCCGGCGCGGCGGAATCATCCCATTTTTGCCCGGTCCACTGCACGTGCAGCCGTGGAGTACTGGTCATGAACGACAAGAAGCATCCACCCAGCGGCCCGTCCGAGATCGACACGATGGAGGACCGCATGGGCTCGATCGAACAGCTGGATTTCGATGACCAGGGGCCGAGCGGGCGCTTCGGCGAACCCACGCCCCCGGAGGAGCTGGATCAACTGACCCCGGAGCGCGAACACGAGGCGGGCATGACTGGCGGAGAAGCCCTCGGGCCGGACGTGCACGAGGACGGCATCACCCAGGATGACCTCAGTCCGGAAACCCTCTACGACGAGAGCGGCGCACGCTCGCCCCGTGAGCGGGGCCAGGGCCTGCCGGCCGATCAGGATCTGAGCATCGTCGACGAAGCCGACATCGGCGAGGGCGGCGGGCTGGACGAAGCCGAGATGGCGCGGGTCATGCCGCTGGACGGCAGGCCTGACGAGGAACCGGACGCGGGGGAGAACGAAGAGGACGAGCGCTAGTCGAGCAGCGTGCAGGCCATGACCAGCGCATCCTCGGAACCCCCGCCGACAGCCGGGTAATAGTTGCGACGGCGACCGATCTCGTTGAAGCCATAGCGCTCGTACAACCGATAGGCGCTGAGGTTGGAGGCCCGTACTTCCAGAAAACACTCCCGGCCGCCCCGCTCATGCGAGCGGGTCATCAGATGATTCAGTAGGGCCAGCCCGAGCCCCCTGCCCTGGCAATCCGGCGCCACCGTGATGTTCAGCAGGTGGGCCTCGTCGAGAATCAGGTTGATGACGCCGTGGCCAACGTGACGGCCGGCCTCGAGCATCACCCAGCATTCATAGGATTTCAGGGCGTCGCGAAAGATGCCCGGGGACCAGGGATGGCTGAAGGCCAAGCGCTCGATCTCGAGCACGGTTTCCAGGTCCGTTTCGGTCATGGGGCGGAAATGCAGGCTGTCGGTCATGGCGGGTGGGCTTTACATCAATGGGTTTGCCAGCGGCGCATTACCCGGCGCATGGAGCGCCACAGGTCGGCCTTGAGGGAGGGTTGTTCCAGCAATTGGTCGAGGCCCGGCAGGGTCCAGGCCGAACCCAGCATTTCGTGATTCAGCTCGCGCAGGTATTCGGTGGGCTCCCGTTCGCCAGCGAAACGCAGCGCCGAGGAACCGATCAACCAGAGACAGGCACAGGGCTCCTGTTCTTCCAGACGCGCCGCAACGAAACTCTGCACGAACTCGCGGGCCATTTCCGGCCCCTGGTCCAGGCTGCCGGCCTGCAGCAATGGCCAGCGCACCGGCTCACCCACCAGTTGCGGGCTGTCCGGCAGACCGGCCGCGCGCAGCAGATCGCGCAACAGCAGGTAGGCAGGATCCCGCCCCTGAAACGTCTCGCCGGTGGGCAGTTCCACCAGCAGCAGGCATTGTCCGGCACGCAACAGTTGCTGACTGAAGCGCGGCAGTTCGCTGCTGCGGGTGACCGGCTTCGGCGCAGGCGGTGGTTCGGGCGGCGCAACACTCGCCGGGCGCGCCTGCGGCCGCAACTGCGGCCGGGGCAGCTCCACCCGGGGCAGGCCGGCGGCGGGTTCGGGCGGGCGCGCATCCGCCGGAGCGGACGAGCACTCCGGCTGCAGCGTCGGAACCGGCTGCCACAGCGTCGGACTTGACGGCGCGGCGTGCGGCAAGACACGACAGGCGACCCAGCTATCCACCTGCATGGCGCGCAGGTAGGCGCGCCGACGCGCTTCGTCGATCAAATCCCGGATGCCTGTGGATGGGCCTTTTGCGCGCCGGCCTGCATCAGGTTCAGCGCGTTCAGGTAGGCCTTCGCGGAGGCGATGATGATATCCGTGTCGGCGCCGTTGCCATTGACGATGCGTCCATCCTTTTCCAGGCGCACAGTGACCTCGCCCTGAGAGTCGGTGCCCTGGGTAATGGCATTCACCGAATACAACTGCAGGGTCGCCCCGGAGTGCGCCAGGCTCTCGATGGCCTTGAAGGTGGC
>DATJDB010000174.1:0-5703 GCA_035497635.1 Pseudomonas sp. | reverse complement strand
GGTGGGCAATACCCTGGTGCTGGTGCTGGGGGTTGGCGTCGGTGTGACCATGCTGGGAGTCAGCCTGGCCTGGCTCACCGCGCTGTGCGAATTCCCCGGCCGCAAATGGCTGGACTGGGCGCTGATGCTGCCCTTCGCGATTCCCGCCTATGTGCTGGCCTTCGTGTTCATTGGCCTGTTCGATTTTGCCGGCCCGCTGCAAAGTCTGGCCCGTGACTGGTTTGGCAGCGGCATCCGCTTTCCCCGCGTGCGCTCCACCGGCGGCGTGATCCTGGTGCTGGTGCTGGTGTTCTATCCGTATGTCTATCTGCTCGCCCGTTCGGCATTCCTGGCCCAGGGCAAGGGCCTGATGGAAGCCGCCCGCGTGCTGGGCCAGACGCCCTGGCAGGCGTTCTGGCGCGTGGCCCTGCCGATGGCCTGGCCGGCCATCGCTGCCGGGCTGGCATTGGCGGTCATGGAAACCCTGGCGGACTTCGGTGCCGTGTCGGTCTTCAACTTCGACACCTTCACCACCGCCATCTACAAGACCTGGTATGGCTTCTACAGCCTGACCGGCGCCACCCAACTGGCCAGCCTGCTGCTGCTGGCGGTGCTGGTGGTGCTGTACGGCGAGCGCCGCGCCCGGGGTGCCAGCCGGCCGGTCAACGAACGCCCGCGCGGCAAGGCGCTGTACCGACTGACTGGCTGGAAGGCGGCACTGGCCACAGGCTGGTGCACGCTGGTGCTGCTCTGCGCCTTCGTCATCCCGCTGCTGCAACTGCTGGTGTGGCTGTGGCAGCGCGGCCGCTTCGATCTGGACGAGCGTTATGCCGCACTGATCCTGCATACCCTGTACCTGGGCGGCATGGCCGCGTTGATCACCGTGAGCGTAGCGCTGGTGCTGGCCTTCGCCCGACGCCAGGCGCCGACCCGGGCGATCCGCTCGGCGGTGGGCATCGCCAATACGGGCTACGCCTTGCCGGGGGCGGTGCTGGCCGTGTCCATCATGCTCGCCTTCAGCTATCTGGATACCCATCTGGTGGTGCCGCTTTCCACCTGGCTGGGCGGCGCCGGCAAGCCGCTGCTGCTCGGCAGCCTGGCGGCATTGCTGGTGGCCTATCTGATCCGCTTCCTCACCGTCGGCTACGGTCCGCTGGAAAACAGCCTGGCGCGCATTCGCCCGTCATTGCCGGAAGCCTCGCGCAGCCTGGGCGTCGGCGGCCCGGCGCTGTTCTTCAAGGTCTACCTGCCGCTGCTGCTGCCCGGTGTGCTCAGCGCGGCGCTGCTGGTGTTCGTCGACGTGCTCAAGGAAATGCCCGCCACCCTGTTGATGCGCCCGTTCGGCTGGGACACCCTGGCGGTGCGCATCTTCGAGATGACCAGCGAAGGTGAATGGGCCCGCGCAGCGTTGCCCGCCCTGACCCTGGTGGCGGTCGGTCTGCTGCCGGTGATCCTGCTGATCCGTCGCTCGGCGCGGCGCTGAGCCTGCGGAACTTTCCTCGCGCCCTCGGGGTCTGGTCTGGCCTTCATGCCGGCCCGACCCCCGTGTCGTGCTTTCGCCGGACCGGCCGGCTACAATGCGCGCCATTCGACGCAGCCGCGCCCGTCGCGGAATCACGTCAGCAAGGAGAGACCCATGGGTGAACGTACGCCTTTGTACGACCTGCATCTGGCCCTCGGGGCCAAGATGATCGACTTCAGCGGTTGGGAGATGCCGCTGCACTACGGTTCCCAGGTGGAGGAACACCATCAGGTGCGTCGCGAATGCGGCGTGTTCGATGTGTCCCACCTGCGTGTAGTGGACGTGAGCGGTGCCCAGGCGCAGGCCTTTTTGCAGCGCCTGCTGGCCAACGACGTGGCGCGTCTGGATTGCCTCGGCAAGGCGCTGTACAGCGTGGCGCTGAACGAACAGGGCGGCGTGGTCGACGATCTGCTGGTCTACCTGACGCTTGACGGCTATCGCCTGGTCAGCAATGCGGCCACCCGCCAGCGCCTGGCCAACTGGCTGCGCGAGCAGGCCGTCGGCTTTGCGGTGCAGCTGCACGAGCGCAACGACCTGGCGATCCTCGCCGTACAGGGTCCGGACGCCCGTACGCGACTCAGCGCCCAGGTGACCATCGCCCGCGCCGCGCTGATCAAGGAACTCAAGCCCTTCCAGGGTCTGGAGGAAGGCGGCTGGTTCATCGCGCGTACCGGCTACACCGGCGAAGACGGCCTGGAAGTGATGCTGCCGGCCAGCGAAGCGGTGGAATTCTTCAACGAACTGGTCGGCGCCGGCATTGCGCCGATCGGTCTGGGCGCCCGCGATACCCTGCGCCTGGAAGCCGGTCTGGGCCTGTACGGCCAGGACCTCGACGAAAATGCCTCGCCGCTGGTCAGCAACCTGGCGTGGAGCGTGGCCTGGACGCCGGGCCGCGATTTCATCGGCCGCGCCGCCCTGGAGGCCGAGCGTGAGCGTGGCGTGAACCACAAGCTGGTGGGTCTGGTGCTGGAGGAGCGCGGTGTACTGCGTGCTCACCAGGCGGTGCGCGTGGAAGGCATCGGTGACGGCGAAATCACCAGCGGCAGCTTCGCGCCTACCCTGAACAAATCGATTGCCCTGGCCCGCCTGCCGATGGCCACCGGCGAGCGCGCCGAGGTGGAAATCCGTGGCAAATGGCACCCGGTGCGGGTGATCCAGCCGCCCTTCGTGCGCCACGGCCGTATCCTGATCTGATTACGACATCCCACTAAGAGGAACCGACATGAGCCAAATCCCCGCCGATCTGCGATATGCCGCCACTCACGAGTGGGCACGCCTGGAGAATGACGGCATCGTCACCGTGGGCATTACCGACCATGCTCAGGAAGCCCTGGGCGATGTGGTGTATGTGGAATTGCCGGAAATCGGTCGCGCCCTGCGCGCCGGTGAGCAGGCCGGAGTGGTGGAGTCGGTGAAGGCCGCTTCGGATATCTATGCCCCGGTAAGCGGCGAAGTGGTGGCGGTGAACGGCGCCCTGGTGGACAGCCCGGAACTGATCAACAGCGAGCCCTACGGCAGCTGGTTCTACCAGTTGCGGCCGACCGACAGCGCCGAGCTGGGCAAGCTGCTGGATGCCGCCGGCTACGAACAGGCCGCTGGCGCCTGAGAGCGCTTTATTCTGTAGAGGGCCGGCTAACGCCGACTTTTGGCCGGGATAAACCCGGCCCCACACCACACGCTCAATCCCCCGCGCCCGCAGCTTGCACCTTTCCCTGTGGGGCCGGCTTTACGCCGGCCGGCGGAGTGAAGTCATGTGCCCTGGGGCGGGCTTCTGTCCCCTACTCCTGTGCCAGCAATGCAGCAGCCAGTTGCAGGTCGCTATGCGCCGCCAGGTCCGGCCGGGCTTCGCGCAGCTGGCGCAGCGCGGCTTCCAAGTAGGCACCGCGCACGGCTCCGGCGCTGGCGACGAAGGCACCGGCATCCTCCCGCGCCGCGACGATCAGCTTGTCGTCCTTGAAGGTGGAATACAGCGAGGCGGAAATCCCCGCCGAGGTGGCGTAGTCACCGGCATCGCGCGCCAGGGCCAGGCCTGGCAGGGCAAGCAGCGACGCACAGCACAGTGCGGTAACGGAACGCATGACAGCGGCTCCCGGACAGTGAAGGGAAGACACTCCCCCGATGCAGCTCAGAAGGCTGCTGCAGGCGTGAAGTTCCGCTGCTCCGGCGGAGGGTCGCGCTCGACCAGCGCCTGTTGCAGCGCGGCATCCAGACGGTACAGATCGGGACGAAAATGCAGTCGGTTCTCGCTATCCACCTCGACGGTCCAGTACGCCATGAGTATCGGCAGCGGGCGTGCCAGGCGGTATTCGTGGGTGCGGCCGCTGTCCAGCAGAGCGCCGACCCGGGCGTGCTCGCCCTCGACCAGCAGCAGGTCGATCAGCCCCAGCGCATGCTCCACCCGCACGCAACCGGAGCTGAAGGTGCGCTGCGCCTCGGCGAACAGCCGCTGGCTGGGCGTGTCGTGCAGGTACACGGAAAACGGATTGTCGAAGCGCAGCGCCACCTTGCCGAGCGGGTTGCTGGGTCCGGCGGCCTGGCGCAGCAGGATGCCGCGTGGACTCGACCAGTCCACGGCACGGGGGTCCAGGCGGCGGCCCTGATGGTCGAGCACGCTCATCTGGTGCCGGGCGAGAAAACCGAGATCGCGGCGGATCGCCGGCAGCTTGTCCTCGCGCAGGATGGTCGGCGGCACGGTCCAGGTCGGGTTGAGGGTCAGGCGCGCGATGCGCGACTTGAGCTGCGGCGTCGGTCGGTCGGCGCGGCCTACCTGGGTGCGCGTTTCCCAGACTGGCACACCGTCGCGATAGAGCAGCAGGCGTCCGCCGGCGATGTCCACCACCAGCTGGTTGGCCTCCATGTCGCCGGCCAGCCAGCGCCAGCGTTCCAAGTTGACGCGCAGCTGGGCACGGCGCTGCGCCGGGCCGACATTCAGTTCGGCCCGGGTCGCCGGGCCGAGCACGCCGTCCTCCTTCAAGCTGTGCTGGCGCTGAAAGCGCATCAGCGCGGCGACCAATTCGGCATCGTGGCGCAGCGGATCGGCGTCGGGCGGGGCGAATTCCTCGAACAGCCAGCCGGCGCGAAACAGGGCGCGGCGCAGCAGCGGCGTGCGTGGGTCCGTCTGGCCGGGGCGCAGCAGCGGACCGGCGGGGAGCGGCTCGAATGGCGGCAGCGGCTGACGGCGGAGCCGGGCGTAGTGGGCGCGTAGCGCCAGATACTGGGGCAGCGCCGGGCGGGCGCGGGCGAAGGCCTCTGCGGGATCGTCGAGGCCATCCAGAGCCAGGCCGAACAGATGGATATCGTCGTCGCGTGGCAGCAGACGCCACAGGGGTTCCAGCGTGGCGCGCGGGTGACGGCCCTGGCTCAGGTGGCGCAGGGCCGCGAGATAGGCGTGCGTAGCCAGCAGTTCGGCGCAGATGTGCTGCAACGGGTCGGCTTGCGCGTGGGGCAGGCGAACCGGGGAGTACTCGGTGGGGTCAAGACCATCGTCGGCCAGTGTTTCCAGTTGTCGGGCCAGACTGTCGACACGGCCGGCATCCTGCCATTGCAGCTGATGGTCGAGCACGGTGTAGAACACCCGGAGACGCTGACGCGCGTGCTGCTCGGCGGGTTCCGGACACAGCGATTGCTCCAGTGCCTGGCGAAGCGGCGGCCCGGTGCTGACCATGTCTTGAGCACTCCACGCGACAAGCGGAGCCGCCATCAGCCAGGTGCTCAAGTACAATGCTGCGCGTTTTTTATACAAATCAGCGCTCCGAATACCCTCAAGGACACCGCCCGTTCACCAGGCGCCAACAACAAGCGTCCGCGAAAAGTATAGGCAGGCATCCGCCGCCACGAGACAGGACGTCTGGAGTCGCAACCAAGAGATCTTTGCCGATGCCATCCCTATTGCGACGGGCGCTGTTGCTCGCCGCCGGGCTTTGTCTGCCCGGTATGCCGCTACTCGCGGCCGTTCCTTCCACACCGCTGGCCGACCAGTTGGCCCGCAGTGCTCCGAAACTCGACAAGCAGGTGCTGATCCATGCCCTGTCCGCCATGCAATGCGCGGTCAATCATGGCGCCGAGGCGGCTGATCGCCTGGCAGTAATCGATTTCTCGCTGCCGTCCAGTGAACGTCGGTTGTGGATCTTCGATCTGCACAGCAAGCGCCTGGTGCTCAAGGACTATGTGGCGCACGGCAACAAGTCCGGCGCCAACCAGGC
>DATJDB010000173.1:0-1866 GCA_035497635.1 Pseudomonas sp. | reverse complement strand
CCAGCAATCGTGACAACAAGCTCGCCGCCGAAGCCGGCATGAAATACATCGTTCTGGGTTCGCTGGCCTCGGGCCTGCTGCTGTACGGCATGTCGCTGGTCTATGGCGCCACCGGCACGCTGCATCTGGACGTGATCCATGCCTCCATTGCGCAGTCCGACGAGCGCTTGTTGCTGCTCACCGGTGCGCTGTTCATGGTGGCCGGCGTGGCCTTCAAGCTCGGCGCGGCACCGTTCCACATGTGGCTGCCTGACGTCTACCAGGGCGCACCGGCACCGATCGCGCTGTTCATCAGTTCGGCACCGAAGCTGGCCGCGTTCGGCATGGCCTACCGCCTGCTGGAAGCCGGGGTCGGCCCGCTGTCGACCGAATTGCAGTACGTGCTGGCCGGCCTGGCGGCGCTGTCGCTGATCGTCGGTAACCTGATGGCGATAGCGCAGACCAACCTGAAGCGCATGCTCGGCTATTCGACCGTGTCGCATATCGGCTTTCTGCTGATGGGCATCGCCGGTGGCGGTGAACAGGGCTATTCGGCGGCAATGTTCTACGCCATCACCTATGCGCTGATGTCCACCGCCGCGTTCGGTGTGATCATCGCGCTGTCGCGTGCCGGCTTCGAGGCCGAGAGCATCGACGACTTCAAGGGCCTGAACGCGCGCAACCCGTGGATGGCGGGGCTGATGTTGTGTGCGATGTTCTCGCTGGCCGGTATTCCGCCGTTCCTCGGCTTCTGGGCCAAGCTGTCGGTGCTGGGCGCGGCGGTCAACGGTGGCCTGCTGTGGCTGGTGATCCTCGGCGTCATCAGCGCAGTGGTCGGCTGCTTCTACTATCTGCGCGTGGTCAAGGTGATGTATTTCGACGAGCCGGTCGGTGAGCCGCTGCCGCGTCACAACGACCGTATCCTGGGTATCGTGCTGGGCGTGAACTCGCTGGTGCTGCTGCTGCTGCCGGTAGGCCTGGGGCCGATCATGGAGTGGATGCGCAATTCTTTTGCACATTTGTCCTGAAACGGGATACAAAACGGCGCAAAGTGTGTAATATGTGCGTCCTGAGTTGAGTGCAACACCGGTTCGCCGGTTTTGCAGGAGTCGCCAAAGTGCGGCTCGACCGGGAGAATTATTCCGGGCCTTTCCGGAGACGGGACGGCGAGAAGTAAATCAAGGCTTGCATTATTTTCTTGATTACTTCATAATTCCGCTTCTGATGCGGGGTGGAGCAGTCTGGCAGCTCGTCGGGCTCATAACCCGAAGGTCGCAGGTTCAAATCCTGCCCCCGCTACCAGCTTCGGTCTTTAGCAGCACAGTCGTGTTGATGAGGCAAAAGTTGGGCTCGCAGGAACGCTTGCTTCCGTTCCTGCAACCGGAATCCAGTCATCGGATTCATATCGGACAAAGGGCCCAGTCGGGCCCTTTGTTGTTTCCGCAATATGGAAACCCGGCCGGGTGAAGCCGCACTCTTAAACTTCTATGAATCAAGGCGGGCTGTGAGCGACAAGGCTAGTGAAATCGCGAATCTGCTGAGCCCCACCGTGCAGGCGTTGGGGCTCGAGTTGCTTGGTGCTGAATATCTGCCGGCCCCGGGTGGCGCGACATTGCGTCTGTATATCGATGTGCCGCTGTCCGAGCAGCCTGCGCGCATGGTCAATATCGATGACTGCGAGCGGGTGAGCCGCGAAGTCTCGGCACAGCTGGACGTCGAAGATCCGATCAGTGGCAATTACACGCTGGAAGTGTCGTCGCCGGGTGTGGACCGCCCGTTGTTCACGCTGGAGCAGTTCGAGCGCGCCATCGGCGAGTCGGCCAAGGTCGGCCTGAAGCTGCCGCAGGAAAAGCGGCGCCGGCTGCAGGGCGAGATCGCCGCGGTCGA
>DATJDB010000172.1:0-8996 GCA_035497635.1 Pseudomonas sp. | reverse complement strand
CGATGACCAGCCGCCCCGGCAGGTATCCGCCGGGGAAATCGTCCTGCTGCCGCGCAATCCACCCCACGTGCTGAGCAGCGACACCCGACTATTGCCACAGCGCATCGACGACCTGGTTCAACCACCGCAGGGCAACGCGCTGGCACGCCTGCGCTACGGCCGCGACGGCCCACGCACCCGGGTGATCTGCGGCTTCATCGGCTGCGAGGTGCCGGACCATCCCCTGCTGCACCTGCTGCCGGCCATTCTGGTGTTGCGCGTCACCCGGGGCAGCTGGCTGGACCTGTCGTTTCGCCGCACGCTTGCCGAAGCCGTTCGCCAGCGCCCCGGCTCGGCCGCGGTGCTGGCCCGGCTGGCGGAGCTGCTGTTCATCGAGGCGGTGCGCAGTCACCTGGAAGCCCTGCCGGCGGCCCAGAGCAGCTGGCTGGCGGGACTGCGCGATCCGCAGATCAGCCGGGCGCTGATTCTCCTGCATGCCGAGCCGACCCAGCCCTGGACCACCGAGGTACTGGCGCGCGCGGTCGGTCTGTCCCGTTCGACCTTTGCCGAGCGTTTCACCCGCCTGCTCGGACAGCCGCCGATGCGCTACCTGTGCGGCTGGCGCCTGCAACTGGCGGCCCGTCAGTTGCGCGAAGGTCGCACGCTGGCGCGGATTGCCACGGACGTCGGCTACGGCTCGGAAGCGGCGCTCAACCGCGCCTTTCGCCACCACTTCGGCGTACCGCCGGCCACCTGGCGGCGCCGGCACGCCACACCGCTACGCTGAAGGGACCTTCCACCGACAGGGAGCCACAGTGCGTTCATTCCTGCTGCTCGGCCTGCTCTGCCTCGCCGCCTGCACCCGCACGCAGCCGCCGATCATCAGCCAGGCGCTGGAGCCCGGCGGCTCGCCGCTGGCCGAACGGCTGCAACAGGAGGCGGCCAGCCAGCCGCGCGGCCATTCCGGCTTCTACCTGCTGGCCGCCAGCGATGACGCGTTCCGCGCCCGGGCCGAGCTGATCCGCGCGGCGCGCAGCAGCCTGGACCTGCAGTACTACATCTTCCACGACGGCCTGAGCACCGGCCTGCTGGTGCAGGAACTGCTGGCCGCCGCCGATCGCGGCGTGCGCGTGCGCATCCTGCTGGATGACCTGACCAGTGATGGTCGCGACTATGAAATCGCCATGCTGGCCGCACACCCGAACATCGAGGTGCGCGTGTTCAATCCGCTGCATGTCGGCCGTGGCACCGGTCCCACCCGGGTGCTCGGCCGGCTGTTCAATCTCAACCGCCAGCACCGGCGCATGCACAACAAGCTGTGGCTGACCGACAGCACCTTCGCCATCGTCGGCGGCCGCAACCTGGGCGATGAGTACTTCGATGCCGAGCCGTACCTGAACTTCACCGACATCGACCTGCTGGCCGGCGGACCTGTGGCTTCGCAGCTGGCGGTGAGTTTCGACCAGTACTGGAACCATCGCCTGAGCGTGCCGCTCAAGCAGTTCGTGCGCCGCCCGCCGGGCGAACGCCAGCTGCGCAAGGCGCGCAGGGACCTGGGCAAGAGCATTGCCGCTGCCCGCCGCGACGATCCGCAACGCTACCAGCGCCTGACCGACTATCGTCGTGCGCCGCAGCTGGGCCAGTGGCTGGACAGACTCACCTGGGCCCATGGGCTTGCGCTATGGGACGCGCCAAGCAAGCTGCTGGCCCAGGCCGAGCCGGCCCCCGAGTGGCTGCTGATCACGCAGCTGGAGCCGTACCTGGAGGACATGCACGAGGAACTGCTACTGGTGTCGTCCTATTTCGTGCCGGCCCGGCAGGGGCTGCTCAATCTCGGCGAAACCGCACAGGCCGGAGTGACCATCCGTCTACTGACCAATTCGCTGGAGGCCACCGATGTGCCGATCGTGCATGGCGCCTACGCCCCCTACCGGCGCGGCCTGCTCGAACTGGGCATCGAGCTGTGGGAATTGCGCCGCCAGCCCGACGAGGAAAGCAGTTACAGCTTCAGCGGTACTTCGGAATCCAGCCTGCACAGCAAGGCGCTGATCATCGACCGGCGCAAGGTGTTTATCGGTTCGTTCAATTTCGATCCGCGTTCGGTGCTGTGGAATACCGAGGTGGGCGTGCTGGTCGACAGCCCGGCGCTGGCCGAGCAGGTGCGTGAACTGTTGATGGAAGGCATGAGCCACGGCGTGAGCTATCAGGTAGCGCTTGAAGGCGAGCAGTTGGTCTGGCTGGCCCATGATGAGGACGGCAAGCTGGAAACCCTACGCCGCGAACCCGGCAGTCTGTGGCGTCACCTGCACGCCTGGCTGGCGCGCTGGCTGGGGTTGGAGAAGATGTTGTGAGAACCCGCCGCCCTACGAGCTGGCTTTTTGTGTGGGGCCGGGTTTATCCCGGCCGACGGAGCTGAAAACGCCATCAAAGGCGCCGCTCCAAACTCCGCTAGCCGGCGTAAAGCCGGCCCCACAGGTTTCCGAGGCTACAGCTTGATCCAGGTCGCCTTGATCTCGGTGTACTTGTCGAAGGCATGCAGCGACTTGTCGCGACCATTGCCGGATTGCTTGAAGCCACCGAACGGCGCGGTCATGTCGCCGCCGTCGTACTGGTTGACCCACACGCTGCCGGCGCGCAGTGCCCTGGCGACCCGGTGGGCGCGCGACAGGTTGCTGGTCCACACACCGGCCGCGAGGCCATAGGGCGTGTCGTTGGCGATGCGTACGGCTTCCTCGTCGCCGTCGAAACCGATCACCGACAGCACCGGCCCGAAGATTTCCTCGCGGGCGATCTTCATGGCGTTGTTCACGCCATCGAACAGGGTCGGCTGCACATAGGTGCCGCCGGTTTCTTCCAGTACCCGTTCGCCGCCGCACAGCAGCCGCGCACCTTCCTGGCGCCCCGCCTCGATGTAGCCGAGCACGGTATCCAGCTGCGGCTTGTCGACCAGCGCGCCGACGCGGGTAGCAGGGTCGAGCGGATGGCCCACCTGCCAGCCCTTGAGGGCTTCCACCAGCCGGGCGATGAAATCGTCCTTGATGGAATTCTCCACCAGCAGCCGCGAACCCGCCGTGCAGACCTCGCCCTGGTTATAAGCAATCGCGCTGGCGGCCGCTTCGGCGGCTGCCTGCAGGTCGGGAGCGTCGGCGAAGACGATGTTCGGGCTCTTGCCGCCGGCCTCCAGCCACACGCGCTTCATGTTGGACTCGCCGGCATAGACCATCAGTTGCTTGGCGATGCGCGTGGAGCCGGTGAACACCAGGCAATCCACATCCATGTGCAAGGCCAGCGCCTTGCCGACGGTGTGGCCGAAACCGGGCAGCACGTTGAATACGCCGGCGGGAATGCCGGCCTCGACCGCCAGTTGCGCCACGCGGATGGCGGTCAGCGGCGATTTCTCCGAGGGCTTGAGAATCACCGAGTTGCCGGCCGCCAGCGCCGGGCCGAGCTTCCAGCAGGCCATCAGTAGCGGGAAGTTCCACGGCACGATGGCCGCCACCACGCCGATCGGTTCGCGGGTGACCAGCCCCAGTTCGTCATGGGGCGTGGCGGCCACTTCGTCGTAGATCTTGTCGATCGCCTCGCCACTCCAGCGCAGGGCGCGGGCGGCGGCGGAAATGTCCACCTTCAGCGCATCGCTGATCGGCTTGCCCATGTCCAGGGTTTCCAGCAACGCCAGCTCTTCGCGGCTGGCTTCGAGCCGTTCAGCGAAGCGGATCATCGCCTGCTTGCGCTTGACCGGCGCCAGCCGCGACCAGACGCCGGATTCGAAACGCTCACGGGCCACCCGCACGGCCAGGTCCGCATCGGCCTGATCACAGCTGGCCACCTGGCCCAGATTACGGCCATCGATCGGACTCAGGCAGTCGAAGGTGGCGCCGCCGGCCGCCGGACGATAGTCGCCGTCGATGTAGGCTCGCGTCTCGATATGCAGCTCGCCGGCGCGGCGCTCCCAATCCTGGCGGGTCAGACTCATGGCTGAAATCCTCGGTGATATGGCTGGCCTCGAACCCTACCCAGCGGGCAGAGCCTTTTCAATATTTTTGACGCAACGACTGCGGCGTGCGTTTTATCAAACAAGGCAGCGTAGGAGCCGTGCCCTGCCGCCGCCGCCAGTGCCGACCGGCGGCAGGCTCGGGTAACCTGTCGCCAACCTTGCCGTATCAGGACTCTTCATGCGCCGTTACCGCTCCGACACCCGTTTCGATCAGGCCCAGAGCATCGCCGAACTGGAACACATGGCCCGCCGCCGGCTGCCGAACTTCGCCTGGGAATACCTGGCGGGCGGCGCCGAGGACGAGATCACCCTGCAGCGCAACCGCCAGGCGTTCGCCGACATCGGCCTGATGCCCTCGACGCTGATGTCCTGCGCCGAGCTGGACACCACCCGCGAACTGTTCGGGCAGACCCGCGCGCTGCCGCTGGCCATCGGCCCGACCGGCTTCAACGGCATGCTGCACAAGGATGCCGACATCGCCCTGGCCCGCGCCGCCCGCGACAAGGGCGTGCCGTTCAGCCTGAGTACCGTGTCGAGCAACTCCCTGGAGGAAGTGGCCGCCGCGGTGCCCGATGGCGAGCTGTGGTTCCAGCTCTACTGGCTCAACGACGCCGAGGTGCAGGACGACCTGCTGCGCCGCGCCGAGGCCGCCGGCGTGCGCACCCTGCTGCTGACCAGCGACGCGGTGCTGATCGGCAACCGCGAATGGGACCGGCGCAATTTCGCCCGTCCACTGCAGCTCACCTGGCGCAACAAGTTCGACGTGCTGCGCCATCCGGGCTGGATGCGCCAGGCGCTGTGGCCGCAAGGCATGCCGAAGATGGGCAATCTGCTGCCCTATCTGCCGGCCGATGCCAGCAACACCGCCGGCGCCGCGCACTTCATGGCCCACAAGATGGAGATGGGCCTGTGCTGGGACAGCCTGGCGCGGCTGCGCCAGCGCTGGCCGCATCGCCTGATTCTCAAGGGCGTACAGACCGGCGCCGACGCGCGGCGCTGCGTGGAAATGGGGCTGGACGGCATCGTGGTCACCAACCACGGCGGGCGCCAGCTGGACGGTGCGCCGGCGAGCCTCGACTGCCTGCCGGCGATTGCCGAAGCGGTGCGTGGTCAGTTGGCCATCCTGCTGGACAGCGGCATCCGGCGCGGCAGCGACATCGCCAAGGCCTGCGCGCTGGGCGCCGACGCCGTGCTGCTCGGCCGCGCCACGCTGTTCGGCGTGGCGGCCGGTGGCCAGGCCGGCGCGGCCCATGCGCTGAATCTGCTGGAGCAGGAGCTGCGACGCGTGCTCGGATTGGTGGGTACGCCCCGGCTGGCGGAGCTGGATCGCAGCAAGCTGGTGGCGCTGCGTTCGGTGTTGGCGGGCTGAGCGGCCCCATCGGCGGCCAACTGCGTTGACCGCCGATGCGGGTTTGTCCGCCGTGCCGGCGGGTTGGGGGCCGTGTGGGGCCGGGTTTGTCCCGGCCGACGGGGTTGGAGGTCTGACGCCTCAGGTGAGGGCCGCTGCCTCGCTGGCCGGGATGAACCCGGCCCCACATCAGGCTGTGTGAAAGCGATTTCGGAAATGCCGCGCGTTGTCGTGAATTCCAGGCAGGCCAAACCGGAAAAGTTCCGCACATTTCGCGTAGTAACGCGAACCTTGGAATTGAGCGGGAGTTTCCACACAGCCTGCACATGAGCAACCCGGATTTTCCCTCTCAATCCCCGAATCCCAGGCATGAAAAAGCCCGCCGAAGCGGGCTCTTTCAGCGAAAGCGGACCAATTACTTGATCTTGGCTTCCTTGTACATCACGTGCTTGCGCACAACCGGATCGAATTTC
Organism: Pseudomonas sp.; assembly: GCA_035497635.1. GTDB lineage: Bacteria > Pseudomonadota > Gammaproteobacteria > Pseudomonadales > Pseudomonadaceae > Serpens. The sequence continues at coordinate 3,199 of DATJDB010000172.1, read as the reverse complement.
TTGATTTCGATCTTGTCGGGCGTGGTGCGCTTGTTCTTGTCGGTGGTGTAGAAGTGGCCGGTACCGGCGCTGGACACCAAACGGATCAGTTCACGCATGACAGTCTCCTTAAACCTTTTCGCCGCGAGCGCGCAGTTCAGACAGAACTACGTCGATGCCGCGCTTGTCGATGATGCGCATGCCCTTGGCAGAAACACGCAGACGCACGAAACGCTTCTCGGATTCGACCCAGAAACGGTGATGCTGCAGGTTCGGCAGGAAACGACGACGGGTTTTGTTGTTTGCGTGGGAAATGTTGTTCCCGGTTACCGGACCCTTACCGGTAACTTGACAGACTCTCGACATGCCTCAGCCCTCTATAAACCACATGCCCAACCCGGCATGGGTTGGCCGCTTGATCTCTGCTTCTTTTGACGCGCGGTGCGCCGGATTCGCCGGGGTCGTTCGGCGGCCACTGCGCGAGCAGGAACCGGGCCCCCAGAAAAGAGCGCTGCTTTATACCAGAAGGTCCCATGGCTCGCAAGAAAAGCCATGGCGCGTCACACACTGTGAATCCTCACATCCAGCCCCGCTCGGCCATCGAAAGCGGCTCGCCGTCGCCGACGATGAAGTGATCCAGTATCCGGATATCCACCAGCGCAAGCGCGTCCTTGAGGCGTTCGGTCAGCACGCGGTCGGCCTGACTCGGCTCGGCTACACCCGACGGATGGTTGTGCGTGAGGATCAGCGCCGCCGCATTATGCGCCAGGGCGCGCTTGACCACCTGCCGAGGATACACGCTGGCGCCGTCGATGGTGCCACGAAACAGCGCCTCGTATGCCAACACCCGATGCTTGGAGTCAAGGAACAGGCAGCCGAACACCTCGTGCTGCTCGTGGCGCAGCTGCGCCTTGAGGTAGTCGCGTACCGCCTGTGGACTTTCCAGCACCGAGTCGCGTCGCAGCCGTTCGGCCAGATGACGGCGGGCCATTTCCAGCACCGCCTGCAATTGTGCGTACTTGGCCGGACCCAGGCCCGGCCGGGCGCTGAAACCGACCCGGTCGGCCTCCAGCAGGGCACGCAGGCTGCCGAAATCGTTCAGCAGCTGGCGCGCCAGATCCACTGCGCTGCAACCGGCCACGCCGGTGCGCAGAAAGATCGCCAGCAGCTCGGCATCCGACAGCACCGCCGCTCCCTGCTCCAGCAGTTTTTCCCGGGGCCGCTCGGCCACCGGCCAGTCGCGAATGCTCATGACATCTCCTTATGTCTCGTCTGGGGAATCCGTTTCCCGCTTGAAAAGAACGTCTGCCAAACCGCTCCGAAGCCCCGTGGGGGCTGTGCTATCGTAGCCCACCGCGTGCGCGGTGCCGGGCCCGGCGCCGCGCCTGTTTTCTTCCTTTTCCTTTTTATAAAGGCTGGCTATGCAGCGGTTGTATCGGAAACGCATTGTCCTGGGCGTGGGTGGCGGCATCGCCGCCTACAAGAGTGCCGAGCTGGTACGCCGGCTGCGTGATCAGGGCGCCGAAGTTCGCGTGGTGATGACCCAGGGCGGACGTGAGTTCATCACGCCGCTGACCTTGCAGGCCCTGTCCGGGCATCCGGTGCATCTGGATCTGCTCGATGCCGCCGCCGAAGCGGCGATGGGCCACATCGAGCTGGCGCGCTGGGCCGATCTGGTACTGATCGCTCCAGCGACTGCCGACCTGATGGCGCGCCTGACCCAGGGCATCGCCAACGACCTGCTGACCACCCTGGTGCTGGCCACCGACGCCCAGGTGGCACTGGCGCCGGCCATGAACCAGGCCATGTGGCGCGACCCGGCCACCCAGGCCAACGCCGACGCCCTGACCCGGCGCGGCATTCGCCTGTTCGGCCCCGGCGCCGGCAGCCAGGCCTGTGGCGACATCGGCCTGGGCCGCATGCTCGAACCCGACGAACTGGCGCGCCTGAGCGCCGACTGCTTCCAGCGCAACGTGCTGGATGGCGTGCGCCTGCTGATCACCGCCGGTCCGACCCAGGAAAACATCGACCCGGTGCGCTACATCACCAATCACAGCTCCGGAAAGATGGGCTTCGCCCTCGCCGAGGCGGCGGTGGAAGCCGGCGCCCAGGTGACGCTGGTCAGCGGCCCGGTGTTTCTGCCCACGCCGGACCGCGTGCAGCGCATCGACGTGGTCAGCGCCCGCGACATGCTCGCCGCCTGCGAGGCGAGCATGCCGGCCGACATCCTGATCGCCGCCGCTGCCGTGGCCGACTACCGCCCCGAAGTGGTGGCCGCGCACAAACTGAAGAAAGACCCCAACAGCGGCGACGGCCTGTATCTGCAGATGGTGCGCAACCCGGACATCTTGGCCACCCTGGCCGGGTGTGCGGATCGTCCGTTCAGCGTCGGTTTTGCCGCCGAGACCGAGAACCTGCTGGAGTACGCCTCCGGCAAGCTCAAGGCCAAGAACCTCGACCTGATCGTCGCCAATGACGTCGCCAACCCGAGCATCGGCTTCAACAGCGAAGAAAACGCCATCACCGTGATCGATCGGAAACTGCGCCAGTCTTCCTTCGCTCAGACCAGCAAGGGCAAGATCGCCCGCCAGCTGATCGCCTTCATCGCCGACCGCTACCAAGCCCGCTGAGACCACCCATGCACGCCCTGCAAGCCAAGATTCTCGATCCCCGCCTGGGCAGCGACTTTCCGCTGCCCAGCTACGCCACGCCCGGTTCCGCCGGCCTCGACCTGCGCGCCATGCTCAAGGATGACTTGAGCCTGGAACCCGGCCAGACCGTGCTGATTCCTACCGGCCTCGCCATCCACATCGCCGATCCTGGTCTGGCCGCCTTGATCCTGCCGCGCTCGGGCCTGGGCCATAAGCACGGCATCGTGCTGGGCAACCTGGTCGGCCTGATCGATTCCGACTACCAGGGCGAGCTGATGGTCTCCTGCTGGAACCGTGGCAACGACACCTTCACCCTCAAGGTCGGCGAGCGCCTGGCCCAGCTGGTGCTGGTGCCGGTGGTGCAGGCGCACTTCGAGCTGGTCGACGAATTCGATAACAGTGAACGCGGCGCGGGTGGTTTCGGCCATTCGGGCAGCCATTGAAGGGAACTCACATGCAAACGCCTAATCTCCCCGCCAGCATCTTCCGCGCCTATGACGTACGCGGCATCGTCGGCCAGACCCTGAACGCCGAAACCGCCTACTGGCTGGGCCGCGCCGTCGGTTCGG
>DATJDB010000171.1:0-8674 GCA_035497635.1 Pseudomonas sp. | reverse complement strand
GACGGAGCTTGTTGATCAGTACTGTGTGCCCCAGATGAAGATCGGGAGCGGTTGGGTCAAAACCGGCCTTCACGCGCAGCGGCTTACCACGCCGGAGCTTGTTTACCAGCTCGGACTCCACCAGAATCTCATCAGCCCCGCGCTTGATCAGCGCCAACTGCTCTTCCACAGACTTCATAGACCCCTCGGCACCTAGAGTTCGAAAGCCGGCAAAGATACAAGATCGGCGCTAAAAAAAGAATTTTCCGGCGGACCTTGCAGCTACCACACGTCTCGCCGGCCTAGGTCAAGGTTGCCCGCGCTTTTTTTTGCTTATATTTTCCTCAGTCATTTTGGTAAGAATTTCTTCATCTCATTATGCAGCCACTCAATTCTCGTCACCCGCTGTACCCGAAAGGCCATTTGCTGGCCGCCAGCGGAATCGCCGCCCTCCTCAGCCTGGCTCTGCTGGTCTTTCCCTCCCGCGAGGTGGAAGCCAAGAAAACCTATCTGAGCCAGGAGCTGGAGCTCGCCCATGACTCGTTCCTGCAGGAACCTGTGACTCCGACGTCGTCCCTGGAACTCGTGGAACCTCAGGAAGATCCCTTCGCCCAGATTGCCGGCAATGACAGCTCGACCGATCCGGAAGTACCTTGGCAGATGCGCGTCACGGTAAGTCGCGGCGATACGCTCTCCACCATATTCAACCAGGTGGGCCTATCCGCCGGCTTGCTGCATGAAATGCTGAGCAGCAGCAAGGAAGCCCGACAATTGGGCCGTCTTCGGGAAGGTCAGGAACTCGATTTTCATTTTTCGCCGGATGGCCAACTGGAGCGCTTGAGTTCGCCGCTTTCCCTGCTGGAAACCATCCAGATCCAGAAAACCGACGCCGGCTATCAGTTCGAGCGTCTACTGGCCGACCCGGAAAAGGGCCAGGCCTATGCCCACGCAACCATCACCAGCTCGCTGTTCGATGCCGCCAATCAGGCCGGCCTGAGCCACAGTCTGATCATGGATCTGGCCAACGTGTTTGGCTACGACATTGACTTCGCCATGGACATCCGTGAAGGCGACGAATTCGACGTGCTCTATGAGCAGAAGACCCTGAACGGGCAGATCGTCGGCAGTGGCGCAATCCTGGCTGCCCGCTTCGTCAATCGCGGCACCACCTACACGGCGGTTCGCTACACCACTAGCAAGGGTGAAAATGGCTACTACACCGCCAATGGCAACAATGTACGCAAGGCCTTCATCCGCACCCCCGTCGACTTCGCCCGGATCAGCTCGCGCTTTTCCAAAGGTCGCAAGCATCCCATCCTGAACAAGATCCGCGCCCATAAAGGCGTGGACTACGCCGCACCGCGCGGCACACCCATCAAAGCGGCGGGCGATGGCAAGGTCATTCTGGCCGGCACCAAGGGTGGCTACGGCAACACCGTGGTGATCCAGCATGGTTCGCGCTACCGGACCCTCTACGCCCACATGCAGGGCTTCGCCAAGAATGTCCGCCGCGGCTCGACCGTGAAGCAGGGACAGATCATCGGCTACATCGGCACCACTGGGCTTTCCACCGGACCGCACCTGCATTACGAATTCCAGGTCAATGGCACCCACGTCGATCCGCTGAGCCAGAAGCAGCTGATCGCCGATCCGCTCGGCGGCAAGGAGAAGCAGCGTTTTCTCCAACACAGCGCCCCGTTGATGGCTCAGTTGAATCAGGAGCGTTCAGTCCTGCTGGCCCGCAAGGACTGAGCATGAGCCTGTATCTCGGTGTGATGTCCGGAACCAGCCTGGATGGTCTGGACATTGCGCTGATCGAACAGCGCGACCACACGCGACTGCTGGCCCACCACTTCATACCCATGCCAGCCGATCTTCACCGGGAACTGCTGTCGCTGTGCAGCACCGGCGATGACGAACTGGCCCGTGCCGCTTTGGCCGAGCATCGCTGGGCGACCCTCGCCGCGCAGGGTGTTGCCGTGCTGCTCGATCAGCAGAACCTGCAAGCCGCCCAGATCTGCGCCATTGGCAGTCACGGACAAACCGTCCGCCACGAACCTGCCCGAGGCTTCACCGTGCAGATCGGCAACCCCGCCCTACTGGCCGAGCTGACTGGCATCAGCGTGGTGGCCGATTTCCGCCGCCGCGACGTCGCTGCCGGCGGACAGGGTGCGCCCCTCGTTCCGGCGTTTCACGAAGCCCTGTTCGCCAGCGATCTCACGCCGCGCGCAATCCTGAATGTCGGCGGCTTCAGCAACCTGACGCTGCTGTCTCCCGGACAGCCTGTCACCGGCTTCGATTGCGGCCCGGGCAATGTGCTGTTGGATGCCTGGATTCAGGCCCGAAGAGGCGAACCCTTCGATCGAAATGGTGACTGGGCCGGCTCGGGCCGACTGGACACGGTGTTCCTGCAGTGCCTGCTCGACGAACCCTTTTTCACTCAGATCGGCCCCAAGAGCACCGGTCGCGAGCTGTTCAACCTGGCCTGGCTGCAGACGAAGCTAACGAATCACCCCTCCCTGCCCGATGCCGACGTCCAGCGCACCCTGCTGGAGCTGACCGCCTGCAGCATTGCCGACGCGCTGCTGCAGCGCCAGCCTGATACGCGGGAATTGCTCGTGTGTGGAGGCGGCGCCCATAACCAGGCGCTGCTCCAGCGCTTGGCCGAACTGCTGCCTTCGCTGGAGGTGTGCATCACCGATCAGCACGGCGTGCCCGCCGACTGGATGGAAGCCATGGCCTTCGCCTGGCTGGCCCACTGCTGTCTCGAACAGATCCCCGCCAATCGGCCCAGCGTGACCGGCGCGCGCGGCCTGCGCGTCCTGGGCGCGATCTACCCGGCCTGAGCGGCAAACAAAAACGCCGTGCCCAAGGGCACGGCGTTTTCAACTGACGGTCCGCTTCAGATGGAGAAGGACTGTCCGCATCCACAGGTGGTGCTCGCGTTCGGATTGTTGATGACGAATCGCGAACCTTCGAGGCCTTCCAGGTAGTCCACTTCGGCACCCGCAAGGTACTGAAAGCTCATCGGATCGACCACCAGGCTGACCCCTTCCCGCTCGATCACAGTATCGTCATCGGCGATATCTTCATCGAACGTGAAACCGTACTGAAAGCCGGAACAGCCCCCTCCGGTCACGAACACCCGCAACTTCAGACGCGAATTGCCTTCTTCCTCGACCAGGCTCTTCACCTTATGCGCCGCTCCCTGGGTGAAAATCAGCGGACTGGGGGTGAAGGTTTCAACACTCATGCTGGAAATCTCCCGGCATCAAGCCAAACAACGTGGCCGGCATTATCCGCTTACCCGAGTAAACCAGTCAATTATTCAGCGACGACTTCCGCAGGTGCCGGCAGCTCGAGCGGCGCATCACCTTCGCGAATGGCATACAGGCGACCCTCGACCTGCGCACCCATGGCCATCTCCATCAGTCCGTAATAGAGATTGCCGCGCAGACGGGCGCCAGCACCCAACTCGACATGGTCGGAGGCGTGGACATCACCGGTCACCTCGCCATCCAGGATGATGTGCTGCGCATGGATCTCGCCTTCGACCAGACCGCCGGTGCTGACCCGCACCAGGCCTTCCTCGGCAATCAGGTTGCCCTGCAGGCGGCCATCCAGCTGCACTGCGCCCTTGACGCGCAGATCACCCACCAGCAGCGCTCCAGCGGCGATGATGCTGGTCTTGCCACTGTAACGCTGCAGATCGGACGATGCCGGCTTGCTCGGTTTGCTATTGCTCCACATGGCCATTATTTTTTCTCTTCATTCCAGTTGTAAGTACGTTCCAGTGGCTGGCGCTGGCCCTTGATATCGGCGCGCACCTTGACCTGACTGGGGGTGAAATCCTCCGGAAGTCGCAGGTCGGCGTAGCGCGCGCCCTCCGGGAATGCCTGCAGATGACGGAAGGCGAAGGAAGTGGTGCTCGTCCACGCCTGGGAGAGCTCGGCGAGGTCCAGCTCGACTTCCGCACCCTGCCGCTCACCGACCACACTGATGCGCACCTGCCCTTCCAGCGGCTTGTCGTCCGTGCCCACACGGCTCAACAGCAGCTTGTAGCGGTACAACAGCGGATCGTCGGTGGTCTGCAGCTCGAAGGAGCGGATACGCAGCCCCTCGCGGCGACTGGCCGGCGCCAGCACGCCCTTGTAGAAGGCCAGGTCCTGCTGCAGCTTGTAGATCTGCTCTTCCAGCAGCTTGATAGTCTGCCGGCTCTGCTCATTGGCCTGGCGACCCAGTCGCTCGCCACTGGAAAGTACAGCCTGCATCTGCTGTGACTGCGACAGTTCGCGGCTGAGCTGCTCGTAATGCTCTTCGATACGTTCCAGCTCGCGAACACGCTCACGGCTGTCCTCACCGCCCTTCCAGTAGGCACCCAGCACCAGCAGCGGAAGGGAAAGCAGCACCAGCGCCAGCAGAATTTTCTTGCGGCGCTGATGACGGGGGTCCAGCGTTTTGACTTCCCACATCATCAGGGCAACATCCCCGCATGACCGAGGCCCAGGCGCTCGTCCAGCCCGAACATGATGTTCAGGTTCTGCACGGCCTGCCCGGAGGCACCCTTGACCAGGTTGTCGATCACCGACAGCACCACCACCAGATCACCCTGTTGCGGCCGGTGCACGGCCAGGCGGCAGACGTTGGCGCCGCGCACGCTGCGGGTTTCCGGATGGCTGCCGGCCGGCATCACATCCACGAAGGGCTCGTTGGCGTATCGCTTTTCGTAGAGCGCCTGCAGGTCGACGGAACGATCGGCCACCCGGGCGTACAGGGTGGCGTGAATGCCGCGGATCATCGGTGTCAGGTGCGGAACGAAGGTCAGCCCGACGTCACCACCGGCCGCACGGCGCAGGCCCTGGCGGATCTCCGGCAGATGACGGTGGCCCTTGACGGAGTAGGCCATCATGCTTTCGCCCGCTTCGCAGAACAGCGAGCCCACCTTGGCACCGCGACCGGCGCCGCTGACGCCCGACTTACAGTCGGCGATCAGCGTCGCCGGATCGGCCAGGCCGGCTTCCAGCAACGGCAGCAGGCCCAGCTGGCTCGCGGTCGGATAGCATCCCGGCACGGCGATCAGCCGCGCATTGCGGATCTGTTCACGATTGACTTCCGGCAGGCCATAGACGGCTTCGCCGAGCAGTTCAGGCGCGCCATGGGGCTGGCCATACCAAGCGGCCCATTCCTCGACATCCTCCAGGCGAAAGTCGGCGGACAGGTCAATGACCCGGGTACCGGCGGCCAGCAGTTCGCCCGCCAGCGCATGCGCCACGCCGTGCGGCGTTGCGAAGAACACCGCATCGCAGGCGCCCAGAGTGGCGCTATCCGGCACACTGAAGGCCAGATTGTCGTAGTGGCCGCGCAGGTTGGGATACATATCCACCACCCTGACGCCGGCTTCGGAGCGCGAGGTGATCACCGCCACCTCAACCTGCGGATGCTGGGCCAGCAGCCGCAGCAGTTCGACCCCGGTATACCCGGTGCCGCCAACAATTCCGACTCTGATCATTTCACGCCCCTCAGTCGAGCCATAACAAAGGCCGCCGATGATAAGGCCGCCACGTGTCACGGCCAACCACTGAGATGACGCCCATACGGTTTGTCACTACTATCGGCAGCCTCGTCGAAAACATTAAGGACGCCGCTCGATGCTTTATTTATGGCTCAAGGCCCTGCACATCATCGCCATGGTCTGCTGGTTCGCCGGTCTCTTCTACCTGCCGCGCCTGTTCGTCTACCACGCCATGAGCGAGGACCAGGCCAGCCGTGATCGCTTCTGCATCATGGAGCGCAAGCTGTATCGCGGCATCATGCTGCCCTCCTTGCTCGCCACCGTAATCCTCGGCCTCACCATGCTCTGGCTCAACCCGGGCGTGTTCGCCAGCGGCGGCTGGATGCACGCCAAACTGACCTTGGTGGTGCTGCTGATCGGCTACCACCACATGTGCGGCGCCCAGCTCAAGCGCTTCGCCCGGGGCGAAACTCCGCATAGCCACGTGTACTTCCGCTGGTTCAACGAGGTGCCGGTGCTGTTCCTGCTGGCCATCGTCATCCTCGCGGTGGTCAAGCCGTTCTGAGCGGACTGACGGCGCGGGCGGCGCTGCGCCGCCCTCACTACACTGTGGGTTCCCGTCCGTCCGGAGCCCACCGTGGAATGCCTCTTCTGCAAGATCGCCACCGGCGAGATCCCGGCAAACAGGCTGCATGAAGACGACCTGGGGATTGCCTTTCACGACACGAACCCGCAGGCACCCGTGCATTTTCTGGTGATCCCGAAGAAGCACATCGCCACGCTGCATGACCTGGATGAGCAGACCGACAAGCCGCTGGTCGGTCACCTCCTCCACACCGCCCAGCAGCTGGCCCTGCAATTGGGCTGCGACAAGGGCTTTCGCGTGGTGATCAACTGCGACGCCCTCGCCGGGCAGACGGTCTTTCACCTGCACCTGCACGTGCTTGGCCAGCGCCCGCTGTACTGGCCGCCCGGTTAACCTCTCGCCCCAGGGCTGATGCGAATCAAATCTGCACCGCCGCGATGCAGTACACTCTGCCGCCAGTCGACCCGGAGACCCCCATGGCCAGCGAACGTCACTATTCCCCCGCAGATCGCCTGCTGCAGCAGGTCGACACCGTGCTGCGCACCCTGCTGCCCTTCAGCGGGCCGTCCACACGCCCCTCTCCGGCCGTGGTCGAAGAAGAAGCCAGCCTGGACGAGCAGAGCAAACGCCACATTGCCAGGCTGATGCGCATCAACCACACCGGTGAGGTGTGCGCCCAGGCGCTCTACCAGGGCCAGGCGCTGACCGCCAAGCTGCCGCATATCCGTGAGGGCATGGAGCGGGCCGCCGATGAAGAGATCGATCACCTGGCCTGGTGTGAACAGCGCGTGCGTGAGCTGGGCAGCCGCACCAGCCTGCTCAACCCACTGTTCTATGGCCTGTCGTTCAGCATCGGCGCCACCGCCGGGCTGATCAGCGACAAGGTCAGCCTGGGCTTCGTCGCGGCCACCGAGGACCAGGTCGTCAAGCACCTCGACGAGCACCTGGCGCAGATTCCCCGCGAGGACGCCAAGAGCCGCGCCATTCTCGAACAGATGCGCGTCGACGAGCAGTTGCACTCCAGTAATGCGCTGGCCGCCGGCGGCTACCGCTTTCCCCGTCCGGTGAAGTTCGGCATGTCGCTGATGGCCAAGGTGATGACCAAGAGCACCTATCGCATCTGAATGTGCCGGCCACGAAAAAGGCGCCCGAAGGCGCCTTTTTCGTGCGTGTCAGGGGCTCAGCCCAGCTCGACGATCTCGTAGCTGTGGCTGATGTCCACACCCGCCCGGCCGAGCATGATGGACGCCGAGCAGTATTTCTCGGCCGACAGCTCCACCGCGCGCTTGACCTGCGGCTCCTTCAGGCCGCGACCCTTGACCACGAAGCGCAGGTGAATGCGGGTAAATACCTTCGGGTCTTCCCCGGCGCGTTCCGCATCGAGGAATGCCTCGCAGCTTTCCACCGCCTGGCGGGATTTCTTCAGAATGCTTACCACATCGAAGCTGGAGCAGCCCCCCAGGCCCAGCAGCAGCATTTCCATGGGTCGCACGCCTAGGTTGCGACCGCCACTTTCCGGCGGACCGTCCATTACTACTACATGACCACTGCCCGATTCGCCGAGGAACATGGCCTCACCGGCCCACTGGATGCGTGCTTTCATTCGTCCCGCTCGTCCCACTGAAAAGGCGCGCAGCTTAGCACAGCGCACGTGGCCTCTTCGGCCAACGCAATGTGACCCAGGCACTCCCGGCGTGTGATTCCCTTCACGAAGGTTTAACATCGCGTGAAATCGACTGTTAAGTTGCCACTACTAAAGTGGCACACTCGCCGGGCATAACTAAAACAAAATACGTTCCACAGGACGTACCACGTATTGGGGATTCAGGGCATGGTCGCTATCAGTAGTCTCGCTTCCAAGAACAAGCATCTCGACAAACTTCTCGTACATTGCCACCGTCGTCGCTACACCGCGAAAAGCACGATCATCTATGCCGGTGATCGTTGTGAAACGCTGTTTTTCATCATCAAGGGCTCTGTCACCATCCTCATCGAGGACGATGACGGGCGCGAGATGATCATCGCCTATCTCAATACCGGGGATTTCTTCGGCGAGATGGGCCTGTTTGAAAAGGAAGGCTCGGAACAGCCACGCAGCGCCTGGGTACGTGCCAAGACCGAGTGCGAAGTGGCCGAACTGAGCTATGCCAAGTTCCGCGAACTGATCCAGCAGGATCCGGACATCCTGTTCGCCCTCGGCAGCCAGATGGCCGAGCGTCTGCGCAACACCACCCGCAAGGTCGGTGACCTGGCGTTCCTCGATGTCACCGGTCGCGTCGCGCGCGCCCTGCTCGATCTGTGCAAGCAGCCCGACGCCATGACTCACCCGGATGGCATGCAGATCAAGATCACCCGCCAGGAAATTGGCCGCATCGTCGGCTGCTCCCGCGAGATGGTCGGTCGCGTGCTCAAGTCCCTGGAGGAACAGGGCCTGGTCAACGTGAAAGGCAAAACCATGGTGGTGTTCGGCACGCGCTGAAACCCACCCATAAAAAACCGGCCTCAGGGCCGGTTTTTTATGGGTGGATGTTTAGCGGGCGGGAAAGAACAGGCGCTTGAGTTCGGCACCCGGGTCCTCGGCGCGCATGAACGCCTCA
>DATJDB010000170.1:0-13763 GCA_035497635.1 Pseudomonas sp. | reverse complement strand
GTAATCACCGGCGCCGAGCCACTGATGGCCGGCGGCTGGCCGGTCGTCGCCCCGGGAAACGCGATGGCGTCCGGCACGCTCTGCACCGGCGCCGAACCGGTATCCTGCGGCACCATCACCACCACGCCGGCATCATCCTCGGGCTGCGCCGGGGCCGCAGCGGGCGAGCGGGACGCCGGCTGCCGGCCGAGGAGCTCCCCGCCCATCCATTCCTGCTCCTGGTAGATCGAGGCGCCATTTTCCTGCACCGGAACCACGTTGCGCGGATTGCTCGCACAGCCACCCAGCACGAGCGGGACTGCCACGGCGACAAGCCATCTGTTCACAAGCACACCTCTGTCATCAGTTCAGCCAGCCGCGCACCCAATCCATCACCGACTCGGCCGGCGGGATACCGCAGGAGACGCCCGGCAACGGCTCGCTGCCGCGGATATAGGGCATCTGCACGGCACCCGGGCAATGCTCCGCGGAGCCCTCGCCGGTATGCGCGTTCACCCAGGCCAGTACGACATTGTCCGGCACCGGCATCTCCAGCGGCATGGGATCCGCCTTGGCCATGAAACGGGTCCAGATCTGCAGGCCGCCACTGGCGCCGGTCAGCGGCGTGGGGCCGTTGTCGTCGCGCCCCATCCAGACCACGGCCAGCAGATCCTGGCTGAAGCCGGCGAACCAGCTGTCCCGCGAATCGTTGCTGGTGCCGGTCTTGCCGGCCAGGGCCAGGGACACCGGCAACTGGTTGTAAACGGAACGACCGGTCCCCTCGCGCATGACCCGCTGCATCGCGTTCTGAATCAGATAGATCGCGCCGGGATCAAAACGTTGCTGGATCTCGAACGGATAACGCTTGAGCGGCTCGCCTTCGCCATCGAGCACGCTGCGGATCGCCCGCAGCGGCGTGTTGAAACCGCCGTTGGCCAGCGTCTGGTACATGCCGGTCACTTCCATGGGCGTCAGCGCGCCTGCGCCCAGCAGCATCGACGGATAGGCCGGCCACTGCCGCGAGACCCCGAGGCGCTGCAAGGTGCGCAGTACGTTCTCCACGCCCAGGTCGAGGCCGAGCCGGGCGGTGGACAGGTTGTAGGAATTGGCCAGGCCCTGATAGAGATACACCGTGCCGTGGGCCTTCTGATCGTAATTCTGCGGTTGCCAGACCTGGCCATCACGCGCGGTCACCGAGAACGGCTCGTCCTCGATCAGCGAGGTCAGGGTGTACTGACTGGGCCGCTCCAGTGCGGCCAGGTAGACCGCTGGCTTGACCAGCGAGCCGATCGGACGCACCGCATCCAGCGCCCGATTGTAGCCGGCGAAGCGCGGCTGACGGCCACCGATCAGCGCCTGCAACTCGCCGGTTTCCGGATTGGCGACCACCATGGCCGCCTCGACCTCGTCGACGCCCTTGCGATTGTCCAGGCGCTGCAGGGTTTCCGCCAGCGCCTCCTCGGCCTTGAGCTGCAGCAGCGGATCGAAACTGGTGAAGATGCGCAGCCCTTCCTCGGTGAGGTCCTGCTCCTGGTAATCCTCGCGCAGCTGACGCTTGACCAGATCGAGGAAGCCCGGGAAGGACGTGTCGGCCAGGCGCCCGCGCAGCGTGACGCCCAGCGGCTGCTGCTTGGCCTGGGCCGCCTGGGCGACGTCCAGATGACCCTGCTCGACCATCAGGTCGAGCACCAGATTGCGGCGCGCCAAGGCCCGCTCGGGCTGGCGACGCGGGTTGTAATAGGTCGGGCCCTTGACCATGCCGACCAGCAGCGCCACCTGATGGGCCTTCAGTTCGGCCAGCGGCTGACCGAAGTAGTATTGGCTGGCCAGACCGAAGCCGTGGATGGCGCGCTGTCCGTCCTGACCAAGGAACACTTCGTTGAAGTAGGCCTCGAGGATTTCCCACTTGTCGTAATGCAGCTCCAGCAGCAGGGCCATCGACGCCTCCATCGCCTTGCGGCTGAGGGTGCGTTCATTGGTCAGGAAGAAGTTCTTCACCAGCTGCTGGGTCAGGGTACTGCCGCCCTGGCGCAGCCCGCCGGCACTGACATTCACCCACATGGCCCGGGCAATCGACTTGGGCGACACGCCGAAATGATTGAAGTACTCGCGGTCCTCGACGGCGACCAGCGCATCGACCAGCAGCGGCGGCACCTCGTCGATCTTGATCAGAATGCGGTCTTCCTGGTGAGCCGGATAAATGCCGCCGATCAGCAGCGGCTCCAGGCGCACCACGGCCAGCTCGCCGCCGCCGGGACGACCCATACTGGCCACCCGGCCATCGGCGAAGCGCACGCGAATATGCTGGGGCGATTCGGCGCCCTCGTAGAACTGGAAGCCACGGGTCTGCAACTCCACGGCACCGCCGGTCACGGCGAAGGCGCCCGGCCCGGCCACGCTCGACTCGCGTCGATAGCCAAGCGCTTCCAGCTCGCGCAGAAAATCCGCCTGGCTCAGCTTGAGTCCGCCGAACACCTCCAGCGGTCGCGCGTAGACCTTGGCCGGCACGGTCCAGCGCTTGCCGGAGAATTTTTCCTGCACGACGGCATCGAGGTAGATGGCGAAACCGCCCAGGATCACCAGGCCGACCAGGCCCAGCTTGATCACCCAGCCAAGCCAGCTACGGCGGGGCTTGGCGGGTTTCTTGCCACGGGAACGGGGAGTAGGGGAATGCTTCATGGCGGCGGATTATACGCACTTTATCCACAACGCGCCGACGACCACCGGGCGGTGCCTGTGGGTAAGTCGTTCACAAAATGGAAAGGGATGAACGGGCCCGCTGAGCGCGGAATGAACGTGCTCTGACGTAGAAAAAGGTCGCAGAGTTTCCCCGCTGCCCAACGCAGCCGCCATAATGGCGCCTTTTCCTGACGAGACGTAAGGACTGCCCCGTGAGCCAAGCTCTGATTGCCGCCCTGCAGAATCCGGCCCTCTACCCCCACCCCGTGGAAGGTTTTCAGGTCATCGAAACTCATATTTCCTGGGTTTTGCTCACCGGCCCCTACGCCTACAAGGTCAAGAAACCGGTCAATTTCGGCTTTCTCGATTTCACCGACCTGGCCAGCCGCCAGCACTTTTGCAACGAGGAGCTGCGCCTCAACCAGCGCCTGGCGCCCTCGCTGTACCGCGAGGTGCTGCCCATCTGCGGCAGCGAACAGGCCCCGCGCTTCGGCGACGACGCCCCGGTCATCGAGTACGCGCTGAAGATGCGCCAGTTCCCGCAAAGCCAGCTGCTGGCGGAACTGCAGTCCCGTGGCGAACTGCGCGACGAGCATATCGACGCTCTGGCCGATCTGATCGCGCGCTTCCATCTCCAGGCGCCGCGTGTGCCGGTCGAGCATGCCCTGGGCACGCCCGAGGCGGTGATGGCGCCGGTGCAGCAGAACTTCGACCAGATCCGCCCGCTGCTCACCGAGGCGGCCGACCTGGCCCAGCTGGACACTCTCGAACACTGGGCGCAAAGCACCTACCAGCGCCTGCATCCGCTGCTGGCGGCGCGCAAGACCGACGGTTTCATTCGCGAATGCCACGGCGACATCCATCTGGGCAACGTCACCCTGCTGGATGGCGAAGTCATGCTGTTCGACTGCATCGAGTTCAACGAGCCGTTCCGCCTGACCGACGTTGTCGCCGACTCGGCCTTCCTGACCATGGACCTGGAGTCGCGCGGCCTCAAGGAACTGGCCCGGCGCTTCGTGAACCGCTGGCTGGAGCTCACCGGCGACTACACCGCCCTGGAACTGCTGAACTTCTACAAGGCGTACCGCGCCCTGGTGCGCGCCAAGATCAACCTGCTCAGTCTGAGCCACGAACCAGATGTCACCTGCAGGGCCACCGCCCTGGCCGAGTATCGCCGCTACGCCAATCTGGCCGAACAGTACAGCGCGATTCCCTCGCGCTTCATGGCCATCACCCACGGCGTGGCCGGCGTCGGCAAGAGCCATGTCTCGCTGCGACTGGTGGAGGAACTGGGCGCCGTCCGGCTGCGTTCGGACGTGGAGCGTAAACGCCTGTTCGGCACCCAGCCCGCCGAGCAGCAGGGCCAGCTGTCCGCCGGGATCTACCAGGCCAGCGCCAGCCAGGCCACCTACCAGCGTCTGAATGAACTGGCCAGCCTGGCGCTGCGCGCCGGCTATCCGGCGGTGCTCGATGCCGCCTTCCTCAAGCGCGACCAGCGCGATGGCGCCCGACGGGTCGCCGAGGACCATGGCGTGCCCTTCCTGCTGCTCGATTGCCAGGCGCCCGAAGGCGTGCTGGAGCAGCGCCTGGCCCAGCGCCTGCGCGACGGCGGCGATCCCTCCGACGCCACGCTGGAAGTGATGCATGCGCAGCAGGCGTCGCAAGAGCCCCTCGCCGAAGACGAACTGGCCCGTCAGCGGGTGATCAACACCCATGACGGCGACGGCCTGGAACAGGCCCTCGCCGAACTGCGCCAGCGCCTGCCGGGCCTCTGAAGCAGCCATCGTCCGTTCGCCGGCGGCCGGCTCCCGCGCGGGGCCAGCCGCTACACTTGCCGAGGCAAGGAGGCACGATGAACGACGAACTGCTGCGCCTGAAGAATCTGGGCAAGACATCCGCGCTCTGGCTGCACGCCAGTGGCATCCACAATCTCGAAGATCTGCGCCGGCTGGGCTCGGTGGCGGCCTACCGGGCCGTGCTGGCCCGTGGTTTTCGCGCCTCGCGAGTACTGCTCTACGCCATCGAGGGCGCCCTGCTGGACATCCCCTGGAGCCAGTTGCCGCATGAGCGCAAGACAGCCCTCAACCAGGCGCTGGAACGACGACCGCCCACCGGAGTGCCTCCGCATCCCGAGAGGCTGACAGAGTAACGAAACGACTTTTTACATTCCGGCCTTGACTGCCAAATGATAATCGTTATTATTTGCTTCAACTGATCGCGAGATCAGCCGATAAGCTGAATGTGTACGGCGGCGCGGCGCGGTTTCGAGTCTCCGAACTTCTCCTTCAGACTATCTCCTCATCAGGCTAATCACGGTTTTTGACCCGGCTCTGCCGGGTCTTTTTTTGCCTGAATGGCAGCCTCAAGGGCGCCGCTCGCGCCATTCGGCGCAGTGATCCTTTTCCGGACGGGCGGGTGTCCACCAGACGTAGTCGGCCTGCCGATCACTCACCTCCACGCCCTCCTCGGCCAGGATCAGCACCCGGGTCGTACCCTGCGCGCCGAGATCCTCAAGGTGCAACGGCACGCCCAGATCGCGGCGCACATGGAAGGTGCCTGCAAACAGCAGCGCCGGCTGCGGGGCGGCCAGCAGGCGCTCGGCCATGCGCCGATCACGCTGGCGCTGCACCGCCAGCATCGCCGGCAACTGCGACTCGGGCAGCATGCCGCAATGCGAGGTGCGGATCTGTGCATCCATGGCCGCCAGCACCTCCGGAGCGCCGCTGCGCTCGCCGGCCAGCGGCGGCTGGCGCCGATAGATGTCGAGAATTTCTCCGCGATCCAGATTGGCGGCCAGCAGCGGCCACGGCTGACCCAGCGCGTATTCCACCAGTTCGCCATACAGGGCCCAATCCCAGCCAGGCTGCCAGGCCAGCGCCTCAGCCAGATCGTCGGGGCGGTCCGCGCCGGCCATCCGGGCACGCACCTGGTCCACCTTCGGCTGCTGATCCGGATTGAGCATCTCCAGCAGCAGGCTGCCCGGCTGGCCACGCTGCGCCAGGGCCTCCAGCAGCCACAGTTGCAGCGCATGGTGATCGGGATTGTCGTGGCGCTCGCCGACCAGTACCCGGTCCGCCGTGGCCAGCTCGCCGAGCAGCTGCTGCGGCGTCAGGCGCGCGCCCGTGCGCAGATCGACGATGCCGCCCTCAGCCTGCCCGGGCGGCAGTGGCGGCAGATGCTGGCAACCGGTCAGCAGCCCGAGCAGGGCCAGCAGGACAAAACGCATGTCGTCTCCTTGCGCGCA
Source organism: Pseudomonas sp. (assembly GCA_035497635.1). GTDB lineage: Bacteria > Pseudomonadota > Gammaproteobacteria > Pseudomonadales > Pseudomonadaceae > Serpens. The sequence continues at coordinate 7,861 of DATJDB010000170.1, read as the reverse complement.
AAAGTGCCCAAAGCATAAGGACCCACCGGGACACCGGCCAGTCGAACCCTCCGCCCGCTTGGCATTTTCCGGCAGGACCGGATAATGCGTGGCCTCAGCAGCAGAGGCTCCCATGATCCGACTTTGCGCCCCCGAAGAACTGGCCGAAGGCCAGAGCCGTGGCTTCAGCCTGTCCGGCGTTCGCGTGCTGGCGGTACGCCGCGATGGCCGCGTGTACGCCTACGAAAACCGCTGCCCGCATCGCGGCATCCCGCTGGAGTGGCAGGCCGACCGCTTCCTTGATGACAGCGGCACGCTGATCCAGTGCGCCAGCCATGGCGCACTGTTCAGCATCGAGAGCGGCGAATGCGTGTCCGGCCCGTGCGTGGGCCAGGAACTGAACCTGATTCCCTGCGAAGAAACCCCGCAAGGTATCTGGATCGATCCTTAAAGCACCTGCAGGCGCCGCACCAGGCTGATGCCCGCCGGCGTCAACTCGGCCCCGTAGGCCAGCACCTCTACGCCGGCGCGCTTCGCCTCCCGCAGCGCCGCCGCGTAGGCCGGGTCGATGTCCTCGGCGGCGCGCACCGCCTCGATGCCCGACAGATTCACGCAGTACAGCTGCACGGCGCGAATCCCGTCACGGGCCAGGGCCGTCAGTTCGCGTAAGTGCCGGGTGCCACGCTCGGTGCGCGCATCCGGGAAGGCGGCCACCGCCTCATCGGCATAGCCGAGGGTGACGCTTTTCACCTCCAGGTACGCCGCCTCGCCGGCGAAATCCAGACAGAAATCGATCCGGCTGTTCTCCAGGCCGTAGCGCACCTCGCGGCGCAAGCCGTCGAAGCCGGCCAGCTCCACGATCACGCCGGCACGCAGCGCCTCTTCCACCAGCGGATTGGCCCGCGCAGTGTTGATGCAGGCCAGCCGGCCATGTGGGGTTTCGCTCAGTTCCCAGGTGCCGGGCAGCTTGCGCTTCGGATCGTCGCTGCGGCTGAACCACACCCGACCGTCGGGCTGCATGCAGTTGAGCATCGAGCCGGTGTTCGGGCAGTGGATGCACAATTCCTCGCCCTGCTCGGTCACCACGTCGGCCAGGAAGCGCTTGTAGCGTCGGCGCAGCCGCGCCGTTTCCAGCACACGCTCAAAGCGCATGGGGCCGCCAGGTGCGCAGGCCACGGGCGATGCGCGCCACCGCCTCTTCCAGGCGCGGCAGGCTCTGGGTGTAGGCGAAGCGCACATGGCGGTCGGCCAGGTGCCGCCCGAAATCGATACCGGGAGTGACGGCGACGAATTCGGTTTCGATCAGATGGCGGCACAGGTCGTAGGCATCGCCGCCGAATGCCGAGATGTCCGCATATAGATAGAAGGCGCCCTCCGGCTCCACCTCGATGTGAAAACCCAGCTCGCGCAGGGCCGGCAACAGATAGTCGCGGCGTCGGGCGAATTCGGCGCGCCGTGCTTCGAGGATCTCCAGGGTGGCCGGCTCGAAGCAGGCCAGCGCGGCATGCTGGGCCACGGTGGAGGCGCTGATATAGAGATTCTGCGCCAGCTTCTCCAGCTCCGGCACCGCGACCTGTGGCGCCACCAGCCAGCCCAGGCGCCAGCCGGTCATGCCGAAGTACTTGGAGAAGCTATTGAGCACGAAGGCGTCGTCATCCACCTCCAGCACGCTGGGCGCATCCAGGCCATAGGTCAGTCCGTGGTAGATCTCGTCCACCACCAGATGACCGCCGCGTGCCCGCACGGCGCCCGAGAGGGACGACAGTTCGTCGCGATGCAGCAGGGTGCCGGTCGGATTGGCTGGCGAAGCCACCAGCGCGCCTACACTGTCCGCATTCCAGTGACGATCCACCAGTTCCGCGGTCAGTTGATAACGTGTCTGTGGGCCGACCGGCACCAGTTGCGCCGCGCCTTCCACCAGACGCAGGAAATGCCGGTTGCATGGGTAACCGGGATCGGCCAGCAGCCAGTGCTTGCCGGGATCGACCAGCAGGCTGCTGGCCAGCAGCAGGGCGCCGGAGCCGCCGGGCGTGATGAGAATGCGCTCGGGGTCCAGGTCCACGCCGTAATGCCGGGCGTAGTAGCCAGCCAGGGCCTCGCGCAGTTGCGGCAGGCCGCGGGCCGAGGTGTAGCGGGTCTGCCCGGCGGCCAGTGCGGCCTGGCCGGCAGTAATGATGGGTTCGGCGGTGGTGAAGTCCGGCTCGCCGATCTCCAGGTGAATGACGTCATGGCCGGCGGCCTGCAATTCATGGGCGCGCGCCAGCAGGGCCATGACATGGAAAGGTTCAATGGCGCGGCTGCGCGCGCTGAAGGAGCTGAGCATGCAACCTCTCCGTTCGCTGGATGGGGAAAACCGGCGATTCTAGCGAACCACAGGCAGGACGGGCAGTTACGACTGTCCGGGAGTAGCGCCGCCGGGAACGTTCTGGTAATTTCGCCCGCTTCAATGCGCGGGGGTCCGGTTTTCAACGGACCGGAAGGACTTCCCCCACGTCTGGGGAATTGAGAAAGCGAGAGGCGGACATCATGCCCACCAAAGCAAAAGAGCAACAAGGCCAACTGAACCGTGGCTTCGAGCCCTACCAGCCGGCCAAGGGTGAGGAGTACATGAGCGATGCCATGCGCGCTCACTTCACCAACATCCTCAACAATTGGAAATTGGAGCTGATGCAGGAAGTGGATCGCACCGTGACCCACATGCAGGACGAAGCCGCCAACTTCCCCGATCCGGCCGACCGCGCCAGCCAGGAAGAAGAATTCAGCCTGGAACTGCGCACCCGTGACCGCGAACGCAAGCTGATCAAGAAGATCGACGAGACGCTGACGCTGATCGACGAGAACGAATACGGCTGGTGCGACTCCTGCGGCGTGGAAATCGGCCTGCGCCGACTGGAAGCCCGCCCCACCGCCACGCTTTGCATCGACTGCAAGACCTTGGCGGAGATCAAGGAAAAGCAGATCGGTTCCTGACCTCGACGGGGCGCCAATAGGCGCCCCGTTTCGTTATGGAACACCTGTGGGGCCGGGTTGATCCCGGCCAACGGCAGTAATACCGACGCCGGCCCTGCAGGACGCCTGACACCGTTCCCGGCAAGGCCACCATGCCACAACCCACTCCCTACACCGGGCGCTTCGCCCCGACGCCCAGCGGCCATCTGCATTTCGGCTCGCTGGTCGCCGCCCTGGCCTCCTATCTGGACGCCCGCGCCGTCGCCGGCGTCTGGCGGGTGCGCATGGAAGACCTCGACCCACCCCGGGAAATACCCGGCGCCCAGGACGCGATTCTGCGCACGCTGGAGACCTACGGCTTCGAATGGGACGGTCCGGTGCTGCGCCAGAGCGCGCGGCATGACGCCTATGCCGAGGAGGTGGAACGCCTGCTCGCACAGGGGTTGGCCTACCCATGCCATTGTTCGCGCAAGCAACTGGACGGTCAGGCGATCTATCCGGGCACCTGCCGCGACGCCGGCCTGCCGCGTACGGATGCCGCCATCCGCCTGCGCGTGCCCGATCTCGAGTACCGCTTCAATGACCGGGTGCAGGGCGAATTCCGCCAGCACCTGAGCCGCGAGGTGGGCGATTTCATCATCCAGCGCCGCGACGGCCTGTATGCCTATCAGTTGGCCGTGGTGCTGGACGACGCCTTTCAGGGCATGACCGACATCGTGCGCGGCGCCGACCTGCTGGACAACACACCACGCCAGCTCTATCTGCAGGAACTGCTCGGCCTGCCGCAGCCGCGTTATCTGCATGTGCCGCTACTGATCCAGCCCGACGGGCACAAGCTGGGCAAGCGCTACCGCTCGCCGCCGCTACCGGCCGAACAGGCCGCGCCGCTGCTGTGCCGGGCCTTGCGTGCGCTGGGTCAGGCGCCCGAAGCGGCGCTGGAGCGGGCCACGCCGCAGCAGGTATTGGCCTGGGGTATTGGCCACTGGAATGCCGCGCGCATCCCCCGCCAGATCACGCTGGCCGAAGCCCAGGTTCGTTAAGCGGCGCGCGGTTCACGGCCTGCGGCTTGCAGCCTGGCGCCCATCGCTTATAACGTGTGGCCCGACCACCTAATCCGCGAAGCCACCCACGCCATGTACATCTATCGACTGGTCCTGCTCCTGGTGGTGGGTATCTACCTGTTTTCCCCGGCCATCATGGACGGCTGGATCCAGCCCGGCGGCGCCTGGTACCGGCCGTATCTGCTGTGGCTGATCCTGATCGTCGTGACCTTCCTGCTGCTGAGCAACCGTGATGCCGATGAGCTTTAACCTCAGTCAACTGCTGCTGCTCAGCGCCCTTTACCTGCTTGCCCTGTTTGGCGTCGCCTGGGTGAGCGAGCGCGGCGTGATCCCGCGCCGTCTGGTACGCCACCCGCTGGTCTACACCCTGTCGCTGGGCGTGTTCGCCAGCGCCTGGGCCTTCTACAGCTCCGTGGGCCTGGCCTACCAGTACGGTTACGGCTTCCTCGCCTGCTATCTGGGGGTAAGCGGTGCCTTCCTGCTGGCGCCCGTGCTGCTGCAGCCGATCCTGCGCATCACCCGCACTTACCAACTGTCCTCGCTGGCCGACCTGTTCGCCTTCCGCTTTCGCAGCAGCTGGGCCGGCGGCCTGACCACCCTGGTCATGCTGGTCGGCATCCTGCCGCTGCTGGCCCTGCAGATCCAGGCGGTCAGCGACGCCATCGGCATCCTCACCCGCGAACCCCCGCACGCGCGGGTGGCGCTCAGCTACTGCGCGCTGATCATTCTCTTCACCATCCTGTTCGGCGCCCGCCATATCGCCACTCGCGAGAAACACGAGGGGCTGGTGTTCGCCATGGCCTTCGAGTCGGTGGTCAAGCTCGGTGCGCTGGCCGGCATCGGTCTGTACGTGCTGTACCGGGTGTTCGACGGTCCTCAGGGCCTGGAAGCCTGGCTGCAGGAAAACCAGGAAGCCCTCGCCACCCTGCACACTCCGCTGCAGGAAGGCCCATGGCGCACCCTGCTGCTGGTGTTCTTCGCCTCGGCGATCGTCATGCCGCACATGTACCACATGGCCTTCACCGAGAACCTGCGCCCACGCAACCTGGCCACTGCCAGCTGGGGCCTGCCGCTGTATCTGTTGCTGATCAGCCTGCCGGTGCCGCTGATTCTCTGGGCCGGCCTGAAGCTCGGCGCCGGCACCCATCCGGAATTCTTCACCCTCGGCGTGGGTCTGGCGCTGGACAACTCGGCGCTGACCCTGCTGGCCTATATCGGCGGGCTGTCGGCCTCCAGCGGCCTGATCATCGTCGCCACGCTGGCGCTGTCCGGCATGGCGCTGAACCATCTGGTGCTGCCGGTGTTCCAGCCCAGCGGCGAGAGCAACATCTACGCCTGGCTGAAATGGACACGCCGCAGCCTGATCATCGCCATCATCCTCGCCGGCTACGGTTTCTACCTGCTGCTGGGTGCCGAGCGCGACCTGTCCGCGCTGGGCATCGTGTCCTTCGTCGCCACCCTGCAGTTCCTGCCCGGCGTGCTGGCGGTGCTCTACTGGCCGAGCGCCAACCGCCGCGGCCTGATCGCTGGACTGCTGGGCGGCTTCGCCATCTGGTCGCTGACCATGCTGCTGCCGCTGGTGGGCAATTTCCCCGGGGTCTACCTGCCGGCCTTCGACGTGATCTATGTGCTGGATGACAGCAGCTGGCACCTGGCGGCCATCACCTCGCTGACCATCAACGTGCTGCTGTTCACGCTGGTGTCGCTGTTCACCGAGTCGAACCCGCGCGAGCGCGCCGCCGCTGAAGCCTGCGCGGTGGGCAACGTGCGCCGCCAGCCGCGCCGCGAGCTGATCGCCACCTCGCCCCACGACTTCGCCTCGCAACTGAGCAAGCCGCTGGGCGCGAAAACCGCACAGCGCGAGGTGGAGCGCGCCCTCAACGAGCTGCAACTGCCCTTCGATGAACGCCGGCCCTACGCCCTGCGCCGGCTGCGCGACCAGATCGAGGCCAACCTCTCCGGCCTGATGGGTCCCAGCTTCGCTCAGGACATCGTCTCCACCTTCCTGCCCTATAAGAAGGGCAACGAAGCCTATGTGTCCGAGGACATCCACTTCATCGAAAGCCGTCTGGAAGACTATCGCTCGCGCCTCACGGGCCTGGCCGCCGAGCTGGACAGTCTGCGCCGCTACCATCGCCAGACCCTGCAGGACCTGCCGGTGGGTGTCTGCTCTCTGGCCAAGGATCACGAAATTCTCATGTGGAACCACTGCCTGGACGGGCTGACCGGCATTCCCGCCGAGCGCGTGCTCGGCGAACGGCTGTCGGCCATCGACGAGCCCTGGCGCAGCCTGCTCATGGATTTCATCGCCGCCCCCGACGAGCACGCGCACAAGCACCGCCTGCTGCTGGACGGCGAGGTGCGCTGGCTGAACCTGCACAAGGCCGCCATCGAGGAACCGCTGACTCCGGGCAACACCGGCCTGGTGCTGCTGATCGAGGACCAGACCGCCACCCGCGAGCTGGAAGACAAGCTGGTGCATGCCGAGCGTCTGGCCAGCATTGGCCGACTGGCCGCCGGCGTGGCCCACGAGATCGGCAACCCGATCACCGGTATCGCCTGCCTGGCGCAAAACCTGCGCGAAGAGCGCCACGGGGATGCCGAGATCACCGAAAGCAGCGCGCAGATCATCGAGCAGACCAAGCGCGTGTCGCGCATCGTGCAGTCCCTGATGAACTTCGCCCATGCCGGCGCGCGCCAGTCCGGCAGCGAAGAGGTCTGCCTGGCCGATATCACCCGCGACGCCATTGCCCTGTTGCAGCTCAATCGCGAGGGCACCGAGGTGCACTTCCTCAATCAGTGCGATCCGCAACACTGCGCGGAGGGCGATCCCCAGCGCCTGGCCCAGGTGCTGATCAATCTGCTCTCCAATGCCCGTGATGCCTCGCAGCCCGGTGGCAGCATCCGGGTCAGCAGCGAGGCAGACGAGTACAGCGTGATCGTGAGCGTGGAAGACGAAGGCAGCGGCATTCCCAAGAGCGCCATGGATCGGCTGTTCGAACCCTTCTACACCACCAAGGATCCCGGCAAGGGCACTGGCCTGGGGCTCGCGCTGGTCTATTCGATTGTGGAAGAGCATCATGGCCGCATCGCCATCGACAGTCCGGCAGACCCGGAACGCCAGCGCGGTACCCGCTTCCGGGTGACCCTGCCGCGTCACGTCACGCCTATCAACGTCCCGTCCTGAACCGTCGAGGAGAACTTCGCTCCATGCCCCACATTCTCATCGTCGAAGACGAAGCCATCATCCGCTCCGCCCTGCGCCGGCTGCTCGAGCGCAACCAGTACCAGGTGAGCGAGGCCGGTTCCGTGCAGGAGGCACAGGAACGTCACGGCATCCCCGGCTTCGACCTGATCATTAGCGACCTGCGCCTGCCCGGCGCGCCCGGCACCGAACTGATCCGCCTGGCCGAAGGCACCCCGGTGCTGATCATGACCAGCTACGCCAGCCTGCGCTCGGCGGTGGATTCCATGAAGCTCGGCGCGGTGGACTACATCGCCAAGCCATTCGATCACGACGAAATGCTGCAGGCCGTCTCGCGCATTCTCAGCGAGCGCCCGGTCGCCGGCCCGGCCGTGGCGCCGGCCCGCGAGGAGAAGGCGGCCAGCCCGAACGATCTCGGCATCATCGGCTCCTGTCCGTCCATGCAGGACCTGTTCGGCAAGATCCGCAAAGTGGCGCCCACCGATTCCACGGTGCTGGTCCAGGGCGAGTCAGGCACCGGCAAGGAGCTGGTGGCTCGCGCGCTGCACAACCTGTCGCGTCGGGCCCGCGCGCCGCTCATCTCGGTGAACTGCGCGGCCATTCCGGAAACCCTGATCGAATCGGAACTGTTCGGCCACGAGAAGGGCGCCTTCACCGGCGCCAGCGC
>DATJDB010000169.1:0-1970 GCA_035497635.1 Pseudomonas sp. | reverse complement strand
GAAGAAGATGAAGGCAAAGCTGGCGCCATGCCAGAAGCCGGAAAGCACCATGGTCACGAAGAGGGCGGTGTTGCCGCCGAGCCTGCCCGTGCGCACCAAGGGCAGATAGACGTAATCGCGCAGGAAACCGCCCAGGGTCATGTGCCAGCGGCGCCAGAATTCGGTCAGGCTCTGGCTGAGCAGCGGCTGGTTGAAGTTCTCCTGAAAGCGGAAGCCCATCATCATGCCCAGCCCGATGGCCATGTCGCTGTAGCCGGAGAAATCGAAATACAACTGCAGCAAGCTGACCAGAGAGCCGAACCAGGCATCCGTCATCTGCAGATCCGACTCGCCCAGATAGAGCGTGCCCAGTGGCGCAAGCGAATCGGCGATCAATACCTTTTTGATGAAGCCGAGCATGAAGCGGCAGGCGCCCAGTGAAAACAGCTCCCAGGAATGGCTGCGCTGGCGCAACTGTTGATCGAGGCTGCTGTAGCGCAGGATCGGCCCGGCGATCAACTGCGGGAACAGGCACATGAAGGCGGCGAAATCGATGAGGCGGTGGGTCGGTGTGGCGTCGCGCCGGTAGATGTCGACGAGGTAGCTGATCGCCTGGAATATGTAGAAGGAGATGCCCAGGGGCAGGATGATGTATTCGAGCGTGAAGGTGTCGATGCCCAGCGGGGCCAGCGCCCCGGCGATGACCTCCACGCCGAAGTTGGCGTACTTGAAATAGCCGAGGGTGGCCAGGTCGCCGACCACACCGAGGGCCAGCCAGCGAAACGCTTCGCGCTCCTGACCCTGGTCCAGACGGGTCTTGATCAGCAGGCCGAACCAGTAATTCCAATAGGCGAGGCCGATGAACAGCAGCAGAAAGTCCGGACGCCACCAGGCATAGAACAGGTAGCTGCCCGCAACGATCGTCAGGGACTTCCAGCGCTCGGGCGTCAGGTAATAGAGCACCAGAAACAGGGGCAGGAAGAGGAAGAGAAACACGTTCGAAGTGAAAACCATGGCCACATCCTGTGTTGGTTTCAGTAGTGCGCAGCCGCGCTGAAAGACAGTTGATAATCGTCGTCGAGATCGCCCAGGGCGTCGCCGGCATGGAAATAACCCGCGTTGAGCTGCACATCGAGATTCAGGTGCCTGCCGTTCACGGCAACCGGGAACAGCTCCCAGTGGTAAGTCAGGTCCAGTACCTGGCCGAGGGTGCGGCCCCTTGCCTTATCGAGTCGCACGTCCCGGCTGACCGATAGCGGCAAGGCAGTGCGCTGTCCATTCATCGCGCCAGAGTTGCGCAGGGACAGGGTGCTCAGACGCAGATCGAAGCGATGTTGCGGACGAGGCTGGGTTTCAACGGCCAGGCCATGGAACATCACGTTGTGCAGCTCGATGCGCACGAATGATCCGAGTAGCCCGCTGGAATAGCTGTCCTGACCGCTGACTCGCCCGGATTGCAGGCGATTGAAATAAAAGCCGTTGTTTGCCGTTTCCGGTGCATCGGTCAGCCCGCTGCGCAGGGACAAGCGTGGGGACCAGGGCAGGCTGGGCAGCCGCCGCCCCAGTTCCGCGACGACCGCCCAGCCGCTGCGGGTGGATTTCATTGCAATCGGCGCGGCACCGGCACCGGCACCGGCGGGCGGTAGGGAAAGCAGCGTGCCATCCAGATACTGCGCTTCCAGGCGGTAATCGCTGACGGGCGCATCGATAAGATTGCCGTGGCTGAACAATCCAAACCGCCAGCCCTGAAAATCCGAGTCGTCTTCAGGCCGGCCGTTGGCGCCCAAACGCGCAGCGCGGCCGGAATGGTCATCCTCATGTAAAGCACGCAACCCGGCCCAGTGGTTTCGGTGCCAGCGCCAGGCGAACTCGGCCATGCCGTAGAGGATGTCCCGCTCGCCGGCTTCCAGACTGCTGCCGTCGCTGTTGTAGTAAGAAAGCCGCTCGCCGATCGCCAGGAACCCGCTGGAAAAAGTGGCGCGATAATCCAG
>DATJDB010000168.1:0-5821 GCA_035497635.1 Pseudomonas sp. | reverse complement strand
GCTCCGGCAGGCCGTGCATGAGATCGAGATTGAAATTGTCGAAGCCGGCCGCCCGCGCCATGTCGGCGGCGCGAATGGCTTCATCGCCGTCGTGGATGCGTCCCAGCGCCTTGAGCTTGTCGGCCTGAAAGCTCTGCACGCCAATGGACAGCCGGTTGATGCCCAGACGGCGGTAGTCGCGAAATTTTTCCTGCTCGAAGGTACCCGGGTTGGCTTCCAGGGTGATCTCGATGTCCGGGGCGAAGCCTACCTGCCGCTCCAGACCCTGCAGGATGCGCTCCAGCGCCTGGGCCGAGAACAGGCTGGGCGTGCCACCGCCGAAGAAGATCGACTCCAGCTTGCGGCCCTGCGCCTGGTCGAGGCGCTGTGCCAGCTCGGCCAGCACTGCGTCCACGTATTCGCGTTCCGGCAACTGCGGACCAGCGGCGTGGGAATTGAAATCGCAGTAGGGACATTTGCGTACACACCAGGGGATGTGCACATAGGCTGCCAGCGGCGGCAGCCGAAATCCGCCGCCACCCTGAACGCTGTTCATAGGCCCAGGCGCGCGCGCAATTGCGCCATGGCGCGGGCCCGGTGGCTGAGCCGGTTCTTTTCGGCGGCCGGCAGCTCGGCGCTGGAGCATTCGCGCTCCGCCACCCAGAACAGCGGGTCATAGCCGAAGCCATGTTCACCGCGCGGCGCATGCAGGATGCTGCCGTGCCACAGGCCTTCACAGATGATCGGCAGCGGGTCGTCGGCATGCCGCACCAGTGCCAGGGCGCAGACGAACTGCGCGGTGCGCTGTTCATCCGGCACGTCCTTGAGAACATCGAGCAGCTTGGCGTTATTCGCCGCATCGCCCGCGCCACCGGCGTAGCGCGCCGAGTAGATGCCCGGCGCACCGCTCAGCGCGTCCACCGCCAGGCCGGAGTCGTCGGCCAGCGCCGGCAGGCCGCTCACGCGCGCCGCGTGGCGGGCCTTGAGAATGGCGTTCTCGACGAACGACAGGCCGGTTTCCTCCGGCTCGACCGTGGAAAACTCGCCGATCGAGCGCACGCGCACATCGGCGCCGAGCATGGCCTGCAATTCCTTGAGTTTGCCGGCGTTGTGGCTGGCCAGCACCAGTTCGCTGAAGAGGCTCATCGGTCGGGGAAGAATTCCTGGTTGAAGGTGAAGCTGTTGCGCGGCCCGCCGGCGCTCTGCACGTTGATCGTGAAGCTGAGGGTTTCCTCGCCGATGGGGAACTGGGCGAGGTAATACACCGCTTCGCCCTCGCGCACTTGGCGGAAGCTCAGGTTGTTGATCTGGCCCAGCAGGTTGCGCACCTGGCCGCTGACCGTGGCGGTGATCGGCTTGCCGGCCTTGAGCACGGAAATGTTCAGCACGCCCTGGTTGCCGGCGCGGGTCAGGCCGGAAGCGGCGGCAATTTCCGGCTGCAGGAAGCTGGAATTGAAGGCGCTGTAATGCACATCCAGCTCATCGAAGCTGTACTTGCGTTCGGCCAGTGCCGGCTGGGCCAGGCAGAGGCTGAAGAACATCAGGATAAGACGGCGCATGGTGAGTCTCCTCGGTGGCTGGGCGGTCAGACGGCGACCTGATGATTTTGCAAACCGGAGCTGCTGAGGCGGTAAATACCGATCTCTCCCAACAGATTAGGCCACAGACGACTGCCCCAATCGTGACGGTGCAGACGGTCCACGGCCAGGCGCTGGAGCACCTGGGCGTCGCGCTCGCGGCACAGCCGCTCGAAGTCCTCGAAGGTGCAGAAGTGGATGTTCGGTGTGTTGTACCAGGTGTACGGCAGGAACTCGGATACCGGCATGCGGCCCTTGCTGGTCAGGTACCAGCGGCAGCGCCAGTGGCCGAAGTTGGGGAAAGTGACGATGCAGGTTTTGCCAACCCGCAGCATCTCGTCGAGGATGCGGTCCGGGTAATGCACGGCCTGTAGCGCCTGGGTCATCACCACCACGTCGAAACTGCCCGTAGCGAAGTTGCCCAGGCCCTTGTCGAGGTCCTGTTCGATGACGTTGACGCCCTTTTCGACGCAGCGGGCAATGTTGTCCGGGTCGATTTCCAGGCCATAGCCGCTGACCTGCTTGTGCTCACGCAACCAGGCCAGCAGCTCACCGGTGCCGCAGCCGAGGTCGAGCACCCGGCTGCCGGCGGGAATCCATTCCTGGATGATTTCCAGATCGGCGCGCATGGCAACTCCTTTAAATGTCGATGCGGTTCATGTAGCTGCGGAACACCTGCTGATAGCGCGGCACCGGCAACAGGAAGGAGTCGTGGCCCTGGGGCGCGTCGATCTCCACGTAGCTGACGTTCTTGCGCGCCGCCAGCAGAGCATCCATCAGCTCCCGCGAGCGGGCCGGCGAGAATCGCCAGTCGGTGGTGAAGGACATCAGGCAGAAATCCGCCTTGGCCGGCGCCAGCGCCTTGGCCAGATCGCCGCCGTGGGCAGCGGACGGATCGAAGTAGTCCAGCGCCTTGGTCATCAGCAGGTAGGTGTTGGCGTCGAAGCGGGTGGAGAACTCGTCGCCCTGATAGCGCAGGTAGCTTTCCACCTGAAATTCCACGCTCTGCACATCGTAATTGAGGCGATCGGTTTTCAGCTCCCGCCCGAACTTGGCGCCCATGGCATCGTCGGACAGGTAGGTGATGTGGCCGATCATGCGCGCCAGGCGCAAGCCGCGCCGGGGCAGCACGTCGTGCTCGTAGAAATGGCCGCCGTGGAAATCCGGATCGGTGAGGATCGACTGGCGCGCCACTTCGTTGAAGGCAATGTTTTCCGCCGAAAGGCGCGGCGCCGAAGCGATGCACAGGCAGTGGCGCACACGCTCCGGGTAACTGATGGCCCATTGCAGGGCCTGCATGCCGCCCAGGCTGCCGCCCACCACCGCCGCCCACTGCTCGATGCCCAGCTGGTCGGCCAGACGCGCCTGGCTGTGCACCCAGTCCTCGACGGTCATCACCGGGAAATCCGCGCCGAAGGGCTTGCCGCTGGCCGGGTTCTGGCTGGTCGGGCCGGTGGAACCGTTGCAGCCGCCGAGGTTGTTCAGCGACACCACGAAGAAGCGATTGGTGTCGATGGGCTTGCCCGGACCGATGGCGCTTTCCCACCAGCCCGGCTTGCGGTCGTCGGGGCTGTGGTAGCCCGCAGCGTGGTGATGGCCGGACAGGGCGTGGCAGATGAGCACCGCGTTGTTACGCGCAGCATTGAGCTCACCGTAGGTTTCGTACACCAATTGGTAATCGGCCAGTTCGCGGCCACAGGCCAGCGCCAGCGGCTCGGTGAACGTGGCGATGCGGGGCTCGACCAGGCCCACTGAATCTTCGGGAAAGACAGACGACATCGACCCGGCTCATGCGGAAGGGAAGCGGCACAGTCTACTGTGTGGCGCGTTGTAATTCATCCATGACGGGGCCAGGAAGGCCGCCGATCATGCAGGAGCGGCTTCAGCCGCGATGCTTTTCGTGCAGGCCGCAGCCAAAAGCTCGCGACTGAAGTCGCTCCTACAGGAGGCCGTGCAGACCGCTGTTCTTTGTGGGAGCGGTTCCAGCCGCGATGCTCTTGTGCAGGCCTCGGCCAAAAGCTCGCGACTGAAGTCGCTCCTACAGGGGGCCGTGCAGACCGCCGTTCTTTGTGGGAGCGGTTCCAGCCGCGATGCTCTTGTGCAGGCCTCGGCCAAAAGCTCGCGACTGAAGTCGCTCCTACAGGGAGCGTGCCTGCGGGGGCCGTGCGGGGCGTTACTCGGTCTTGCCCTGCACTTCTTCCTTCATGCGCTTGAGGCCCATGTGGCGCACGTCGGTGCCGCGCACCAGGTAGATCACCAGTTCGGCGATGTTGCGCGCGTGGTCGCCAATGCGCTCCAGCGAGCGCAGCGCCCAGATAATGCTGAGCACCCGGGAGATGGAGCGCGGGTCTTCCATCATGTAGGTGGCCAGCTCGCGCAGGGCGGTCTTGTACTCGCGGTCGACGACCTTGTCGTACTGGGCCACCGACAGCGCCAGTTCGGCATCGAAGCGGGCGAAGGCGTCCAGCGCGTCGCGCACCATGCTGCGCACCTGATCGCCGATATGCCGCACTTCGACATAGCCGCGCGGCGCGGAGCCTTCCTCGCACAGCTCGATGGCGCGGCGGGCGATCTTCGAGGCCTCGTCACCGATGCGCTCCAGGTCGATCACCGACTTGGAAATGCTGATCACCAGACGCAGGTCCGAAGCCGCCGGCTGGCGACGCGCGAGGATGCGCAGGCACGACTCGTCGATGTCGCGCTCCATCTGGTTGGTCTGCTCATCGATCTCGCGCACCTGCTGCGCCAGGCCGGAATCGGCCTCGATCAGCGCGGTGACCGCGTCGTTGACCTGCTTCTCCACCAGGCCGCCCATGGCCAGCAGGTGGCTGCGCACCTCTTCCAGCTCGGCGTTGAACTGCTGGGAAATATGCTGGGTATGGCTGTCTTTGTTGATCATGTTCTAACCCTTGCGGAACTGGTTCTCTCGCCGGACAGGCCGGCCCTTGGCAAATCGTGCTGCGCTAGGAGGCGGCGCGCAGACAGTACAAACCCGTACGGCAAGCGCCGCCGACAACGCGCAGCGCGATTTGCCATGGCCGGCTAGCCGTAGCGGCCGGTGATGTAATCCTCGGTCTGCTTCTGCGCCGGGTTGGTAAACAGCGTATCGGTATCCCCGTATTCGATCAGCTTGCCCATGTACATGAACGCGGTGTAGTCGGAAACCCGCGCCGCCTGCTGCATGTTGTGGGTAACAATCACGATGGTGTAGCGCGACTTCAGCTCGTAGATCAGCTCTTCGACCTTGAGGGTGGAAATCGGGTCCAGCGCCGAGCAGGGTTCATCGAGCAGCAGCACTTCCGGCGACACGGCGATGGTGCGCGCAATCACCAGACGCTGCTGCTGTCCGCCGGACAGGCCCAGCGCCGACTCGTGCAGGCGATCCTTCACCTCGTCCCACAGCGCGGCGCCCTTGAGCGCCCATTCCACGGCTTCGTCCAGGGTGCGCTTCTTGTTGATGCCCTGGATGCGCAGGCCGTACACCACGTTCTCGTAAATGCTCTTGGGGAACGGGTTGGGCTTCTGGAACACCATGCCCACCCGGCGGCGCAGCTCGGCCACGTCCTCGCCCTTGCGGTAGATGTTCTGGCCGTCGAGGCGGATCTCGCCGTCCACGCGGCAGCCGTCGACCAGGTCGTTCATGCGATTGAAGCAGCGCAGCAGCGTGGACTTGCCACAGCCGGACGGGCCAATGAAGGCGGTCACGCGCTGCTTGGGGATGTTCATGCTGACGTTGTGCAGCGCCTGCTTCTGGCCGTAGTACAGATCCAGGCCGGGCACTTCCAGGGCCACGGTCTCGTTGGCCAGGGACAGGCCCTGCTTGTTGCGGCCCAGGGCAGCCATGTCGATGCCGTGGGTGTGGGATTCGGGTTGCATACGCTCACTCCGTTCAAACAGGGGCGGCAGGCCGGATGGCGGCCTGCACACGGAATTAATGTTCCAGCGCCTTGTACTTCTCGCGCAGGTGGTTGCGGATGTAGACCGCGCTCATGTTCAGGGTGGCGATCACCAGCACCAGCAGCAGCGCGGTGGCATACACCAGCGGCCGCGCGGCCTCGACGTTCGGGCTCTGGAAGCCGACGTCGTAGATATGGAAGCCCAGGTGCATGATCTTCTGGTCCAGGTGCAGATACGGGTAATTGCCATCCAGCGGCAGCGACGGCGCCAGCTTGACCACGCCGACCAGCATCAGCGGCGCCACTTCACCGGCGGCACGGGCCACGGCGAGGATCAGGCCGGTCATCATCGCCGGGCTGGCCATGGGC
>DATJDB010000167.1:0-1744 GCA_035497635.1 Pseudomonas sp. | reverse complement strand
CGGATGTCGCGCACCGAGACCTGCTCCTGCAACAGCGCCTGCAGCACCTTGAGCAGCGTGGACAGCGACACCATGCCGGGCACCAGCTCCTCGGCGAGCTTGGGCGAACTCTTGGCCAGCACCTGCAACAGTTGCTGGACTTCCTCGTGACCGATCAGCTCATGGGCATGCTTGTAGAGCACCTGATTGAGGTGCGTGGCAACCACGGTGCTGGCATCCACCACCGTGTAGCCCAAAGTCTGCGCCTGCTCGCGGGCCGATGCCTCGATCCACACCGCCTCCAGGCCGAAGGCCGGGTCGCGGCCGGCAATGCCGTTCAGCGTACCGAACACCTGGCCGGGGTTGATGGCCATTTCGCGATCCGGATACAGCTCGGCCTCCGCCACGCTCACCCCCATCAGGGTCAGGCGGTAGCCGTTGGGCATCAGATCGAGGTTGTCGCGGATGTGAACCGAGGGAATCAGGAAGCCGAGGTCCTGGGAGAGCTTCTTGCGCACGCCCTTGATCCGGGCCAACAGCTGGCCACCCTGGTTGCGATCCACCAGCGGAATCAGTCGGTAGCCAACCTCCAGGCCGACCAGATCGACCGGATTGACGTCTTCCCAGCCCAGTTCCTTGCTTTCCGGCTCCTGAAGGGCCGGCAGCTGATCGGCGGCCACGGCCGGCTGGGCATCGGCTTCCGCGCGGGTCTTGCCGTTCTTCTTGCGCCAGATCAGCCAGGCGAAACCGGCGGCCACCAGCCCCAGGCCCACGAACGGCGTATGCGGCATGCCCGGCACCAGGCCGATGAAGATCAGCAGAAAGGCCGCCACGCCCAGCGCCTTGGGCGAGGAGAACATCTGGCGGTTGACCTGCTGGCCCATGTCCTCGGAAGTGGAGACCCGGGTGACCATTATGGCCGCCGCGGTGGACAGCAGCAGCGAGGGAATCTGTGCCACCAGGCCGTCACCGATGGTCAGCAACGAGTAGATGCGTGCGGCCTCGCCGGCCGACAGGTCGTATTGCAGGGTACCGATGGCCATGCCGCCGAGCAGGGTCACGAACATGATCAGCAGGCCGGCGATGGCGTCACCGCGCACGAATTTGCTGGCGCCATCCATGGAACCGTGGAAATCGGCTTCCTGGGCCACTTCGAGGCGGCGCTTCTTGGCCTCGTCCTGCTCGATGAGACCGGCGTTGAGGTCGGCGTCGATGGCCATCTGTTTGCCCGGCAGGGCATCCAGGGTGAAGCGCGCGCTCACCTCGGAGATGCGCCCGGCACCCTTGGTGATCACCACGAAGTTGATGATCACCAGAATGGCGAACACCACGGCACCGACGACGTAGTTGCCGCCGACCACCACATCGCCGAAGGCCTGGATCACCTTGCCCGCGGCGCCCTCGCCTTCCTGGCCATGCAGCAGTACGACGCGGGTAGAGGCGACGTTCAGCGCCAGACGCAGCAGCGTGGCGACCAGCAGAATGGTCGGAAAGACGGCGAAGTCCAGCGGACGCAGCGCATAGACGCTGACCAGCAGCACGACAATCGACAGAGCGATGTTGAACGTGAAGAACACGTCGAGCAGGAAGGGCGGCATCGGCAGGGTCATCATGCCCAGCAATACCAGCACCATCAGCGGCACGCCCAGATTGCCCCGGCTCAGACTGACCAGGTTGCCGCGCATGTTCGTCAATCGCGTACGATCCACCCGCTTCCCTCACTCATCAAATCAATTTTTTGACGCGCATCACAAATGCGCAGGAG
>DATJDB010000166.1:0-7807 GCA_035497635.1 Pseudomonas sp. | reverse complement strand
TCCACCTCCATGGGTTCGGCCAGATGCGTGCGCAGGTGTTCGGCCACCTGACGCACCTGGCGGATCACCTGGGCGCGCTTGCCTTCCAGGCCGGACAGCAGCACCACGAACTCGTCGCCGCCCAGGCGCGCCACGGTGTCTTCCTGACGCACGTTGGCCTCCAGGCGCGCGGTCGTCATCTTGAGCACCGCGTCGCCCACCGGGTGCCCCAGCGAATCGTTGATGTGCTTGAAATGGTCAAGGTCGATGAACAGCACCGCGCCACGCAGATGGTGGCGGTTGAGCAGGGCGATCTGCTGGGTCAGGCGGTCCAGCAGCAGGGCGCGGTTGGGCAGGTTGGTCAGCGAGTCGTGGTAGGCCAGGTGCTGGATCTGTGCCTGGGCGGCCTTGAGCTGACTGATATCGCGGGCGGTAATCAGCAGACATTCGCCGCCATCCAGGCTCAAGGTTTCCACCGAAACGTCGGCGAACTTCGATTGGCCGTCGCGATCCAGTAGGTGCACTTCGGTGCGCGGCAGGCGGCCATTGCTGGCGATGCTGGCGACGATCTCCTGGCGCTGCTGGGGATCGATACGCAGGCGCAGCTCGTCGAGGCGCCGGCCCATGACCTCTTCCGGGGTGTAACCGGTGAGACGGCGAAAGCCTTCGTTGACTTCCAGAAAGCGCCGCTCACTCCGTTCCAGCAGGCAGATGGCGTCGGGGCTGGAATGAAAGGCCTTGGCGAACTTTTCTTCGCTGGTCTGCAGCGCGCGGGTGGCCTGCTGCAGGCGGGTGATGTCATGAAATGACGTGGCGAGGTAACGGTCGCCCTGCATCTCCAGATAACGGCAGGAAATCAGGCAGGTGATGCGCCGGCCATCCTTGCTGTGGAAGCTGGCCAGGGCGCTGTCCAGCACGCGCTTGCGGCTCAGTTCTTCGACTACTTCGGTGCGTCGCTGGTAATCCTCCCAGAAGTCGATCTCCCTGGCAGTCCGGCCAATCAGCTCGGCGGGTGGCCAGCCGAAGACCTCGCTGAAGCTGGGGTTGATGTCGACGAAGCGACCGCTTTGCGCCTCGGATACCGAAATGGGCACCGGGCTGCCCTGAAACAGGGTCGAGAACTTTTCCTCCGATGCGCGTAGGCGCTGCTCGTAGAGCATCCGGCCGGTCATGTCCTTGAGGATGCCGGTCATGCGTAGCGGATTGCCCTGGGCATCGCGGTACAGCCGCGCGGTACTTTCCAGATAGTGGATTTCTCCGCTGGGCATGCGTACGCGATAGCTCAGGCGGCATTCGCTGTCGGTGCCGGTCAGCAGTGATCGGTAGGCTTTACGCAGGCTTTCCCGGTCCTCGCCGTGCACGGTGCGGAAGAAGGTGCGGAAATCGCAGCTGGCGTCGGGCCGTTCCAGCCCGTGCATGCCGAAGGCGCGCGGCGTGCCTTGCAGGCTATCGCTGGGAATGTGCCATTCCCAGGTTCCCAGATTGGCGGATTCCAGAGCCAGGGCTAGACGTTCGCGGCTGTCGCGTAGGGCATGCTCCTGGGCGCGCAGCTGCGAAACGTCACGCACCGTGGTGACCAGGCACGGGCTGCGGTGCAGTTCGATGGGGGCGCCAAAGAAGCGGAAGGTGCCGATGCTGCCGTCGCGCCGGCGCAGACGCGTCTCGAAGTCGCGCAGGCTGCCATGGCTCGTGAGTTGTTCAAGCATTCGCTCACGTTCGTGGGCATCGACCCACAGGTTCAGCTCGTCAGAGGTGTGGCCGATGGCCAGTTCCTTGCTCCAGCCGAAGGTGTTGATGAAACCCGTATTGACCTCGATGAAACGACCCGTCTGCAGGTCACTGATGGCGATGGGGTCGGGTGATTCGCGGAAGGCCTTGGTGAAGATGTCCTCGTGCTGCCGGTCCGTGTTCAGCGTGATGTCGCGAGCCACGCCGGTCAGTTGGCGGTAACCATCGGGCCGCTCGTGCAATCGGGCTCCGATCTCCAACCAGTGGTGACCGCCGCCCGGCCAGTGGATGTACTGGGTCATCGGTGGCAGGGTTTCGCCGCGCAGGATGCGCCGGAAATAGCGCAGCACCCGGATGCGTTCGCCGGGGGGAATTAGACGCAGATACTGGCGGGCGGACGTCGGCGGCGCCTGGCGCAGGCCAAAGGGATGGTGGGTGCCGTGGGCCCAGCTGACCCGGCCGGAGGTTGGGTCCCATAGCCAGACGCCTAGCCGTGCGCAGTCCAGCGCTGTCTCCAGCACGCCATTGTCGTGGGGTAGCTGGGCATCCGTTCCGGCATCCTGGGTTAGCATTGCCCGCTCACTTATCGTCGGCGACATATAACGCTGCCCATGCTCCTCGTTTTCCGGTTTCCCTGCCTGGAACGGCTCTGCATTTCAGCCGTTCAGGCGGAATCCGCTTCGACTTCTTTCACGCGCTGGGCATCCAGCAGCTCCATGAAGGCGCGCGCGGCATTCGACAGAGTGCGCTCGGTATGCAGCACGTAGCCCAGTTGTCGAGTCAGTTGCGGCCCGGGCAGCGTCAGACGCACCACCTGGTCATCGAGCAGAGTGCGCGGCAGCAGGCTCCAGGCCAGACCGATGGAAACCATCATCTTGATGGTTTCCAAGTAATTGGTGCTCATGGCGACTTGGGGAGTCAGCCCAGCCGCCTCGAACAGTCTATGCACGATTCGGTGGGTGAAGGTGTGCGGCCCGGGGAAAACCGCCGGATGGGCGGCGACGTCGGTCAGGGTCAGAGCGCAGTTACGCGCCAGCGGGTGTTCCGGGGCGGCGACGAAATCCAGCGGATCTTCCCAGACCGGAACGGCACGTAGCAGGGCTCGGGTATCCGGCGTCCGGGCTCCCGGCGTCTGGGCCTCCGGTGCCAGGGTAATTACCGCCAGTTCCGTGCGTCCCTGAAGGACATCTTCGTAGGCCACTTCGGAATCCAGGAAACGAATGTCCAGACTGACCGCCGGATAGCGGCGGGTAAATTCGCGCAGCACCGGTGGCAGGCGATGCAGGCCGATGTGGTGACTGGTAGCCAGGGTCAGGCGACCGCTCACCTCGCCGTTGAGGTTGGCCAGGGCGCGGCGTGTGTCCTCCAGTTCACCGAGAATGCGATAGGCGCGCGGCAGCAGTGCGCGACCGGCTTCGGTGAGGCCGACCTCTCGTCCGAGGCGGTCGAAAAGGCGCACCTCCAGCTGTTGCTCCAGTGCAAAGATGCGCTTGCTGACCGCAGGCTGCGTCAGGTGCAGACGTTCGCCGGCCAGGGAGAAACTGCCGCTCTCTGCGACGGCAATGAAGGCGTTGAGGGTGGCAAGGTCCATGACGGCGTCTCGTGGGGTAGGGGGGGCGGTATTCCTAATAGGAATTCGCTAGATAAAAAATATGAATTTGAGTAATTGATGGCAAGACCCTAGCATCGACCCCATAAGTGCAAGGGGCATTGCACCCGCACGCGCGCAACCGATGAGGAAGAGTCCGATGGCTGGCAAAACGCTGTATGACAAGCTCTGGGAAATGCACGAGGTCAAGCGCCGCGACGATGGTTCGTCGCTGATCTATATCGACCGCCACATCCTGCACGAAGTGACGTCGCCGCAGGCCTTCGAAGGTCTGCGCCTGGCCAGTCGCAAACCATGGCGTATCGACGCCAACATCGCCACCCCGGACCACAACGTGCCGACCACCCGTGCCGAGCGCCAGGGCGGCCTGGAAGCCATCGCCGACGAGGTGTCGCGCATTCAGGTGCAGACCCTCGACGAGAACTGCGACGACTTCGGCATTCTCGAATTCAAGATGAACGATGTCCGCCAGGGTATCGTCCACGTCATCGGCCCGGAGCAGGGCGCCACCCTGCCGGGCATGACCGTGGTCTGCGGCGACTCGCACACCTCCACCCATGGCGCCTTCGGCGCGCTGGCCCACGGTATCGGCACTTCCGAGGTGGAACACGTGCTGGCCACCCAGTGCCTGGTTGCCAAGAAAATGAAGAACATGCAGGTGCGCGTCGAAGGCACGCTGCCGTTCGGCGTTACCGCCAAGGACATCGTTCTCGCGGTGATTGGCAAGATCGGCACCGCCGGCGGCAATGGCCATGCTTTGGAATTCGCCGGCAGTGCCATTCGCGACCTGTCCATGGAAGGGCGCATGACCATCTGCAACATGTCCATCGAAGCCGGCGCCCGCGTCGGCATGGTGGCCGTGGATGACAAGACCATCGCCTACGTGGAAGGTCGTCCCTACGCGCCGAAGGGCGCCGACTGGAATCAGGCCGTCGCCTTGTGGAAGGGGCTGGTGTCGGATGCCGACGCGCAGTTCGATACCGTGATTGAGCTGAAGGCCGAGGACATCAAGCCGCAGGTCAGCTGGGGCACTTCGCCGGAAATGGTGCTGGCGGTCGATCAGCGTGTGCCGGATCCGGCGGCCGAGGCCGATCCGGTCAAGCGTGACTCCATCGTGCGCGCGCTGAAGTACATGGGCCTGAATGCCAGCCAGCCGATCACCGAGATCAAGCTGGATCGCGTGTTCATCGGCTCGTGCACCAACTCGCGTATCGAAGATCTGCGCGCCGCCGCCACCGTTGCCAAGGGTCGCAAGGTCGCCGCCAACGTCAAGCAGGCGCTGGTGGTGCCCGGTTCCGGTCTGGTCAAGCAGCAGGCCGAAGCCGAAGGTCTGGACAAGATCTTCATCGAGGCCGGTTTCGAGTGGCGTGAACCGGGCTGCTCCATGTGCCTGGCCATGAACCCGGACAAGCTGGGCAGCGGCGAGCATTGCGCTTCCACCTCCAACCGCAACTTTGAAGGACGCCAGGGCGCCGGTGGTCGTACCCATCTGGTGAGCCCGGCGATGGCTGCCGCCGCCGCGGTGACCGGTCACTTCATCGATGTACGCGAACTGCTCCAGGCCTGAGGAACGAACCATGAAAGCCTTTACCCAACACACCGGCCTGGTCTGCCCGCTGGATCGCGCCAACGTCGACACCGACCAGATCATTCCCAAGCAATTCCTCAAGTCGATCAAGCGCAGCGGCTTCGGCCCGAACCTGTTCGACGAGTGGCGTTACCTGGACGTCGGTCAGCCGAATCAGGACTGCTCGCAGCGTCCGGTCAACCAGGAATTCGTGCTGAACTTCCCGCGCTACCAGGGCGCCAGCGTGCTGCTGGCCCGTGAAAACTTCGGTTGCGGTTCGTCCCGCGAGCACGCGCCGTGGGCGCTGGAAGAATATGGCTTCCGCACCATCATCGCGCCGAGCTTCGCCGACATCTTCTTCAACAACAGCTTCAAGAACGGCCTGCTGCCGATCGTGCTCAAGGAAGAAGAGGTCGATGCGCTGTTCCAGCAGGCCGAAGCCACCGAAGGCTATCAGCTCACCGTGGACCTGGCCGCGCAGACCGTGACCCGTCCGGATGGCGTGCAGTACGCGTTCGAGATCGACGCCTTCCGCAAGCACTGCCTGTTCAATGGTCTGGACGACATCGGCCTGACCCTGCGGGACGCGGAAGCCATCAAGGCCTTCGAGGGCAAGCACCAGCAGGCTCAGCCCTGGCTGTTCGGCGCGATCAAGTAAACCGGATTCCGGTGGATGCGGCGGTTGGCCGCCACCCTTCAGAAAAATAGAGGAATGCAATGAGCAAGCAGATTCTGGTTCTCCCCGGCGACGGCATCGGTCCGGAAATCATGGCCGAGGCCGTCAAGGTCCTGCAGCTGGCCAACGACAAGTACAGCCTGGCGTTTGAGCTGAGCTATGACGAGCTCGGTGGCGCGGCCATCGACAAGTACGGCGTGCCGCTGGCCGACGAGACCCTGGCGCGTGCCCGCGCGGCCGACGCCATCCTGCTCGGCGCCGTGGGTGGCCCGAAGTGGGACACCATTGATCCGGCCATCCGTCCCGAGCGCGGCCTGCTGAAGATCCGTTCGCAACTGGGCCTGTTCGGCAACCTGCGTCCGGCGCTGCTGTATCCGCAACTGGCGGCGGCATCGAGCCTGAAGCCCGAGATCGTGGCCGGCCTGGACATCCTCATCGTTCGTGAGTTGACCGGCGGCATCTACTTCGGCCAGCCGCGCGAAAGCAAGTTGCTCGAGAATGGCGAGCGCATGGCCTACGACACCCTGCCGTACAGCGAAAGCGAGATCCGCCGCATCGCCAAGGTCGGCTTTGACATGGCCATGGTCCGCAACAAGAAACTCTGTTCCGTGGACAAGGCCAACGTGCTCGCTTCCAGCCAGCTGTGGCGCGCCGTGGTCGAAGAAGTGGCCAAGGATTACCCGCAAGTCGAGCTGAGCCACATGTACGTCGACAATGCCGCCATGCAGCTGGTCCGTGCGCCCAAGCAGTTCGATGTGATCGTCACCGACAACATGTTCGGCGACATCCTGTCGGACGAGGCTTCCATGCTCACCGGTTCCATCGGCATGCTGCCTTCTGCCTCGCTGGATGCCAGCAACAAGGGCATGTACGAACCCTGCCACGGCTCCGCACCGGATATCGCCGGTCAGGGCATCGCCAACCCGCTGGCCACCATCCTCTCGGTGTCCATGATGCTGCGCTACAGCTTTGGCCAGGTGGCCGCCGCCGATGCCATCGAGAAGGCCGTCAGCCTGGTGCTGGATCAGGGCCTGCGTACCGGCGACATCTGGTCGGAAGACTGCCGCAAGGTCGGCACCCGCGAAATGGGTGACGCAGTAGTCGCGGCGCTACGGAACCTGTAATCTCTCGGGCCTGCCGCCCACGGGCGGCGGCCCACTTACCTTTTTCGAGGGTGTAGTTGAAAAGATGAAACGTGTAGGTCTGATCGGCTGGCGGGGCATGGTGGGTTCCGTGCTCATGCAGCGCATGCGTGAAGAACGAGACTTCGACCTGATCGAGCCCGTGTTCTTTACTACCTCCAATGTCGGCGGCCATGGCCCCGAGATCGGCAAGGACACCGCGCCGCTGAAGGACGCCTACAGCCTCGATGAACTCAAGACTCTCGATGTGATCCTCACCTGTCAGGGCGGGGACTACACCAGCGAGGTGTATCCCAAGCTGCGCGAAGCCGGTTGGCAGGGTTACTGGATCGACGCGGCCTCGACGCTGCGCATGGCCGATGATGCGGTCATCGTCCTCGATCCGGTCAACCGTCGGGTCATCGACCAGCAACTGGACGCCGGCGCTAAGAACTACATCGGTGGCAACTGCACCGTCAGCCTGATGCTGATGGCGCTGGGTGGCCTGTACGAAGCCGGGTTGGTGGAATGGATGAGCGCCATGACCTACCAGGCCGCTTCTGGCGCCGGCGCGCAGAACATGCGCGAGCTGATCAAGCAGATGGGCGCCATTCACGGTGCCGTCGCCGATGACCTGGCCAACCCGGCCAGCGCCATCCTCGATATCGACCGCAAGGTGGCCGAGGCCATGCGCGGCGAAGCCTTCCCGGTGGACAACTTCGGCGTGCCGCTGGCCGGCAGCCTGATCCCCTGGATCGACAAGGAATTGCCCAACGGCCAGAGTCGTGAGGAATGGAAAGCCCAGGCCGAGACCAACAAGATCCTCGGGCGCAACAAGAACCCGATTCCGGTGGATGGCCTATGCGTACGCATCGGCGCCATGCGCTGTCACAGCCAGGCGCTGACCATCAAGCTCAATAAGGATGTGCCGCTATCGGACATCGAAGGGCTGATCAGCCAGCACAACCCCTGGGTCAAGCTGGTGCCCAACCATCGTGAACAGTCCATGCGCGAGCTGGGCCCGACGGCGGTTACCGGCACGCTGAATGTCCCGGTCGGGCGTCTGCGCAAGCTGAACATGGGTTCCCAGTATCTGGGCGCCTTCACAGTGGGCGACCAATTGCTGT
>DATJDB010000165.1:0-15366 GCA_035497635.1 Pseudomonas sp. | reverse complement strand
GGGAATCTTGACGTGCTCGCCGGTGACGCGATCGCGCACGGTCTCACCGGTCTTGTAGATGGCCAGCACGTTGCCTTCGCTCAGACCGTCACGGCGGCCCTTGTTGAGCGTCACCACATCGTACTGACCGATCTGCGACACGCCGCGCGGCACGTCGAGAATCAGGCCATCGACAGTCTGCAGCGGCTCGCTGGGCATGAAGGAGGAGGTCAGCACCCGCTCCTCGGTGGAGAACAAGCGGTCGGCGATGCGGATTTCCTGGGTCGAACGACTCAGGCGCAGGGTGGTGATGTCGCCTTCCTCGCCGATGCGCAGGCCGGTCCCGATGTCGTCGGCGTTGATGCCGAGCACTTCGCGGGTCACCGGGTCGACGTAAGTGCGACCCTGACGGTAGATGCCGTACACCGGCTGCTCATTGGGGAAGCGGCCCCGGGCGTAGACCCGATCGTCCTTGCCACTGATCACCCGCTCGGCGTTGCCGGCGACGATATAGGGCGCGCGCTCGAACTCGGCGGCGTCATCGACGATACGGTTGGCGAGCAGGAAGCTGTTGATCGCCTCCAGCGGAATCGGCGCGATGGCCTCGATCAGCGGCGTGCTGCGCACCTGCGGGGAAAGTTTGACGGTGCCGCGCGAGGCGCCGCGTTCCAGCGTCAGGCGCGGCTGGCCATCCACGTAGACCAGGCTGAGTACATCGCCCGGGTAGATCAGGTGCGGGTTTTCCACCTGTGGATTGACGTGCCAGATCTGCGGCCATTTCCACGGCCGGCTGAGAAACCGTGCGGAGATATCCCACAGGGTGTCACCCTTGACGACCGTGTAGCGCTCCGGGTGACCGTCGCGCAATTCGACCTGGGCCTGAGCCAGGGCGCCGCCGGTCAGCAGCAGCAGGGCGAGTAGTGTTTTCCTCATGAGCTGAATCCCTTTATCATGTGGCTCCGCGCGAAACTGCCCGGCCCCGTCTCGAAGCCTTGAAAACCGTGGGCTGCAGGCACTTTTGCACCGCTGCCGGATCTTAACAGCGGGCCTTTTTCCAATTGCATACCTGTTTCACAAACGCTTATGGCCATTCTCAACATCCTCGAATTCCCCGACCCGCGGCTGCGCACCCTCGCCAAGCCGGTGGAGGTGGTCGATGACAGCATTCGTCAGCTGGTCGACGACATGCTCGAGACCATGTATGCCGCCCCCGGCATCGGCCTGGCGGCGACCCAGGTGAACGTGCACTTGCGCGTGGTGGTGATGGACTTGTCCGAGGACCAGACCGAGCCGCGCGTGTTCATCAATCCCGAGTTCGAAGCACTCACCGACGAGATGGAGCAGTACCAGGAAGGCTGTCTGTCGGTGCCCGGCTTCTACGAGAACGTAGACCGTCCGCAGCAGGTGAAGATCAAGGCGCTGGACCGCGACGGCCAGCCCTACGAGCTGATCGCCGAAGGCCTGCTGGCGGTGTGCATCCAGCACGAGTGCGACCACCTCAACGGCAAGCTCTTCGTCGACTACCTGTCGCAGCTCAAGCGCGACCGCATCAAGAAGAAGCTGGAAAAACAACATCGCCAGCAGGCGTGATCCGAACCCAAAGGCTTGCTTCGGCAAGCCTTTTTCGTCAGTGAGCTCCCATGCGTATCGTCTTCGCCGGCACCCCCGAATTCGCCGCCCAGCACCTGCAGGCCCTGCTTGAGGCAGGCCGCCAGGTGGTAGCCGTCTACACCCAGCCCGACCGCCCGGCCGGGCGTGGCCAGAAGCTGATGCCCAGCCCGGTGAAGCAACTGGCGGTCGAGCACGGCATCCCGGTCTTTCAGCCGCAGACTCTGCGTGATCCGGCCGCCCAGGCGGAACTGGCCGCACTGCAACCCGAGCTGATGGTGGTGGTCGCCTACGGCCTGATCCTGCCGCAGGTGGTGCTGGATATTCCGCGTCTGGGCTGCATCAACAGTCACGCCTCGCTGCTGCCGCGCTGGCGCGGCGCGGCGCCGATCCAGCGCGCGGTGGAAGCCGGCGATGCCGAATCTGGCGTCACCGTGATGCAGATGGAAGCCGGCCTGGATACCGGGCCGATGCTGCTCAAGGTCAGCACGCCGATCGGCGCCGACGACACCGGCGGCACGCTGCATGACCGTCTGGCGGAGCTAGGCGCGCGCGCCATCGTCGAGGCCGTGAATGGATTGGACGCCGGCACGCTCACTGGCCAAGTGCAGGACGAGGCGCTGGCCTGCTATGCCCACAAGCTCAGCAAGGACGAGGCGCGTCTGGATTGGAGCCGCCCAGCCATCGAGCTGGAGCAGCAGATCCGTGCGCTGCATCCCTGGCCGATCTGCCACAGCAGCCTGTCTGGCGAAACCGTGAAGGTGCATGCCGCGCAATTGGCCGACGGCGCCGGCGCGCCGGGCACGATTCTCGATGCCGGCAAGGACGGTCTGCGCGTGGCCTGTGGCCAAGGCGCCTTGCTGCTCACCCACCTGCAGTTGCCGGGTGGCAAGCCGCTGGCCTTCAGCGATCTGTACAACAGCCGCCGCGAACAATTCGCCGCCGGCCTGGTGTTCGGCGCATGAATCCGCGGCTGGCCGCCGCCCAGGCCCTGACGGCGGTACTGCAGGGCCGTGCATCGCTGGGCGGCAGCCTGCCGCCGCTGCTTGAGCGCGTTGAAGTTCGCGATCGCGGTCTGGTGCAGGAGCTGGCCTTCGGCACCGCCCGCTGGCAACCGCGCCTGGCGCTGCTGGTCGAGAAGCTGCTGGAGAAGCCGTTCAAGACCGCCGACCGTGATGTCGAGGCCCTGTTGCTGGTCGGCCTCTATCAATTGTTCTACACCCGTGTTCCGGCGCATGCCGCCATCGGCGAGACGGTCGGCTGTTCGGACAAGCTGAAGAAGCCCTGGGCCAAGGGCCTGCTCAATGCCGTGCTGCGCCGCGCGCAGCGTGAAGGCGAAGCACTGTTTGCCGAGCTGGAGCGCGATCCGGTCAGCCGCACCGCCCATCCGCGCTGGCTGCAGAAGCGCCTGAAGGCCGACTGGCCGGAACACTGGGAAGCCATCTGTGCGGCCAATAACCTGCATCCGCCGCTGATCCTGCGCGTCAATCGCCGCCAGGGCAGCCGCGACAGCTATCTGGATGAACTGCGTGGCGCCGGGCTGGAAGCGGAGCCCTGTGCATTCAGCGCCGACGGCATTCGTTTGCTGCAGCCCTGCGATGTCACCGGCCTGCCGGGCTTCGCCGAGGGGCGGGTCAGCGTGCAGGACGAAGCCGCACAGCTGGCCGCCGACCTGCTGGAACTGGCGCCCGGTCAGCGCGTACTGGACGCCTGCGCCGCACCCGGCGGCAAGACCTGCCATCTGCTGGAGCGCGAGCCGGGCCTGGCCGAGGTGATTGCCCTGGATGCCGAGCCGCTGCGCCTGACCCGCGTGCGCGAGAACCTCGAGCGCCTGCGCCTGCAGGCGACGCTGGTTGCCGCAGACGGCCGCGACAGCGCCGCCTGGTGGGACGGCCAACCGTTCCAGCGCATCCTGCTCGACGCGCCCTGTTCGGCCACCGGCGTGATCCGCCGCCACCCGGACATCAAGCTCACCCGCCAGGCCGAGGACATCACCGCCCTCGCTCAGCTGCAGGGTGAATTGCTGGATGCTATCTGGCCCACCCTGGATGTCGGCGGCATCCTCGTTTACGCCACCTGCTCGGTGCTGCCGGAGGAGAACAGCGCTAACATCGGCGCCTTCCTGGCGCGCACGCCGGGCGCACGCGAACTGGATATTGCCGGCGACTTCGGCCTGAAGCCGGCACATGGCCGCCAGCTGCTGCCGCAGCCGGACGGCCACGATGGTTTTTATTACGCCAAGCTGATGAAGATTGCTGCGGGCCCACGCGGCTAGCAGCCATTCTTCAGCGACCTGCTAACGGAGCGAACAGGTGAAAATCATCATTCTCGGCGCGGGTCAGGTCGGCGGCACGCTGGCCGAACACCTGGCCAGCGAGGCCAACGACATCACCGTGGTCGACACCGATGGCGACCGCCTGCGCGAACTGGGCGATCGCCTGGACATCCGCACCATCCAGGGCCGTGGCTCGTTTCCCACCGTGCTGCGCCAGGCCGGCGCCGACGATGCCGACATGCTGGTGGCGGTGACCAACAGCGACGAGACCAACATGGTCGCCTGCCAGGTGGCCTACACCCTGTTCCACACGCCGACCAAGATCGCCCGGGTGCGCGAACCGGCCTACCTGACCCGCGCCGGCCTGTTCGACAACGAGGCCATTCCGGTCGACGTGCTGATCAGCCCGGAACAGGTGGTGACCAACTACATCAAGCGCCTGATCGAATACCCCGGCGCCCTGCAGGTGATCGACTTCGCCGACGGCAAGGCGCAGCTGGTGGCCAGCAAGGCCTACTACGGCGGGCCACTGGTCGGCCAGCAGCTCAAGGAATTGCGCACACATATGCCCGGCGTGGACACCCGCGTGGCGGCGATCTACCGGCGCAACCGGGCCATCGTGCCGCAGGGCGACACGGTGATCGAGGCCGACGACGAGGTGTTCTTCATTGCCGCACGCGGCAATATCCGCGCGGTGATGAGCGAGCTGCGCCGTCTGGAAGACAGCTACCGGCGCGTGGTGATCGCCGGCGGCGGCAACATCGGCGAGCGCCTGGCCGAGGCCATCGAAAGCCGCTACCAGGTGAAGATCATCGAGAAGAGCCCAGCACGCTGCCGCCACCTCTCGGAGGTGCTGGACAGCACCATCGTGCTGCAAGGCAGCGCCTCGGATCGCGATCTGCTGCTGGAAGAGAACATCAACGACGCGGACATGTTCCTGGCGCTGACCAACGATGACGAGGCCAACATCATGTCCTCGCTGCTGGCCAAGCGCCTGGGCGCGCGCAAGGTGATCACCCTGATCAACAACACCGCCTACGTGGATCTGGTGCAGGGCGGCGAGATCGACATTGCCATCAGCCCGCAGCTGGCCACCATCGGCACGCTGCTAACCCACGTGCGCCGGGGCGATGTGGTCAGCGTGCACTCGCTGCGCCGCGGCGCCGCCGAGGCCATCGAGGCCATCGCCCATGGCGACGCCAAGTCCAGCAAGGTGGTTGGCCGACACATCGGCGAGATCGCCCTGCCGCCGGACACCACCATCGGGGCAGTGATCCGCGCCGATGAAGTACTGATCGCCCACAGCGACACGGTGATCGAGTCCGGCGATCACGTGATTCTGTTCCTGATGGACAAGCGTCATATCCGCGATGTGGAACGCCTCTTCCAAGTGGGGCTGGCATTCTTTTAAGGTAGGCGGGACCGCAAGGAGACCGTCGTCATGCTCGCATCGCTGGAAAACATGCTCGCCAAAGGAATCGACAACCCGCTGCTGCGCTTCGGGCTCGGCAAGGGCTATCTGGATGCGGGCGACCCGACGAAGGCCGCCGAGCACCTGCGCCGCTGCGTGACGCAGGACCCGAAGTATTCCGCCGCCTGGAAACTGCTGGGCAAGGCGCTGCAGGCCAGCGGTGACCTCGACGGCGCACGCCAGGCCTGGCAACAGGGCCTGCAGGCGGCGCAAGGGCACGGCGACAAACAGGCCGAGAAGGAAATGGCTGTGTTTCTGGCCAAGCTGGACAAGCCAGCGCGCCAGTAAGATCGAATCGAGAGGCTCGTGGGTGGTCAACGCAACGCGTTGGCCACCACGGCGGCCCCGCCCTAAACCTGAGCGGTGGCCGGGCGTCCCGGCAGCAGTCGCATCAGCGTATTGAGCAACATGCCGTACAGCGGCACGAACAACGTCAGGCTGATACCCAGCTTGATCACGTAGTCCACCGTGGCGATCTCGATCCAGTTGGCGGCCATGAATTCATTGCTGCTGTTCCAGAACGCCACCGAGAAGAACACGAAGGTATCTACCAGCGTGCCCAGCGTGGTCGAGGCAGCAGGCGCCACCCACCACTGGGGCAGACGGCGCAGGCGATCGAAGACCTGAATGTCCAGCCACTGACCGACCACATAGGCGCAAAAGCTGGCCAGCGAGATGCGCAGCACGAAGTCATTGAACTCCAACAGCGCCTCGACGCCCCGGTAGGCGCCTTCCTGGAACAGCACCGAGACCGCGTAAGAAGCCAGCAGCGCCGGCAACATGACGCGGGCGATCACACGGCGCGCCGACTGCTTGTCGAGCAGGCGCACGGTGAGGTCGGTGGCCAGGAAGATGAACGGGAAACTGAACGCGCCCCAGGTGGTATGCCAGCCGAACAGGCTGATCGGCAGTTGCACCAGGTAGTTGCTGGCGATGATGATGAGAATGTGAAACGCGATAAGCACGGCCAGCGCGCGCTGGACGGCCCGGGTAGGCAACGGCATCGGATGATCCTTTTTTTGAGCTGGGGTGAGGGAACCCATATCTGCCCGTGTGGGCGGGCGGCATTCTAACGATTTTCAGGCGGGGCGGAAACCGCGCGTCATTCGAGGATGTACAACAACCCGGCGCCGCGCTCGTCGGTGCGCTGGATTTCCATCTCCAGCACCGGCGCCGGGGTCGGCAGACCCTGGATCTGCGCCTTGAGACGCGAGCCGACCGGCAATTGCGCCAGTTCGCGCAGCTCGATATAGATGCCCACCGCGGAGAAGTCGCGGGTACTGGCATCCCTTTCGCCGAAGCTCTCGTGCCAGACACGAATCTGCCACTGCAGCGGCGTACGCGTCTGGTTGCGGCGATTGCCGCCAACTTCGTTCAATACCACTTGGCCTCGCCCTCGGGACGCTGCTTGAAGCGCTTCATGGTCCACATGTACTGGTCCGGATACGCGCGGACATAGCGGCCGATGACCTCGCTCTGCGCGGCCACGGCGACCTGCGCATCCTGGCTGTACATGGCCTCCGGAGCGGCTTCAAAAATCACCTTGAAGCCGGAACCGTCCGGCAGGCGCAGCGCATGCAGGAACACCGCCTCGGCCTTGTGGCCACTGATCATGCCGTGGACGAACTTGCTGGTCAGCGCCTGGGTACCCAGGAACGGCACGAACAGGCCGCTGCTGCGACTCGGCTCGGGGTCGGCCGGAATGCCGACCTGACCGCCCGCGCGCACTTCCTTGATGACACTGAGGATGCCTTCCTTGGTGGACGGCGCCGCGCGGTTGCCCATTTGTGTGCGCTGCTTTTGCAGAAGGTCATCCAGTGCCTGGATCTTGGGAGGGCGGTAGAAGACCACCGGTTTGCAGTGCGAACTGTAGAAGTGGTTGAGCACTTCCCAGTTGCCCAGGTGGCTGGTGATGCCGACCACGCCCTTGCCGGAGGCCAGAGCACGCTCCAGCACGTCCAGCCCTTCGACTTCGCGTACTAGCTGCAGGGTGCGCCGCGGGTGCCAGATCCAGGCGCAGGCGCTTTCGGTAAAGGTCTTGCCGGTGCCTTTGAGAGCGTCGCGCAGCAACTGTTCGCGGGCCGCCGCGTCCAGTTCGGGGAAGCAGTGGGCGAGGTTGATGCGCGCCACCTCGCGGGAGCGGTTCGGCAGGCGGTACATCAGCACACCCACGGCCGAGCCCAGCGCCTGCACCGCGCGCCAGGGCAGCAGGGCCAGCAGTCTCAGGAAACCGACAGCCAGGGCTCCCTTGATTCTTTCCACACGCGCTTCCTCACGAAAAAAGACGGCATTTCGACACTCTGAAACGGTCTTTGCAAGAACATGGCCAGCCGCCATCAGGCCGAGACGGCAAGAATCAGGCAGCGAGGCGGCCGACGCAAGCGCAATCCTGCTGCGCCGACTAGCGCAGCGATCAGCCGAGATCGGCGTAGCGCGGGCAATCCAGGGTGTGGTCCATGACCATACCGGCCGATTGCATCAACGCGTAGCAGATGGTCGGCCCGACGAAGCTGAAGCCGGCCTTCTTCAACGCCTTGCTCATCGCCTCGGCTTGGGGAGTGAACACCGGTACCTCGCCAATATGCGCGGGGTGGTTGATCAGCGGCTGGCCACCAACGAACGACCACAGCCAGTCGGCGGGCGCTTCCAGACGCAGCCAGGCCTGGGCATTCTTTCGCACTGCGCACAGCTTCAGGCGATTGCGGATCAGACCGGGATCCTGCATCAGCCGCTCGATGTCGGCATCGCTGAGTTCGGCCAGCCGGCGCGGGTCGAACCCGTGCAGCACCTGGCGCAGGTAATCACGCCGGCGCAGCACGGTCAGCCAGGACAGTCCGGCCTGGAAACCCTCGAGCAGCAGCAACTCGAACAATGCCGCCGGGTCGCGCTGCGGCACGCCCCATTCCTCGTCGTGATAACGGATGTAGATCGGATCGTCAGTGCACCAGGCGCAGCGTGGCATCGGTGTTTCCTAGCGTCGTGGGCCAGTCTATCGGATATACTTCGCGGCTTTGAACGTCGCCGAAGCGCCTTTCGCCGTGGCGCTTTCTCCCGCATCAGCACAGGTGAAATTCCGTGAGCCAGACTACGCCCGCCGTGCGCACCTTCCAAGACCTGATCCTCGCCCTGCAGCAATTCTGGGCCGAACAGGGCTGCGTGATCCTGCAGCCCTACGACATGGAAATGGGCGCCGGCACCTTCCACACCGCCACCTTCCTGCGCGCCATCGGTCCGGAAACCTGGAACGCCGCCTACGTGCAGCCGTCCCGCCGGCCCACCGACGGCCGCTACGGCGAAAACCCCAACCGCCTGCAGCACTACTACCAGTTCCAGGTGGTGCTCAAGCCGAACCCGGCCAATATTCAGGAGCTGTACCTGGAATCGCTGCGCCGCATCGGCGTGGACACCCTGGTGCACGACGTCCGCTTCGTGGAAGACAACTGGGAATCGCCGACCCTCGGCGCCTGGGGTCTGGGCTGGGAAGTCTGGCTCAACGGCATGGAAGTCACCCAGTTCACCTACTTCCAGCAAGTTGGCGGCGTCGAGTGCTACCCGGTGACCGGCGAAATCACCTACGGCCTGGAACGCCTGGCCATGTACCTGCAGGGCGTGGATTCGGTGTACGACCTGGTGTACTCCGACGGCCCGTTCGGCAAGGTCACCTACGGCGACGTGTTCCATCAGAACGAGGTGGAGCAATCCACCTACAACTTCGAGCACGCCAACGTCGACAAGCTGTTCGAGCTGTTCGACCACTACGAGTCGGAAGCCAACCGCCTGATGGAGCAGCAACTGCCGCTGCCGGCCTATGAAATGGTCATCAAGGCCTCGCACAGTTTCAACCTGCTGGATGCGCGCCGCGCCATCTCGGTGACCGCGCGTCAGCAGTACATCCTGCGCGTGCGCGCCCTGGCACGGAACATTGCACAGAGCTACCTGCTGGCCCGCGCCCGTCTCGGCTTCCCGATGGCCACCCCCGCACTGCGTGACGAAGTCCTGGCCAAACTGAAGGAGGCCGAATAATGAGCGCTCAAGATTTTCTGGTCGAACTGGGCACCGAGGAGCTGCCGCCCAAGGCGCTCAAGAGCCTGGCCCAGGCGTTTCTGGCCGGCATCGAAAAGGGTCTGAAGGACGCCGGCCTGGCCTATGTCGCGGCCTGTTCCTACGCCGCGCCGCGCCGTCTGGCCGTGCAGGTCACCCAGTTGACCGTGCAGCAACCGGACCGAGAAGTGAACCTCGACGGCCCGCCGGTGCAGGCCGCCTTCGACAAGGACGGCAACCCGACCCAGGCTGCGCTGGGCTTTGCCCGCAAATGTGGCGTCGAGCTGTCGGAGATCGACCGCAGCGGCGCCAAGCTGCGCTTCTCCCAGCGCATCGCCGGCCAGCCGGCCAGCGCGCTGCTGCCGGGCATCGTCGAAGCCTCGCTGAACGCCCTGCCGATTCCCAAGCGCATGCGCTGGGCGGATCGCAAGGAAGAATTCGTGCGCCCGACCCGCTGGCTGGTCATGCTGCTCGGCGACAGCGTCGTCGAGTGCGAGATCCTCGCCCAGCAAGCCGGACGCACCTCGCGCGGCCACCGTTTCCATGCCAACAACGATGTGCGCATCAGCCGCCCGGACAGCTATGTCGAGGATCTGCGCGGTGCCTACGTGCTGGCCGATTTCGCCGAGCGCCGCGCGAAGATTGAGGCGCGCGTCGACGAGCTGGCCAAGGCCGAGAACGGCAGCGCCATCGTGCCGCCGGCGCTGCTCGATGAAGTCACCGCGCTGGTCGAATGGCCGGTGCCGCTGGTCTGCTCCTTCGAGGAACGTTTCCTCGCCGTGCCGCAGGAAGCGCTGATTTCCACCATGCAGGACAACCAGAAGTACTTCTGCCTGCTGGATGCCCAGGGCAAGCTGCTGCCGCGCTTCATCACCGTGGCCAACATCGAGTCCAAGGACCCGGCGCAGATCGTCTCCGGCAACGAGAAGGTGGTACGCCCACGTCTGACCGACGCCGAGTTCTTCTTCAAGCAGGACAAGAAGCAGAAGCTGGAAACCTTCAACCAGCGCCTGGCCAACGTGATCTTCCAGGCCCAGCTGGGCAGCGTGCTGAACAAGGCCGAGCGCGTCAGCGCACTGGCCGGCTTCATTGCCGAGCGCATCGGCGGCGACGCCGACAAGGCGCGTCGCGCCGGCATGCTTTCCAAGTGCGACCTGGCCACCGAAATGGTTGGCGAGTTCCCGGAAATGCAGGGCATCGCCGGCTATTACTATGCCAAGCACGACGACGAAGCCGACGATGTGGCCCAGGCGCTCAACGAGCAGTACATGCCGCGCGGTGCCGGCGCCGAGCTGCCGCAGACGCTGACCGGCGCCGCGGTGGCGGTGGCCGACAAGCTCGACACCCTGGTCGGCATCTTCGGCATCGGCATGCTGCCCACCGGTTCCAAGGATCCCTACGCCTTGCGCCGCGCCGCCCTCGGCGTGCTGCGCATTCTCATCGAGAAAGGCCTGGATCTGGATCTGGTCGAAGCCGTCGAGTTCGCCGTCGCCCAGTACGCCGACAAGGTCAAGGCCGCCGGCCTGGCCGAACAGGTGCTGGAATTCGTCT
Source organism: Pseudomonas sp. (assembly GCA_035497635.1). Taxonomy (GTDB): domain Bacteria; phylum Pseudomonadota; class Gammaproteobacteria; order Pseudomonadales; family Pseudomonadaceae; genus Serpens. The sequence goes on along the minus strand of DATJDB010000165.1, from coordinate 4,441 downwards.
TCGATCGCCTGCGCGCCCGCTACGAGGACGAAGGCATCGACGTCTCCACCTACCTGGCGGTGCGTGCGTTGCAGCCGCGCTCGGCGCTGGATTTCGACCAGCGCGTGCAGGCCGTGCAGGCGTTCCGCGCGCTGCCCGAAGCCGGCTCGCTGGCTGCGGCCAACAAGCGCGTTTCCAACCTGCTGAGCAAGCAGGAAGGCCAGCTGCCGGCTGCCGTCGAGGCCCGTTACTTCGACCACGCCAGCGAGTTCTCGCTGAATGCCGCCATCCAGCATGCCCTGCAGGATGTGCAGCCGCTGGCGGCCGCGCGCTGCTACCGCGAGGCGCTGGAGCGCCTGGCCGGGCTGCGCGAGCCGGTGGATGCGTTCTTCGATCAGGTGCTGGTCAACGCCGAGGATGCCAACGTGCGCGCCAACCGCTATGCGCTGCTCGCGCAACTGCGCGGGCTGTTCCTGGGCGTGGCGGACATCTCGCTGCTCGGTTAAGTGACGCCTGGGCTTCAGGCCGAATCTGAAGCCCTCTTCGAGACCGCTTATGAAGCTGATCATTCTCGACCGCGACGGGGTCATCAATCAGGACTCCGACGACTACGTGAAGAGCCTGGAGGAATGGATTCCGCTTCCTGGCTCCATCGAGGCCATCGCACGGCTCAGCCGCGCCGGCTGGACGGTGGCGGTGGCTACCAACCAGTCCGGGTTGTCACGCGGTTATTTCAGCGCACAGACCCTGGACGCCATGCACCAGCGCCTGCACCGGTTGGTGGCGGAGCAGGGCGGCGAGATCGCCCTGATCGAACACTGCCCGCACGGACCGGATGATGGCTGCGACTGCCGCAAGCCGCTACCCGGCCTGTTCCGGCGCATCGCCGCGCACTTTCACCTGGCCGACCTGCAGGGCGTGCCAACGGTCGGCGACAGCCGCCGCGATCTGGAAGCCGGCCTGGCGCTGGGCGCCGATCCGCTGCTGGTGAAAACCGGCAAGGGCCTGCGCACCCTGGAAAAGCCGCTTCCTCCCGGCACCCAGGTCTTCGATGACCTGGCCGCCGTGGCCGACCATCTGCTGGAAACCCGTCCATGAGTGCAACGCAACGCCTGAAAATCGTGGTGTTCTATCTGCTGCTGTCGGCTACCGCCTTCCTCTGGGGCACGCTCGGCCTGGTGGTCGCACCGTTGCTGCCGTTTCGCCAGCGCTATCAGGTCATCGTGCAGAGCTGGTGTCGCCTGGCGGTCTGGCTGGCGCGCACCCTGGTCGGCATCCGCTACGAGGTGCATGGCCTGGAGAACATTCCGCAGCGGCCTTGCGTGATTCTGGCCAAGCACCAGAGCACCTGGGAAACCTTCTTTCTGTCCGGCCTGTTCGCGCCGCTGAGCCAAGTGCTCAAGCGCGAGCTGCTGAGGGTGCCGTTCTTTGGCTGGGCGCTGGCGATGATGCGCCCGATCGCCATTGACCGCGACAACCCCAAGCTGGCTCTCAAGCAACTGGCCAAGCAAGGCCATGACCATCTGATGAGGGGTAACTGGGTACTGGTCTTCCCGGAAGGCACTCGCGTGCCGGTCGGCGAAGCCGGCAAGTTCTCTCGCGGCGGTTCGGCCCTGGCGGTCAATGCCGGTCTGCCGGTGCTGCCCATCGCCCATAACGCCGGACATTTCTGGCCCAAGGAAGGCTGGGCCAAGTATCCGGGCACCATCCAGGTCTTCATCGGCCCGCCCATGTTGGCCGAAGGCGAGGGCCCGCGTGCCATCAGCGAACTGAATCAGCGTGCCGAACGCTGGATCAACGAGCGCATGGCCGAAATCGACCGCAGTCCGTCTGCCAGCGCCCCCTCGCTGGCCAGCTGATTGCGTTATCCGTAGTCCCGGCCGGCGCCCGCCGGCCTTGCTGTGATCCGTGTACGCCCATGAACGAAGAACTACTTGCGCAGGAATGGCAGGCACTGATCCGCCAGTATTCCGCTGTCCTCCCTATTCTGCAGACGCTGGCCGAATCGCACCGCGTCGAGCTCGCCCGCAACTTTTACGACCACATGCTGGAGAACGCCGACTCGTCGCCGTACCTCAGCCATGAGCAGGTTCGCACCCAGCTGAGCAGTTCACTGCAACGCTGGATCGTCGCGATATTTGCCGCCGAGCAGACCGAGCAGATCATCGAGTGCATCGGCATTCAGCAGCACGTCGGCAAGGTGCATGCGCGCATCGAGGTGCCGGTGTCACTGGTGCTGCACGGCGCTCGCCAGCTCAAGACCCATCTGTCCCGCCTGTTGCTGGAGAGCGAGCTGGACGCGCACGCTCAGCACGCCGCCACCCGGCTGGCCTGCCAGCTGATCGATCTGGCCATGGAAATCATGAGCCAGGCCTATTCGGCGTCCCATGACCGCAACTCCCGCGCCGAGGAAGCCTACCGGCTGTTCTCGGTGTCGCAGAATCTCGGCGCCGAGAAGGAACGCCAGCGCGGGGCGCTGCTGGACTGGGAAAATCAGCTGATGTTCGCCCTGGCCACCGGGCAGCAGGCCAGCTATTTGCCGCGACTCGGCGATTCCGAGTTCGGCCTGTGGTTCCGCCACAAGGCCTCGCACGCGTTCCAGGGTTCGCCGGAAAGCACCTCGATCCTGACCTACATCCGCAGCATCGACAGCCAGCTTGAGGCGTTGCGCGAGGGGGTTGGCGAACGCCACGAGCTGCCAATCGACCTGCTGCGCAAGACACGCGAGCAGACCAAATCGATCCGCTTCTTGCTCGACAGCCTGTTTGAACAGGCCAACGATCTGGAGGCCGGCCGCGATGCGCTGACCCATCTGCTCAACCGCAAGTTCCTGCCGGTAGTCATGAGCAAAGAGGTGATCTACAGCCGCCAGAGCGGCCACAGCTTCGCGGTGCTGCTGATCGATGTCGACCACTTCAAGCAGATCAATGACACCCATGGCCACGAGGCGGGTGATCTGGCGCTGCAGCAGATCGCCAGCCTGCTGACCAGCAACACGCGCGGCGGCGACTATGCTTTTCGCCACGGCGGCGAGGAGTTCCTGCTGGTATTGGTGGACATCGAGGCCAGTCGCGCCCTGCAGGTGGCGGAAGGGCTGCGCCAGCGCATCGCCGCCGAACCGTTCCGCGTGGGCGGCCAGACACTGCAGCTCACTGTCAGCATCGGCGTCGCGGTGCATGACGGCCACCCGGATTACCAGCGCCTGCTGCGCCGCGCCGATCAGGCGCTGTACCAGGCCAAGCACGACGGTCGCAATCGCAGCATTCTGCTGGCAAGCTGAGGCGCGCCGCGTCCGCACACCCGTTCGACCACGCGCTTTGTCACCTACCTGAAAAGGACTCTGTCATGAAGCTCTACTACGCTCCGGGCGCCTGCTCCCTGTCGCCGCACATCGTTCTGCGCGAGCTGGGCCTGGATCATCAACTGGAACGCGTCGACCTGCGCTCTCGTCCTCACCGGACCGCCTCCGGTGAGGATTTCAGCCAGATCAGCGCCAAGGGCTATGTGCCCGCTCTGCGCCTCGCCGACGGCGAGCTGCTCACCGAAGGTCCGGCCATCGTGCAGTACCTGGCCGACCAGAAGCCCGAAGCCGGCCTGCTGGCCCCGGCCGGCAGCCTGGCGCGCGCCCGCGCCCAGGAATGGCTGAACTACATCGCCACCGAACTGCACAAGAACTTTGGCGCCCTGTTCCGTCCCGACAGCTCGGATGAAGTCAAGAATGCCGCCCGTTCGGCCCTTGCCCAGCGCCTGAGCTTTACCGCCGACGCCCTGCAGGGTTGCGAATACCTGGTCGGCGAGCGCTTTGGCGTGGCCGATGCCTACCTGTTCGTGGTGCTGGGCTGGTGCCAGCACCTGGCGGTGGATTTGGCGCCCTATCCTGTGCTGCAGGCGTTCCAGCAGCGCATCGCCGCGCGCCCGGCGGTGCAGGCCGCATTGGCGGCCGAAGGCCTGCTGTAACCGTCAGGGTCCTGCCCAAGCACCGGCGGGACCTTTTCGCCAGACAGCAAAAAGGGGAGCCTGGGCTCCCCTGAAAGATCGTTGTCGCATTTGCCTGCTGCCCCGACATTCTTGTTGTTAGGGCCCGGGCGGCCTGTTGCCGGTGGCTCCCATGCGGAGCCAGAAGCGAACGTATTTTTTTGACCTGCGGGTGTCGGCGCATGCCAACTGGTACGGGTTCTGCCTGCTAAGGCAGTCTTGTTGTTCTCGGTCCGGTCGTAGCGCTGCAGCCACGTCAAAAAAATCTATTTGCTACGTCCCTGCCGTCTTGTCGTTGTTTTGTCAGAGGCGTTGACTGTTGTTGTTATCGAGCGGTGCTTGTCATTGTTGTTGTGGAGCCATTAGGCGCCATCTGGCCGGTGTGCGGCAATAAGACCTAAGTCAATGATTTTCCGTGAATTCCTGACGTTTCTGGCGGCTCTCGAAAGCGCGGCGCGGTGTTGCTCGCGTATCCTGTCCGTCCGAC
>DATJDB010000164.1:0-12610 GCA_035497635.1 Pseudomonas sp. | reverse complement strand
CCTGCAGGACACCACGGACATGGAGCGAGACGAATTATGAGCAGGCAATGGATGGTGCGTTGCGCCGCGCTGGGAGTGGCCTTTGGTGGTCTGTTAGCCATGGCTCAGGCCAGCGAGCTGGTCTACACGCCGGTCAACCCGTCGTTCGGTGGCAACCCGCTGAATGGCACCTGGCTGCTGGGCAACGCCCAGGCGCAGAACGACAACTCCAGCCCGAGCCCGGGCATGGGCTCGGGCTATACAGGCACCACGGCACTGGAGCGCTTTACCGCCCAACTGGAGTCGCGGCTGCTGTCGGACCTGATGACCAATATCCAGACCGGCGAGACTGGCACGCTGGTCACCAGCACCTTCATCGTGGAGATCCAGGACAACGCCAACTCCGGAATCCTCAGCATCCTGGTGACCGACCGCACCACGGGCGAGGTGTCGGAAATCGTGCTCAGTGGCTGGACACCGAACTGATTCATGGAACAAGGACGTGGCATGAGAACCTTACTAGCGGTGGCACTGACCGGCGCGCTGTTGCAGGGCTGTTCGTTGCGCGAGCCGCTGCCGGCCGAGCATGACGCGGAAATCTCGACGCTCACCCCTCGGGCGTCGACCTATCACGATCTGGTCAACATGCCCAAGCCCAAGGGGCTGGTGGTGACGGCGGTGTACGGTTTCCGCGACCAGACCGGGCAGTACAAGCCGACCCCGGCCAGTTCCTTCTCCACCAGCGTGACCCAGGGCGCGGCGAGCATGCTGATGGATGCCCTGCAGGCCAGTGGCTGGTTCATGGTGCTGGAGCGCGAAGGGCTGCAAAACCTGCTGACCGAACGCAAGATCATCCGCGCCTCGCAGCAGAAGAACGGCACGCCGGCCAACATCCTCGCCGAGCTGCCGCCGCTGCAGGCGGCCAATATCGTGCTGGAGGGCGGCATCGTCGCCTTCGACAGCAATGTTCGCACCGGCGGCGAGGGCGCCCGTTACCTGGGTATCGGCGTATCGAGCGAATACCGGGTGGATCAGGTATCGGTCAGCCTGCGCGCGGTGGATGTGCGCAGCGGGCAGGTGCTGGCCAATGTCATGACCAGCAAGACCATCTACTCGGTAGCGCGCAATGCCGGGGTATTCAAGTTCATCGAACTGAAGGATCTGCTCGAAGTGGAGGCCGGTTACACGATCAACGAACCGGCGCAGCTCTGTGTGCTATCGGCCATCGAATCGGCCGTCGGGCATCTGATTGCCCAAGGCATCGAGCGGCGCTTGTGGCAGGTGGCCGATCAGGTGTCGCTGAAAGATTCGACGCTGGGCCGGTATCTGGCAAAGTACCGAAAAGAGGCCGGCTGAAATAAAAAACCGGAGCCAGTGGCTCCGGTTTTTTAGGCTGGAACAGGCCGCCGGGCGGCGGCGCTGATCCTCAACGCTGGATGGCGGTGGCCTGGTTGGCCGTACCGAACTGGCCGATATTGCTGGTCTGGTTGTAACCCGCCTGGTTGATGACTGCCTGGTTCATCGACCCCGACTGAATAACATGGGCATGGTTGTAACCGCCGCTCTGGACGAATTCGGCGGTGTTGAGATAGCCGGCCTGGTGCGCATAGGCGTGGTTGAAGACGCCACCCTGGTCGAGGCTGACGAGGTTGTCCGGGCCGTTGCTGCTGCCACCGAAGCGGTTGTTGCTGCCGCGCTGGTCAGCCACCAGCAGGTTGTCATTGCCATTCTGGTCGAAGTACAGCTCGTTGTAGCTGCCGGCCTGGCTTACCTGGGTGAGGTTGTTGTCACCGTAGGAACCGAGCCCCACCGAGTTGCTGTCACCGCTCTGCGCCAGCTCGTGGCGGTTGCCAACGCCGTCCTGGGTGAGGGTGGCGCTGAGGTTCACCCCTGTGCCCTGCTCGATGAGCAGGCTGTTGGCCTCGCCGATCTGCCGGGCGACGATCTGGCTGTGGTCGGCCCTGAACTGGTGAATCGAGGCATCCTGCAGACTGCCGAGCTGCTGCATATCGATGCGGCTGCCATCCTGGCCGATCTGCGAGATCAGCGCGGAGCTGTTCATGCCATCCTGCAAAACAATCGCCTGGTTGTTCCAGGTGTCGCCCTGGTAGACGCGGACACTCTGCAGATCGCCCAGTTGCTGAATCTCGATGATGCCACCGTCGTTGAGGGTCTGGAACGCCGATGCCTGGTGCTGCGAGCCTTGCTGGTCGATCAGTGCGCGGTTGTCTCTGCCGTGCAGTTCCTGGCGAATGGTCGCTTCGTTGTGTTCGCCATCCTGGCGAGCCGTGGCGCTGTTGCGTGCGCCGCCCAGCTGGACGACGGAGTTGTCGTTGCCATGGCCTTCCTGGACCTGAGTGATGCTATTGGCCCGGCCGCCGAACTGGCTCGCCTGGCCTTGGTTGTAGTCGCCGTCCTGGAACTGCTTGATGAGGCTGCCGGCACCGGCGCGGTACTGGTCGGCCTCGAGCTGGTTGAACTCGCCGATCTGTATCTGACCGACCGCGCCGGCGCTGTCAACCTGGGACGACTGGGCGTTGTTGCGGTAACCGTCTTGAGCCTGGGCGGCATTGGCGCGGCCGCCGATCTGCTCGACGAGCGCGCTGTTTTCGGTGCCATGTTGACCTTGCAGCGAAAAGTTGTCGGCCATTGCGGGGCTGGCGGCCAGAACCAGAATCGCTGCCGCGAGGGGGGTCTTCCTGAACATGTGTTGCCTCCTTGTGTGGTGTGTACTGCTTTTCTTCTTTTGGTATTGCCGTTGTGAAGGACGCGTCAGCGCTGGCGCACATGGGCGGACTGCCCGACGCCAACCTGGGTGATGCGGCTGTACAGTCCCGACCCGCTCTGCTCGATGCTCGCGGTGTTGTGCGCGCCAGACTGGATGATCTGTGCCTGGTTGCCCATGCCGAACTGGGCAATGGCCGCTTGGTTGCCGTAGCCGTGCTGCCAGATGCTGGCCATCAGATCGCTGCCCTGTTGCAGCAGATAGGCTTCGTGGTGGCTGCCCTGCTGCACGATGCTGCCAAGCATCGACTCGCCACGCTGTTCAACAGCGGCGAGGTTGTGCAGGCCGATCTGGTTGATGTGCAGATGCTGTGCGCCGGGTACGACGCGAACGGTTTCAAAAAGGTCGCGGTTGCCGGCCAGGTCCGCGTTGTCCAGCAGGTCGAAAGCGGTTGCCGCGCCGCCGTGCAGGGCCAACGCGAGAAATATGGCGAAGGAGACTTGATGGCGTTTCATTCCCGAGTCCTTGGGATTCTTTGAGCATTCGCTGCCTGGGTGTCGCGCTGTACCGGCTGATTGCTTCGGTATGCGCAAGAGCATGGTTCAGGTTGTGTATTCCGGCAAATCGATGCCGGGCGAAACTCGCGGCCCCCTTCCGATGGAAAGGGGGCCGGAGCCTCAGGGCCTGCCGACCAGCGGGTTGTCCAGCGAATCGTTGCCCGTGACCGAGCTGGTGCTGGTGGCGGCATCGGCGTTGCGCCGCTGCTGTTCATGTTCGTCGATCGAGCAGTAATCGCCGCTGGAGCAGGCCTTGCACAAGGCGCGTTTGGCCGCGCACTGGCCGGTCATGCCCCGGGTCAGCGCCATGGCGCCCAGACCCAGTTCCGCCAGACCGGTCAGCCCGCCCCTGCGCAGGCCGCAGGCCAGCAGAAAGAAACCGCCGGCAATGGACAGGGTGCGCTCCCAGCCGTGAACGTTCTGCGGGTGATGTGCCGAGTGGGTGTCGTAATCATGCATCGTGAGTACTCCCGGTTCGAGGCTGTCCTCTGCTGACTGCCACGCATGCGCACTGTTCGCGGCCGGCGACTGCCGGCCGCCGGGTATTGAGGTGAACTTCCGTGGGTGCGCTCCGTCCTTTCAGTACCGGGATGACGAGGACGGAGCATGTTCGATCTGCGCGGGCTGGGCCTCATGGAGCTGATGAAACGATCGTTCAAGGAGTTCGGCGAGGACGAGATGGAAACCTATGCCGCCGCGCTGGCCTTTCGCGGGCTTTTTTCGCTGTTTCCGTTCCTGCTGTTTCTGGTCGCGCTGATCAGCTTTCTCGATCTGCAGGCCTTCTACGACTGGCTGCGCAGCCAGGTTGCCTTGCTGCTGCCACCTCAGGCCATGGAGCAGGTGGATGGCGTTATCGTGCAGTTTCAACAGCAGAAGTCTGGCTTGTTCTCCATCGCGATTCTGCTGGCGTTATGGACGGCATCGGCCGGCATCCGTTCAGCCATGGTGGCGTTGAACCGTGCCTACGACGTGCATGAAGGCCGGCCGTTCTGGAAGCTGTATCCGCTGTCGGTGCTCTATACGATCGGTATCGCCGCGATGCTGCTGACAGCGGCCGCGCTGATGGTGGTCGGGCCGACGGTGATGGGCTGGCTGGCCGAGCTGTTTGGTCTGCAGCAGGTGGTGGTAACGATCTGGGCCTGGTTACGCTGGCCGGTGGCGGTGTTTCTGATGGTGCTGGCGGTGGCGGTGTTCTATTACGTCACGCCGGATGTGGAGCAGGAATTTCGCTTTATCACCCCCGGCTCGGTGATCGCCGTTCTGACCTGGATCGCCGCGTCGCTGGGCTTCGGCTATTACGTGCAAAACTTCGCCGACTACAGCGCCACCTACGGCAGCATCGGCGCGATCATCGTGTTGCTGATGTACTTCTACCTGTCCGCGGCGGTGCTGCTGTTCGGCGCGGAACTCAACGCAGTAATCGAGCACCAGGACCCCAGCGGCAAGGATCCCGGCGAAAAAGTGACGGCGTAACTGCCTTGCGGTTGTGTCGGCGCGGCTGAAGCCGCTCCTATGGTTCGCTGTGGCTTCAGCCTGCCGTTTTGCCCAGCACCTTGAGCAGAAACGCGTACTCCAGCGCCACGTCGTGCATGGCCTGGTAGCGGCCGCTCATGCCGCCGTGGCCAGCGCCCATCTCGGTCTTGAGCAACAGCAGATGGTCATCGACCCGGGTGGCACGCAGGCGGGCGACCCACTTGGCGGCTTCCCAGTACTGCACGCGGCTGTCGTTGTACCCGGCCACCACCAGCAGCGGCGGGTAGGCCTGGGCACGCACGTTCTCGTAGGGCGCGTAACCCTGGATGCGCGCATGCACCTCGGGCTCGCGCGGGTCGCCCCATTCATCGTACTCGGTGATCGTGAGTGGCAGGTCCGGGTTGAGCATGCTGTTCAGCACATCGACGAAGGGTACTTCGGCGATGGCGGCACCGAACAGTTCAGGACGGTGGTTGAGTACCGCGCCGATCAGCAGGCCGCCGGCGCTGCCGCCGCTGATGGCCAGTTTTGCCGGCTGGGTCAGGCCACTGGCGATCAGGCTTTCGGCCACGGCAATGAAATCGCTGAAGGTGTTGGCCTTGTGTTCCAGCTTGCCGGCGCGATACCAGGCCTCACCCATTTCGCCACCGCCGCGCACATGGGCGATGGCGAAGATGAAGCCGCGTTCCAACAGCGACAGGCGCGCGTGGGAGAACCAGGGATCGAGGCATTCGCCATAGGCGCCGTAGCCGTACAGGTACAGCGGCGCCGGCTGGCTGGCGGCAAACACATCGCGGCGCGCCACCAGGCTGAGCGGGATGCGCATGCCGTCCGGCGCGCAGGCCCACAGCCGGCGGCTTTCATAATCCTCGGCATCGAACGGGCCTTCCACCGGCGTTTCCTTGAGCACCTGCTGGGCGCCGCTGGCCAGCTCCAGCTGGCGCAACTGCGCCGGCCGGTTGAGCGATTCGTAGCGCAGGCGGATCACCGGGCTGTCGTATTCCAGGGTGCTGGCCACGTGCAGGCTGTACACCGCATCGGGCAGGGCGACCCGGTAGGACGCGGCATCGGCCGGGTGGACTTCCAGCACCGACAGACCGCCCTCGCGCAGGCTGAGTACATAGGCGGTGCTGTTCAGGTCGAGGTCTTCGAGCATCACCTCGGGATCGTGGCCGCGCAGCAGTTGCCAGTGCGCGCGCTCCGGGGTGGCCTGCGGTGCGGTGTACAGGGCGAAGTTGATGCCGGCCTGGTTGCTGCGGATGAACCAGCACCATTGGCCGTCGAGCAGACCGTGGTCGAGGTCGTATTCGTGGCCTTCCTCGCGTGGCGCGACGCAGACGAAGGCGTCGTGCGGCTGCTCGGCATCCAGAACCCAGACTTCGCTGGTGGTCTTGCTGGCGCTGGCCAGCACCAGCTGGCGTTCCGAGCTGGTGCGGTAGCAATGGATGAAGAAGCGCCCGTCCGGTTCGTTGAACACCAGCTGTGCGTCGGTCTCGCCCAGTCGATAGCGGTACAGCTTGTGCGGGCGGTGGGTGTCGTCCAGTTCGGCGAAGAACAGTGTCTGGCTGTCGTTGGCCCAGCACAGGCTGCCGTCGCAGTCCTCGAACGGCAGTTCGCGGACCTCGTCGGTCTGCAGATCCTTGATGAACAGCCGGTAGATTTCGTCGCCGGTGGTGTCCAGGCTGTAGCCGAGCAGGCGCTGGTCGGGACTGAGGCTGAAGGCGCCCAGCGACAGGAAGCCGCCGTCGGCCAGGACGTTGGGGTCCAGCAGCAGTTGCTCGCTGGTGCTGTCGATGGCCAGCGAAGCGTCGGCCGGACGTCGGCAACGGTAGTGGCGCGGATATTCGTCGCCCGCCGTGGTGCGCTGGTAGTAAAGGAAATCCTTCCAGGGCGCTGGCAGCGACAGGTCGGTCTCGCGGATGCGCCCCTTGATCTCCTCGAACAGCTGCTGGCGCAGCTCGGTCTGATCGGCCAGACAGGCGTCGGTGTAGGTGTTTTCCGCCTGCAGGTAGTCGAGCACCTCGGCACTGCCGCGGTTTTCCAGCCACTGGTAAGGATCGGCGCCGGGGATGCTGCGGGCGATGGGGGCTTGGCTCATGGAAGGCCTCTGGGAACGAAGGTCGCACCGGGTAGGTCGCCCGCTGCAAAAGTCGCTATCATATGCGTCCATTTCATCGCCCGAAACGCCAATGATCGACAACGACTACCTGCTCGCCTGGTCCCTGTATGCCAGCGCGGCCCTGGGCCTGATGCTGGTGTGGATGCGCCTGACCCGCTGGATGTGGCGCTGGCTGCGCGAGATCCTGCGTCTGGCGGCCGCCGTGCTGCTGTTCACGCCGACCCTGGTGGACCCGTCCCGCGATCTGCTGGCACCGGCAATTGCCATCGGCGCGCTGGATCTCGGTTTCAAGGTTGGCGACAGCCTGTGGCGGGCGCTGGCCGATCTGTCCATGTACGGTCTGATCGCCCTGGTGCTCTACCTGATCTTCGTCGCCGCGCGCTGGCCGATCGAGCGCTGGCTGCGTGAACGCGCCGCTGCACGGGCGGAACTGGCGAACGACCGGGACGCTCGCCGCGTCGCGCCGCAGGCCTGACGCGGAGATCCTGTCATGTGTGAACTGCTCGGCATGAGCGCCAATGTGCCCACCGACATCCTGTTCAGCTTCACCGGGCTGATGCAGCGCGGCGGGCGCACCGGCCCGCACAGTGATGGCTGGGGCATCGGCTTCTACGAGGGCCGTGGCCTGCGCCTGTTCCAGGACCCCACCGCCAGCGCCGATTCCGAGGTGGCGCGCCTGGTGCAGCGCTATCCGATCAAGAGCAAGGTGGTCATCGGGCATATCCGTCAGGCCAACGCCGGACCGGTCTCGCTGGCCAACACCCATCCGTTTTCCCGCGAGCTGTGGGGGCGCTACTGGTGCTTCGCCCACAATGGTCAGCTGCGCGATTTTTACGCCGAGACGGGCTTCTACCGGCCGGTGGGCGAAACCGACAGCGAGGCGGCGTTTTGCGACCTGCTCAACCGGGTGCGTGAGGCTTTCCCCGCTCCGGTGGACGTGACGCTGCTGCTGCCGACGCTGGTGGCGGCCTGCGCCGACTATCGCGGCAAGGGCGTGTTCAACTGCCTGCTCAGCGATGGCGACTGGCTGTTCAGCTTCTGCACCACCAAGCTGGCGCAGATCACCCGTCGCGCGCCCTTCGGGCCGGCGCGACTGAAGGACGCCGACGTGACCGTCGATTTCCAGGCGGAAACCAGCCCTGACGATGTGGTGACCGTGCTGGCCACCGAGCCGCTGACCGACAACGAGCGCTGGGCCGCCCACGAGCCGGGCGACTGGACCCTCTGGCGGCGCGGCGAGTGCATCGCCAGCGGCAAGGCCTGAGCGGCACATCCACCCCGATCCTGTAGGAGCGACTTCAGTCGCGAGCTTTTGAGTGCGACCCGCACGAAAAGGCCTCGGCAGTCGAAGCCCGCTTGGCCTTACTCCACCCGCAACTCCCCAGTGAACTGCAACGTCGCACGGCAGCGCCGGCACAGGTAGCGCCGACCTTTGGCGACCAGGCCGTGGCGCTGGGCGCTGAACCGGAACAGGCCTTCCGGGCATTCGCAGCGATAAACGTAGCGGGTCGCCTTGCGCCGTGGCACGTCGTACTGGTGACAGCGTTCGGGCGGCAACTGGAAGACGCCGCGCATGATCTTTTGCCATTCCTCGCCATGCGGGCGGATGCGCAGGCCGAACAGCTGATGCGCGACCAGATGCGCCACCTCGTGGGCAACCGTCTGGCGCAGGAAGTGCTCGGTGTTTTCCCGATACAGCTGGGCATTGAAGCGCAGCAGGTTCTCCTGCAGATGCGCGACGCCGGCTTTCTGGCCACGCAGCTGTAGGCTGACCCTCGGGCGGGAAAAGCTGCGTTTGAAGAACGTCTCGGCCTGGTGATAGCACGCTTCGACGCGTGCTTCGAGCAAGTGGGGCATGGCGGCCTCCCGGTACAACAGGCGCGCCAGTATAGAGAAGTCGCGGGGCGCGCGGCAGTCCGCGCCCCGGCTGCGGATCAGAGCGTGTAGATCGGGCCGATGCCCATGCCCCAGAGCACCACCGAGGCCGCCAGCATGGCGACCAGCACCACCAGGCCCACCGCCAGCACCGAACTGGAAAACAGGAAGCCTTCGTCCGGGTGGATATCCATGAAGGTTGGCAGCCCCACATACAGCAGGTAGGCGGTATAGGCGACGGCCGCCGTGCCGACGATCATGCCCAGCCACAGGCTCGGATACAGCGCCGATAGCCCGGCGATGAACAGTGGGGTCGCCGTGTAGGCGGCGAACATCACGCATTGGCGCAGGGACGGGTTGGCATGGTAAGTGCGGGCCATCCAGTGGATGAACCCGCCCATCAGCAATACGCCGACCAGCATGGCCAGGTAGGACAGCACCGCCAGGGGCAGGGCGCTGGCCTCGGTCAGCCTGACCGCCGGCGCGTTGCCGTGGGCCCAGCCGACCTGGGTGGTGCCAATGAACGCGGCAACCGGCGGGATGGCCGCCAGTATGAACAGGGCATACAGGCCCAGATGGTTGGTCTGTTCCTCGCCACGAATCTCGCGCCACTCGTTGTTGGGATGGGTGAACAGCCCCCAGACATGATTGATCATGACCTGCGCCTCTTCGGGTAGCGGGTCGTCTCCCGTGGCTGTCTGCCAGCGTGCGACCTCGTGTCGCAGTATAGGAAGGCTGGCGAAACGGCAACCGGACCTGAGCGACTCATGTGATCAGCGGTAATGGCGCTCGAGGATTTCCATGGCGGCGTTGATGCTCTGCAGGTGCTCGGTGCTGCCGCCCCGGTCCGGGTGATGGCGGCTGACCAACTGGCGGTAACGCAGGCGGATGCGTGCCAGGTTCAGGGTCGGTTCCTGCTCCAGTTCGAACAGGCGTAGCGCGTCGCGGGTCTGGTCGTCGCCGCTGTCCAGACGCTTCCAGAAGCTGTCCAGCAGCTGTTCCACCTCCGTCTCGGTGGTGGCGTGCAGCTGGTTCATGTCCAGGTAGTAGTCGCGCAACGGATCACTTTCGCTCAGTCCCTGGCTGCCGGTCTGGTAGGGCAGCAGGCGGATGCTCAGCGGGCTGATCTCCAGGTGCCCGGCCTGCTCCTGCCACAGCTGCTCGCGCAGGCGGTACAGGGCGTTGAACACCAGGAAATGAGTGCGGAACAGTACCAGCGGGTCCTGCAGCGAACGCTGCGACAGATGCGGATTGCCGTCGGCGCGCAGGGTCTGGATCAGTTGGTACTCGCTGCTGCCGCCCGGCATCGCGCGCAACAGCCTGAGCAGGGTATCGCTGAGGTCGGTGGCGGGAAAAGCGTCGACGGTCATGGGCGGTGGCTGGCGGCGTGTGGTGCGGTGCGAGAAGCCTAGCACAGGGCCTGAATGCGCAACCGTTGATGACCGACTGTCGGGCTGGGGAAATGTCGGCTTTGTGCGTAAAATGCGCGTCCCTTTCCATTCGCCGGGATTTGCCACGCATCATGGGTACGCTGTCCGTCAACCAGAACAAACTGCAGAAACGCCTGCGCCGGCTGGTCGGCGAAGCGGTCGCCGACTTCAACATGATCGAGGAGGGCGACAAGATCATGGTTTGCCTGTCCGGCGGCAAGGACAGCTACACGCTGCTGGACATCCTGCTCTATCTGCAGAAAGTCGCGCCGATCCGTTTCGAGATCGTGGCGGTGAACCTGGACCAGAAGCAGCCGGGCTTCCCCGAACATGTGCTGCCGCAATACCTGGCCTCCATCGGCGTGCCGTACCACATCATCGAGAAGGACACCTACTCGGTGGTGAAGGAAAAGATTCCCGAAGGCAAGACCACCTGTTCGCTGTGCTCGCGCCTGCGTCGCGGCACGCTGTACACCTACGCGGACGAGATCGGCGCCACCAAGATGGCGCTGGGTCACCACCGCGATGACATCCTGGAAACCTTCTTCCTCAACCTGTTCTACGGCGGCACCCTGAAGGCCATGCCGCCCAAGCTGCTCTCCGATGACGGGCGCAACGTGGTGATCCGTCCGCTGGCCTACTGCAGCGAGAAGGACATCGAGGCCTATTCGACGCTGCAGGCGTTCCCGATCATTCCGTGCAACCTGTGCGGCTCGCAGGAAAACCTGCAGCGCCAGGTGGTCAAGGAAATGCTGCTGGACTGGGAGCGCAAGAGCCCGGGCCGCACCGAAGTGATGTTCCGCGCCTTGCAGAATGTGGCTCCGTCGCAGCTGGCCGACCGCAATCTCTATGACTTCAAGACCCTGAAGATTGATGAAACCGCCACGCCGCGCTTCATCGATGCGATGAGTCTCTGAGGCTTGAACCGGGCTGGCGGATTGCAGTAAGGTCCGGCTCACTGTTCTGGAGAAACCCCATGATCGATTCCACCGTCACTTCCGTATCGCTCCGCGCTTCGTGCGTGCAGGCGTGTGGCCGCGCGGTCGAAGCGGTCGGTTACTCCTTTTATGGGTATTGGTTTAGCCACTCCGGCGTCTGATACCCAGCAGGCGCCCCGGCAAACAGGGTCGCCTACCGCAACGTTTCACAAGAACCCCCGGTCGGCCATCCGATCGGGGGTTTTGTTTTTTTGGCTCAAAAGGCCCGTGCCAAACACATCGAGGATCACAGCATGTACCGCTCTCTCACCGCCTACCGTTACACCCGTGCCCACTGGCGATTTGGCCGCGCTGCCGCCGCGCTCACACCACCCGAACGATCGACTCGCTAGTGCCGGGCGGCATCTGCCGCCGGCACACAAGGAATTACCAGACATGAACGCTTCCGCTCAACTCGCCGCTCTGAACATGCCCGCCGCCGCACGGCGCATTGCCCAGCCCCTGCCTTCTCCCGCTCTGTTGCGCCAGCGCCTGCCGCTGGAGCCTACCCTTGCTGCCCACGTGCACGCTCAGCGCCAGGCTATTCGCGCCATTCTTGATGGCCGAGACCAGCGCCTATTGGTGGTGGTCGGTCCCTGTTCCATCCATGATCCGGTTGCCGCTCTCGAATATGCCCAGCGGCTGGCCGATCTGGCGCCGGAAGTGGACGACCAGTTGCTGCTGGTGATGCGCGCCTACATGGAAAAGCCGCGCACCACGGTCGGCTGGAAGGGACTGGTGTATGACCCGCACCTGGATGGCAGTCACGCCATGGCGGAAGGACTAAGCCTGTCGCGGCGGTTGATGCTCGACATGCTGGCGCTGGGCCTGCCGCTCGCCACCGAACTGCTGCAGCCGCTGGCGGCCGGCTATTTCGATGATCTGCTGGCATGGGCGGCGATTGGCGCGCGTACCAGCGAGTCGCAGATTCATCGCGAGCTGGTCAGTGGTCTGGATCTGCCGGTGGGCTTCAAGAACGGCACCGACGGCTGCCTGGGTATCGCCTGCGATGCCATGCGTTCGGCGGCCCATTCGCACAGCCATTTCGGTATCGACGAACTGGGTCACCCCGCGCTGGTGGAAACCGCCGGTAACCCCGATACCCACCTGGTGTTGCGTGGCGGCCATGCCGGACCCAATCACGACGCGGCCAATGTCTCAGTGGCGCGCGCCGTGCTGGAAAAGCAGGGCATCGCGCCGCGCATCATGGTCGATTGCAGCCATGCCAACAGCGGCAAGGACCCGCTGCGCCAGCCGGCGATACTCGCCGATGTGCTGCAGCAGCGCCTGGCGGGTGACCTGTCGTTGCGCGGCGTCATGCTGGAAAGCCACCTGTTCGACGGCTGCCAGCCGCTGTCCGGCGAGCTGCGCTACGGCGTGTCGATCACCGATGGCTGCCTGGGCTGGAGCGGCACCGAGCAGTTGCTGCGCGAGGCGGCCAGCCGCCTGCGCGGTTGACGAAACGTAGGACGGTC
>DATJDB010000163.1:0-18197 GCA_035497635.1 Pseudomonas sp. | reverse complement strand
CCAGCGTGGTGGCTGGGTACTGATGAGCAGCCGAGGAACCGATGGACCACAGCAAAGCCCTGGACAAGATCAAGAAATGCCTGCGCCTGGCCGCAAGCAGTAACCCGAACGAAGCGGCCGCCGCCATGCGCCAGGCCCGTGCGCTGATGGAGAAGTACCGGATCGAAGAGGCCGATGTGCTGATGGCCGAGGTACAGGAACACGGTGCCCGCAGCGGCTCCAAGCACACGCCCGCGCAGTGGGAAGCCAACCTGGCCGGCTGCGTTGCCCGTGCCTACGCCTGCCGCGTCCTGTTCGCGGTCGGCCTGGGCGAGTGGCGCTTTATCGGCGAGATGGCCGAGGTTGCCGGCTACAGCATGACCTTGCTGTTGCGCCAGGTTCGCCAGGCCCGCCGCGACTACATCGGCGACAAGCTGAAGCGCTGCAAGGCTGCCAACAAGACCAAGCGCGCCGATGTGTTCTGCGACGCCTGGGTGTTCGCCGTGCGCCGTCAGGTCCAGGAGTTCGCCGGGCAGGAACAACCCTCCCAGGCGGTAGAGGCCTATGTGAGCAAGCATCACCCGAGCCTGAGTGATCTCGACGCCCGCAACCGCAACGCCGGCCGCCCCATCAACAACCGCTCGGCACAGGACGCCCTGCATGGGCTGGAGGCTGCCGCCGGTGTCCGCCTCAACCATGGCGTGGCCGGAGCCGCGCCGCTGGCCCTGAACTGATGCGAAACCGCCCCGACCGGGGCGGTCTGCCGGGCGTGGTGGCCCGGTACTGATGAGCAGCCAACCATGAGTGAAAGCAAGGCCGACCGTATCCGTCGGCAGAACAAGGATCGCCAGCAGGCCAAGCGCGACCGTGAGCGTGAGCATCGCGAAAAGGTCGGCGCCGAGCTGGTCAAGGTCGAGATGTACGCCGGCACCCGCCGCGACCTGGAGCTGATGCGCCAGGTCGGCGGTTACGAGGAAGCCGACGAAGCCCTGACCCTGGCCATCCGCTACATGGCCGGGCTGGCCCGAAACAATCCAGTCGCCTTCCGGGCGGCCATGGACCCGAGGAACCCGGTATGACACCGACACACGCCACAATGGCCAAGCCGCCCAAGCAGCGCACCAACTGGTACGCGGTCGAACGCTACTGCCCGAACTGCCAGGAATACTGGCCGGCGGACACGGAGTTCTTCCACCCGCGCCCTAACGGCAATCTGGACAGCTGGTGCCGCGCCTGCTCGAACGAGCACAAGCGGTTGCGCGCGGCCCGCAAGCGCACCCAGGCGGTAATGCAATGAGCAGCCTGGCCAAGATCCACATCGCAAAGGCCCAGCTCGGCCTGGACGAGGACACCTATCGCGCGCTGCTGGCCCGAGTGGCCGGCGTGCGTTCGGCCAAGGAACTCAGCCCGCGCCAGATCGGCGCCGTGCTGGCCGAGTTCCAGCGCCTGGGCTGGACGCCCAAGCCGGCGAACAAAGCCGGTCGCAGCACGCCGAAGCCCGCCGCAGAACGCAAGGCGCTGGTCGGCAAGATCGAGGCGCAACTGGCCGATGCCGGTCGGCCTTGGGCATATGCCGATGCCATGGCATTGCGCATGTTTAAGGTCGAGCGCGTGGAATGGTGCGACACCGATCAATTACGCCGCCTGGTGGCGGCTCTGACCTATGACGCACGTCGGCGCGAGGGGGACATGTGAGCAGTCACGATCTGTTCGGCGACGAGATCCCGGAAGACGCTCTGGCGTATGTGCAGTCGCCCGAGATCCGCGCCAAGTGGCCGAAGGCGCTGGCCGACCTGGTCAGCGTGATCGAGGCCGCCCACCTGCGGGCCGGGGATGGGCCCGAGGTTGCCCAGCGCCGGGCGTTCATCACGGTGCGGGCGCTGTCCCGCTACGCCGGTGGCCGTCAGCTCTACATGCCCAAGGATGACGTCCTGGAGCGCGCGCTGCGCGACCGCGAGATCTGGGCCAAGTACAAGGGCAACAACATCGAAGACCTGGCCGATACCTTTGGCCTGACCGTGATGCAGATCTACGCCATCATTGCCGAGCAGCGAACGCTGCACCGCCAGCGCATCCAGCCATCGCTGTTCTAGCAAAAGGCTTTACAAGCCGCCGCCCGGCGTGCTGAATGTTGCGCTTCCCCTCCCCTGAAACCCGCCTGCCCGGCGGGTTTTTTACAGTAATAGCCTTTAATCCCGAGCGGTGATCGCCGCGCCGTACTGTCAGTGCTCCTTTTCCATTGGAGCTGGAACAGTGTCCGGCAACCGTCTAATCGCCCCCCGCGACTACGCCGCCGCGATCCTGGCCGAGCCATCGCTCGACCGGCGTCGCCAGCTGCTGGAGCGCTGTCCCGCCGAATGGCGCCCCCGGGTTGAGGAGCACGTCAGAAGCGCCTTCGCCAAGGCCCAGGCCTACCGCAACTACCGAGCCGGCCGGCAGCAGGCGGCCAAGGAAAAGCCGCCGGCCGCACCGCGCCGTGAAGCCCTCAACGTCACCCATTACCGTAAGTCCGCCCCGGAGGTGGGCAACCGTCACCTGGCCGCGCTGCGCAGTCTGGTCGGAGGTGGCCATGGGGGTTAAGGCTCGCATCGCCGCCGGCACCCTGGTGCTGGCGAGCAGCACGCTCATGGCGTTTCTCGGCACCTGGGAGGGCGACGGTCAGAACCACGTCTACCCCGACCAGTTAGCCGATGGTTTGCCCACCGTTTGCAAGGGCATTACCCCACACACCAGCCCCTACCCGCTGGTGGTGGGCGATTACTGGTCCGAGGAGCGCTGCGAGGAAGTCGAGCGCATGGTGGTCAGCAAGGGCCAGCTGCAGTTGGCCGACTGCCTCACCAACTCGAACATCACCCAGAACACCTTCGATGCGCTGAGCAGCCATTCCCACAACTTTGGAGTACCGAGCACCTGCGCGAGCCGTGCCGTGGCGCTTATCAACCTGGGGCGTATCGCCGAGGGCTGCCAGGCACTGGCTTGGAAGGCTGACGGCACGCCGGCCTGGGCGTTCGTTGGCACTCGATTCGTGCGGGGGCTTCACCACCGGCGCCTGGACGAGGTTCGGCTATGTGAGGCCGGCCTATGAACCTCTCATGGTTGAAGGCCAGTTGGCCGCTGCTGCTCGCCCTGCTGATGGCCGCGACGCTGTGGGTGCATGGCTCAAGCCAATGGGATCAGGGCTACGCCAAAGCCTACGCCGAGGCCGATGCCGCCCTGCAAACCCTCAAGCGCCTGCACGCTGACGAGATCGCGCTGCGCGCCCAGGCCGCCGAGCGCGATGCCAAAGCCGCCGCGCAGCAACTGCGCGACACCCTGGCCCGCTTCGATCAACTGGCCGGCAAGCTGGCCAGCATCCAGCGCGAACACCGCCAGACTACCGACCGCCTTACTGGAGAAATCGCCCGTGTCACAACCCTCTATCGCCAGGCGCGGGATGCCGCGCCTGAGCCGCTGCCTGCTTGTGTGTTCACTCGCGGCTTTGTCCGCGTGTGGGACGAAGCCACCGGCGCCGCCCTGCCAGCCCCCGCAGATCCCGACCGAGCTGCTGCGCCGGCCGCCAGCGCCGGAGCCGCTGAGCAGCTCGATTCCGGCCTCGGCCAGGCCGACGTCCTCAGCCACCACACCCGCTATGCCGAGCAGTGCCGCAACACCGCCGCGCAGCTCAACCGACTGATCGACGCGCTGGAGGCGCAATGAACCTCAACCTGGAACTGGGCGAGCTGATCGGCTGGGCTCTGAGCCTGCTCGGGATCGTAACCGGCATCTTCACCGGCCTGGTCAAACTGCTCCTGGTGCAGTTCGAGAAGCGCCAGAACGAGCGCTTCGGTGCCCTGGAAGCCGCGCGTCAGGTTGCGTCCAAGCACTGGGAAGACAACTTCACCAAGCTGCTGGAGCGCCAGGACCGGGAGACAGAGACGGTCCGTCAGTTGGAAAAGTCCTTCCTGCGCTGGCAGGCCGACCTGCCGCTGCAGTACGTGCGCCGGGAAGACTACGTGCGCAACCAGACAGTTATTGAGGCCAAGCTCGACGCCCTGGCCTCCAAGCTCGAAGTGATCCAAATCAACGGAGCCCGACATGATTGATTCCGCCAAGGCGCGCCGTGAGTCGATGCGCTGGTACATCCTGCTGACCCTCAACAACGCCCGCCCGGTCGACCCGCACGAAGCCCTGGTGCTCTCCACGTTGCAAGGGATCTACCCCGACGCCACGCCCCTGGAGCTGCGCCGCGAGCTGGACTACCTACACGACCGCAGTCTGGTCACGCTGAACAAGCAACCCAGCGGCCCGTGGATCTGCGGCCTGACCCACTACGGGGTGGACATCGCCGAATACACCGTGGACTGCCGCCCCGGCATTGCCCGCCCGGAAAAGTACTGGAGCGCCTGACATGCCGCCGCGCAGCAAGGTGGCCAGCCTGCCGGCCGAGGTAAAGGCCTGGCTCGACCAGGCCTTGGCCGAGAACAACTTCAGCGACTACGAAGCCCTGTCGGACGAACTGGCCGGGCGCGGTTTCGCCATCAGCAAGAGCGCGCTGCACCGCTACGGCCAGAACTTCGAAGAGCGCCTTTCCGCCCTGCGGCTGGCCAGCGAACAGGCCCGCGCTGTGGTGGCGGCCGCACCTGATGAAGAAGGCGCAGTCAACGAAGCGCTGATGCGCCTGGTTCAGGAGCACCTGTTCAAATTGCTGATGAGTGATGAGGGCAAGATCGACCTGCCCAAGGTAGCCAAGGCCGTGGCCGAGCTGGGCCGCGCATCCGTAGTGCAGAAGAAGTGGGCCGCCGAGGTGGAAGTACGACGGGCGGCCCTTCAGGAAGCGGCAACGGTGGCCGAGGGCGCCATGGCCAGCCAGGGCATGAGTAAGGAAGCCATCGACGCGATCAAGCGCGACATTTTGGGGATCGCGTGATGGGGCTGTGGTCATTCGTTGGCGCCCTGGCGCTGGGCTGGGTCATCGGCTGGGTGCATGCGCACGGCGCTATTGCGTCGGAGTGTCGCCGTCTGGGCGGTTTTTATGTCGGTGACGCGGTCTTTCGGTGCGAGGTGCAAAAGCCTGGGGATTCCACGCCATGAGCAGCCCAGTGCCAAAGTCGGTGCTATTGCCCTATCAGCGGGTGTGGATCGAGGACCAGTCAGAACTCAAGATCGCCGAGAAAAGCCGGCGGACCGGGATCACCTGGGCGGAAGCCGCCGACGCCGTGCTGTCGGCCAGCGCCGCCAAGGCCGCGGGCGGCACGAACCACTTCTATGTGGGCTCCAACAAGGAGATGGCCATCGAATTCATCGACGCCTGCGCCATGTGGGCCAAGGCGTTCGATCGTGCGGCCAGCGCCATTCAGGAGGAAGTCCTGGTCGACGAGGACAAGGACATCCTCACCTTCAATATCCACTTCGCCAGCGGCTTCAAGATCCAGGCGCTCAGCTCCAGGCCGTCCAATCTGCGGGGCCGCCAGGGCAACGTCACCATCGACGAGGCGGCGTTCCACGAACAGCTCGCTGAGGTCCTCAAGGCAGCGCTGGCGCTGACCATGTGGGGCGCCAGGGTGCGTCTGATCTCGACCCACAACGGCGCCGAGAACCTTTTCAACGAGATCATCCAGGACAGCCGGGCCGGCAAGAAGCGTTACAGCGTGCACCGCATCACCCTGGATGATGCCTGCGAGCAGGGCCTGTACCAGCGCATCTGCCAGGTGCGCGGCAAGCCCTGGAGCCAGGAAGCGGAAGACCAGTGGAAGGCCAACCTGCTGGCCGATACCGCGACCCGCGAGGACGCCCTGGAGGAGTACTACTGCGTACCCAAGTCGGGCGGAGGCGCGTACCTGTCCCGCGCGCTGATCGAGGCGCGGATGGTCGAGGCGCCGGTGCTGCGCTTCGAGGGCACGGCCGAGTTCAACGCCATGCCGGAACACCTGCGCGCGGCCGAGATCCGCGACTGGTGCGAGCGGGAGCTGAAGCCGCTCCTGGAGAAGCTGAACCCCGGCGACCAGCACTGCTTTGGCGAGGACTTTGGTCGCTCGGGTGACCTGACGGTGATTGCGCCAATGGTCATTACCCCGCTGCTGCAGCGCCAGGTGCCGTTCCTGGTCGAACTGCGCAACGTGCCGTTCAAACAGCAGGAGCAGGTGCTGTTCTACGTGGTCGACCGCTTGCCGCGCCTGCGGGGCGGCGCCCTGGACGCTCGCGGTAACGGCCAGTACCTGGGCGAGCAGGCTGTGGAGCGCTACGGCGCCGGCCTGATCGAGGCGGTGATGATCAGTCAGGCCTGGTACCTGGATGCCATGCCCAAGTTCAAGGCCGCGCTGGAAGACGGCCAGCTGAGCATACCCAGGGATCGGGAGGTGGCTGACGACCTGCGCGCCATTGAAGTGATCAAGGGCATCCCGCGCCTGCCCGACGGCAAGACCGGCAGCAGCAAGAACCGCCACGGCGACGCCGCCATCGCCCTGGCGATGGCCTATTACGCCTCGATGCTGGAGACGACCGTGATCGAGTTCATGGCCGCGCCGAAGTCGGGGCAAATCGACAATGACGACGACACCCACGAATCTGGTTTTGGAGGTGGTGGATGGTAGGCATCCCCAGCATGATCAAGCGCCTGTTTGGCGGCGACACGGCCGCCCTGGACGAACAGCAGACCGACGACACTGCCCGCGTTGGCCAGATCAAGCGCGAGTTTGCCGAGCACCCGACCAAGGGGCTGACGCCGGCCCGCCTTTACCAGACCCTGGAGGGCGCCGAGCAGGGCGACCTGCAGGCGCAGTCGGATCTGTTCGAGGACATGGAAGAGAAGGACCCGCAGATCGGCGCGGACATGCTCAAACGTCGCCAGTTGGCCGCCGAGCTGGAATGGCAGATCCTGCCGCCGGACAACGCCAGCGCCCAGGAGAAGAAGGCCGCCGATCACGCCAATGAGGTGTTCTCGGCCATGGAGGTCGAAGACCTGGTGCTCGATCTCGGTTCCGGTCTGGGCCACGGGTGGGCCAATCTGGAGCTGCCCTGGAAGCGCGACGGCGCGCTGCGCTACATCGAGCAGCCCATCCTGCGGCCGCACCGCTGGTTTCGCCTGCACCCGGACGATCAAAACCTGCTGACCCTGCGCGACAGCAGCGCCACCGGCGCCGAGCTGTGGCCACTGGGCTGGGTGCAGCACCGCCACCGCGCCCGGCCGGGCTATGTGGCCCGCTCGGGCCTGCATCGCATGCTGGCCTGGCCGTACCTGTTTCAGAACTACGCCCTGGGCGATCTGGCACAGCTGCTGGAGATCTACGGCATGCCGGCGCGCCTCGGGAAGTACCCGAAGAACGCCACCCAGAAGGAGAAGGCCACCCTGCTGCGCGCTGTGGTGCAGATGGGCAAGGATGCCGCCGGGATCATCCCCGAGGGCATGAACATCGAGTTCCTGGAGGCCGCGCAGGGCAGCGCGGATCTGTACCTGGCCATGATGAACTGGTGCGAGCGCAGCAAGGCCCGCATCATCCTGGGCGGCACTCTGACCAGCGGCACGGGCGACGGCACCAATACCAATGCCCTGGGCAACGTCCACGAGCGCGGCCAGTCCAGCCTGATCCGCTCCGACGTGCGCCAGTACGGCGGCACCGTGCGTCGCTCGATCCTGTGGCCGATGGCGGCCCTCAACTTCGGGATCGCCGACGCCAACCGCGCGCCGCGTTTCGTCCTGGACATGGGCGAGACCGAAGACTTCCAGACCCTGGCCAACACCTTGCCGATCTACGTGGACATGGGCGCCAAGGTGCCCTTGTGGTGGTTGCATGAGAAGACCGGCATTCCCCAGGCTGGCGAGAACGACGCGGTGCTGCAGCCGCGCCCGCAACAGCCCATGACCGCCATGCTGCGCGAGCAGTCCGCCGCGCCCCTGGCCGCGCTGCGCCAGGGCTCGCGCCCGGCTACCCCCGCCGATGCCATCGCCGCACGACTGGCCCGGGAGGGCGATCCGAAGGTAGCGGCCTGGCTGGAGCGTGTCGAAGCGATGCTGGCCGCTGCCAAGAGCCTGGAAGAGTTCCGCGAGATGCTGTTGGCCGCCCAGGCCGAGCTTGACGAAGACGAACTGGCCGCGCTGATCGGCGATGGGCTGTCAGTCGCCGAGCTGGCCGGGCGCAGCGACATCGAGGACGTCTCGGAGCGTAGCGATGGCTGACGGCCAACCCACCCTGCACGCCGTGCTCGGGCGCCCGTTCGCCGAGCAGGTGGCGTTCTACCGCAACAAGTTGGGCAACCTGGTGCCCACCGCGCGCTGGGACGACATCCAGCGCGACGCCCACGACACCGGCTTCATGGTCGCCGGCGCGGCCAAGGCCGACCTGCTGGCAGACCTTGCCGTAGCGGTGGATCGGGCAATCAGCGAGGGGCGTGGCCTGGGCGAATTCCGCACGGACTTCCGCGCCATCGTCCAGCGCAACGGCTGGCACGACTGGACGGGAGAAGGCACCCGCGCCGGTGAGCGCTGGCGTACCCGAACCATCTACCAGACCAACGCCATGACCAGCTATTCGGCGGGGCGTTTGGCACAGCTCCAGGACGCCGGCTTCGAGTACTGGATCTACAAGCACAACGACTCGGTGCGCAACCCCAGGCCTGAGCACAAGAAGCTCGACGGTTTGACCCTGCCGGCCAAGCACCCGTTCTGGAAACGCTACTACCCGCCAAATGGGTGGGGCTGCCAGTGCTATGTGGTGGGCGCGCGCACTGCAGCTGCAGCACGCCGCCTGGGCGGCGATCCAGACAAGGCGCTCCTGGACGGCTGGAACGCGGATCAGGCGCCGGGGATCGATGAAGGCTGGGACTATCAGCCGGGCGCGAGGGTCGCCCAGGCCATCACGCAGATGGCCGAGAAGTCGCGCGCCTGGCCCTACGAGATCGCCAAGGCCTACATGGCCGGCGTGCCCGACCGCCTACGCGATCAGCTGTCGCGCAGCTACCGGGCGCTGCCCAGCGTGGCAGACGATGCCAGGCGCTATGCCCAGCGCGTACTGCGGGGAGACGATCCGGGCCAGATCCCGGCCTACCGTACCCTGGGGCTGCTGGCGTCGGCAGACGTGGTCCAGGTGCGCCAGCTCAAGGAACTGGCGGTGGACGGCTACGACTACGCCCTGGACGTGTCCACGGTGCGCCACGTACAGCGCAAGCATGGCGGCAGTGGCGAGCACGCCCGGGGACAGCGGCCGGTCACGGCAGCGGATTACGCGGTGTTGCCCAGGTTGCTGAATGAGGGCGGCGAGCTGATCGACGCGGGCGTTTCCGAGTCAACCAAGACGCCACTGGTGCGTCGCGAGCTGACGCTGGGCAATGAAACCTATGTGGCGGTGTTCGAGGTGCGCAAGGGGCGCCGCATGCTGGTGCTGCAGACGTTTTACGTGCGGGAGCGGAAGTGATGTGGCCTTGTCCCCGCCCTAACGTCCAGGACGTTTCATGGTTTGAGCATGACGGTGCAGTGCCCAAGGCCGGCAAGGAGTATATCCGATGATCCAGGAGCGGGTGGACAACCGGCGCGTGCTGGAGGCGCTGAACGGCCTGATACGGCGAGCGCAGAACATGCGCCCCGCGCTTCAGGACTTGGGCGAATACTTCATCGAATCCACCAAGGGCCGCTTCGCCAGCAAGACGGCGCCCGATGGCAGCACCTGGAAGGGCAACTCGGACCAGACCATCGCCCGCAAGGGCAACGATGATGCGCTGATTGGTGAAAGCCGGCGCCTGTCCAATGAAATCCACTACCGGGCGACCGATACCTCGCTGGAATGGGGCAGCAGCCTGGTCTATGCCGGCATGCAGCAGAACGGAGGCTTGAAATCAGCCTACCCGCACCTGTGGGGCGACATCCCGGCACGGCCTTTTCTGGGGCTGTCCAGCGAAGACGAAGCGAGGGCGCTGGAGATCCTCCAGGAGCATCTGGCCGAGCCGCTGGGGGGTGGCCCCCTGTAAGGGCCTTGGCGCGCCGATCAGGCGTTGGGCGCTACCTTCGCCTGCGCAAGGGGTGAGATGGCCGTTAAATGGGCGTTAAATGCGGCCGGAGAGCGCAAGGAAGGGCCAGGCGAAGCGCTGTGATACATTCTGCGGCCCCAAATGCACCCGGCAGAGATCAAAGGAGGGATACCCCATGCACAAATGCCCAGGCTGTTCCAATGAACTGGACGTCGACTTCCTCAACCCCATCATGGACAAGTTGGCGTTGAATAAAAAAAGCGGTGAAGTCCTCACCAACTGCCCGAACTGCGAGTTGCCTCTGCGGGCCTACAGCCGAGTGATGCAGTATTACCTTGAGCCGGCGGACGGCTCGGCCAAACCCGTAATGATCGGCGCGGCATAAGCACTTCCGCGAGGGCGCCCCGTCGCCCTCCACCCCCCTGCAATACCAAAACCCTTTAATCCCGACCGCGTGCCGTGCCCTCCGAAGATGGGGGCATGAAAACGAAGCCCAGATTCCCCGTCGCTGCCTGTTCCCTGGCCCTGCAAGTGGTCGCCGAGGGCGGCATGACTCGCCTGATTCCAGCCGGCACCTTCAACGCCCCGCGCGGCGCCCTGGAAGGGGCCGGCCCCTGGTTCCTGGACGAAGCGGCCGCCCGGCCGATCATCAAGCGTGCCGCAGCGCGCAGCACCGACATCGTCATCGATTACGAACATCAGACCCTGCTGTCCGAGCAGAACGGCGAACCCGCGCCGGCATCCGGCTGGATCGACCGCACTTCGCTCGAATGGCGCGAAGACGGTCTCTACGGCCGTGTGGACTGGAAGGCCCGCGCCAAGGCGGCCATCGACGCGGATGAATACCGCTACCTGTCCCCCGTTTTCCCCTACGACCCCAAGACCGGCACCGTGCTGGATCTGCTGCATGTCGGCCTGACCAACAACCCGGCCATCGATACCGCCATCCCCGCCCTCGCTGCGGCCCGCCTGGGCAGTGGCGCCTATGACCCTACCCACGAGGAAGACACCGTGAATCGTGAAGACCTGATCAAGCTCCTGGGCCTGTCCGCAGACGCCACCGACGAGCAGATCACCGCTGCCATCAACGCCCTGATCAAGGCCAAAGCCGACGCCGAGGAGGCGGTCGCCGCCGCCAAAGATGAATCCGGCAAGGCCATTGCCGCCGCCAAGGCCGGTGCCAAACCCGACATGAGTCAGTTCGTGCCGCTGGCGGTGTTCCAGGAGCAAGGCGCGCAGCTCGCCGCCCTGCGCGCCGGCAGCACCGTCGCCGAGCTGGACAAGCTGATCGAAGAAGGCCTGGCGGACGGCCGCATCCCGGGCAAGGCCACCGCCGAATGGCTCAAGCCCCAGGGCCTCGCCGCGTGCAAGGCCTACCTGGATGGCGCGACCCCGATTGCCGCCCTGCGTGGCAGCCAGACCGCAGGCCGCCAGCCGGACGAGACCGGCAAGAAGGACGGCGAACTCAACGAATCCGAACTGGCGGTGTGCAAGGCCATGGGCATCAGCCCGGCCGAGTACCGCAAGCACAACCCGAAGGAGTAAGCCCGCATGGTTGCCGCAACCCAGAACCGCAACACCCCGAGCGTCTCCGGCTACCGCCGTGGCTATCCGGTCGCCGCCAGCGCCCTGTGCCTGGCCGGCACCCTCGCCGTGATCGATGCCGCTGGCCTGGTGCAGCCGGGCGTCACCGGCCTGAACCTGGTGGCGGTCGGCGTCTTCGAGTCCCTGGTGGACAACAGCGCCGGCGCCGACGGCGAGCAGACCGCCGAAGTGCTGCGCGGCTTTGCCCGCCTGGAGAACAGCGCGGACGCCGACGAGATCACCGCCGCCGACATCGGCAAGGCCTGCTTCATCGTCGACAACCAGACCGTGGCCAAGACCGATGGCACGGGCACCCGCTCCATTGCCGGCATCGTCGACGCGGTGGATGACGCAGGCGTCTGGGTGCTGATCGATCCCACCAGCGGCGTGCTGCTGTAACGGCAGCCGCACCAGCCCCTTTCACCGCAGAGGACATAGCAATGGATCTTACTTCCGCCAACCTGCAGGCGCTGTTCCGTGCCTACAACACCAACTTCCAGCGAGGGTTCGCCTCGATGGGCGCCGATGGCGCGCTTTACGAACAGTTCTGCACCACGGTGCCGTCCACGACCGCCGTCGAGGTCTACCCCTTCCTCAAGAGCCTGCCGCGCCTGCGCGAATGGATCGGCGACCGCGTGGTGCACAGCCTGGAAGGTGGCGAGTTCAGCATCAAGAACCGCAAGTTCGAGCTGACCGAGGGCATCAGCCGCGACGCCATCGATGACGACACCTATGGCCTCTATGCCCCGGTGTTCGAAGAATTTGGCCGCTCCAGCCGCGAGCATCCCAACGAGCTGGCCGTCGAGACCCTGGTCAACAACCCCAAGTGCTATGACGGCGCCTCGCTGTTCGGCAACCACATCGTGCTGAATGACAAGGGCAAGGAAACCCAGGTCAGCAACGACATGGGTGGTGCCGGCGCGGCCTGGTACGTGATGGACCTGACCCGCGTGATCAAGCCGGTGGTATTCCAGAAGCGCCGCGACTACCACTTCCGCGCCCTGACCGACCTGAACAGCGACTCGGTATTCACCACCGACAAGTTCAAGTTCGGCGTGGACGCCCGCGTCAACGCAGGCGCCGGCCTGTGGCAGCTGATCGTGCGCAGCAAGGAGCCGTTCAACGCCGAGACCTACGCAGAGGCCCGTGCGCGCCTGGTTGAGCTGAAGGGCGACCACGGCCGGCCGCTGGCCCTTCGCCACAGCCACACCATGGTGCCGAACGGTCACGAGGGCGCCGCCCTGCGCGTGCTGAACAACAGCCAGGCCGCCAACGGCGCGACCAACGAATGGGCCGGCACCTCGAAGCTGATCCTCAACCCCTGGCTGCCTGGCGCAGCCTGATAAGGACCCGCCATGGCCGCCTATCTCACCCTGGATGACCTGATTCGTCGCTTCGACCGCGAGGAGATCCTCGATCTCGCCGAGGACAAGAGCGACGACACCGGGCAAACCATCGACCAGGTCAAGGTCGACGACGCCATCCAGGACGCGACCGGCGAGATCGACAGCGCCCTGTCCGGCGGCGGCTACCGCCTGCCGCTGGCCAGCGTGCCGCCGATTCTGACGGCCTACGGCTGCGACATCGCCCGTTACCGGCTCTACGACAATCGCGCCACCGAGCAGGTGACCAAGCGCTACGACGACGCCATCCGGGCTCTGCGCTCGATTGCCAGCGGCGCGCTGAAGCTCGGCCTGCCGAAGGTGGATGACGACGTCACCAGCGCCGGCGATGTGGTGATGATGCCGGGCCGCCGGACCTTTCCGGGAGGGGTGTTCTGATGCTGGCCGAGGTAGAGGACGCCATGATCGAGCGCTGCCAACTCCTGGTGGGTGAACACGTCAAGACCGTGGAGGACCTGCCGGGCAACTGGGACGACGCGACCCTCAAGGCCGCCCGTCGCAAGGTGCCTGGCATCTATATCGCCTGGTCGGGCGGCGCCGCCGTCAATGGCCCCCGCGCCGCGATCAACGGCCGGTATGCCGTGTACGTCGTCACCGGCCAGGCCAGTGGCGAGCGGGCGCGGCGCCGGGGCAGCAACCGGGAGGTGGGCGCCTACGAGATCCTCGAACGGGTGGTGCCCGGGCTGCACGGCCTGTCCGTGGCGGGGGTTGGCACGCTCCAACTGGAGCGGGTCGACAACCTCTACTCGGATCGGGCTGACCAGCAGGGGATCGTCATCTACGGCGCCGTCTTCGGCCTCGCCAAGATGATGTTTCCGGCCGCCCTGGACGCCAGCGCACTGGCCAACTTCGAGATCTATCACGCCACCCACAAAGTGCCGGCCGGCCCGGATACCGAGACCCATCTCACCCTGCCCACGGGCAGCGAGGAACAGCCATGAAGCGAGTCATCAAGCCGGCCAGGCCGGACCTGGTCGTGCGCCGCCCGGAGAACGGCCAGAAGCTGGCCGCCCAGGGCGAGCCGGTCGAATGGTCGGCCTACTGGCAACGCCGCCTGAACGAAGGCGATGTGGCAGAAGTGCCAAACAACGCGCAAGCAGCGCACGCGCAGTCGGCGGCCGAGCCGCTTCCGGCCACGCCTGAGAAGAAAGGGGGTGCCAAGTAATGGCCATCAGCTCCACGGTATTCAACGACATCCCGGCCGCGTTGCGCCTGCCGGGTTGGTACATCGAGTTCGACAACCGCCTGGCCGGCAACGCCGTGTTCCAGGGCAAGCTCCTGGTGCTTGGCCAGATGCTCGATACCGGTAGCGCCGCGCCCCTGGTTCCGGTGCGCGTGACCCGCGACGGCCAGGCCGACGAACTGTTCGGCCGTGGCTCGATGCTGGCCGAGCAGTTCCGCGCCATCAAGAACGTCGACCTGTACACCGAGACCTGGGCCATCCCGCTGCAGGACGCCGACCTGGCGGTAGCCGCTAAGGGCGCCATCTTGGTGACCGCTGGCCCGTCCGAAACCCGGCCGCTTGCGCTGTATATCGCCGGCTATCGGGTCTGGTGCGAGATGGTTGCCGGGGCCGAGCCGTCCGTTGCCGCCCAGGCCATCGTCGCGGCCATCAATGCCGATGACCGCCTGCCGGTCACCGCCAGCATTGGCGCGGGTGCTCCTGAGCAAGTGGACATTACCTGCCGCTGGGGCGGCGAAAGCGGCAACAGCATTTCCCTGGGCGACAGCCTC
This sequence comes from Pseudomonas sp., assembly GCA_035497635.1. Classification (GTDB taxonomy): domain Bacteria; phylum Pseudomonadota; class Gammaproteobacteria; order Pseudomonadales; family Pseudomonadaceae; genus Serpens. The sequence continues at coordinate 3,561 of DATJDB010000163.1, read as the reverse complement.
AAGGGCGAGGAGCGTACCGCTGGCCTGGGGCTGACCTTCACCGCGCCGACCGGGGGTGCGGTCAACCCGGATCTGCTGCCGGCCGTGGCCGCCATGGGCAGCGAGTGGTGGAACTGGATCTGCCTGCCCTATACCGACACCGTTTCCCTGGAGGTGATCGAGGAGGAGCTGGCCAAGCGCTACGGCCCGATGCGCCAGATTGGCGGGCGCGCCTTCGCCGCCTTCCGGGGCAGCCATGCCGCTACGGCCACGCTGGGCAACGGCCGCAACTCGCCGCACCTGTCGATCATGGGCATGGGGGCGTCGCCCAGTGCGCCGTGGGTATGGGCCGCAACCAACGCCATCGTGGCCGCCAAGGCGCTGGCCATCGACCCGGCCCGCCCGCTGCAGCGCCTGCCGCTGCCCGGCCTGATCGGCCCGCGCGAAGACCAGCGTTGGGATGACCCCGAGCGCAACCTGCTGCTGTTCGATGGCATCGCCACCTACACGGTGGCGGTCGACGGCACGGTGCAGATCGAGCTGCAGATCACCACCTACCAGCGCAACGCCGCCGGCATGGCCGATGACAGCTACCTGCTGATCAACACGCCCGAAACCCTGGAGCGCATCCGCTACGAGCAGCGCAGCACGTTCGCGCAGAAGTATCCGCGCCACAAGCTGGCCGAGGATGCCGACCGGATGCTGTACGACCCGAGCCAGCCGGTGATGACGCCCAAGGTGTGCAAGGCCGAGCTGCTGAGCCTGTACCAGCAGACCTTCATGGGCGAGCGCGCCTGGGTGCGCGACTACGCCGGCTACAAGGAAAGCCTGCAGGTAGGCATCGACCCGGACAACCCGAACCGGCTCAACGTCATCGATCAGCCGATGCTGATCGGCCAGTACAGCGTCCACGCCCAGCAGACGCAGTTCCGCCGCTAACCAGAGGAAACCGACATGAGCGGAAAGGTAACCGGGATCGCCACCATCCGAGTCGATGGCCGCGAGATTCCCACCGAGCGGGGGGCGACCCTCAACCCCGGCGGGGTCAACCGCACCACGCGGATGGCTGGCCGGCGGGTGCACTTCAACGAAGAACCCGTGGCGCCGACGCTGCAATGCACGGTGTTGCATACCCCAGACGTCGATCTGATCGAACTCAACGCCATCACCAACGCCACCGTCCTGTTCGAGTGCGACAACGGCCAGGACTACATGCTGTCCGGCGCGTTCGTGACCGAGACGGCCGAACTCAACTCGGGCGAAGGCCAGGTGCGCCTGAACATGGCCGCTCGCCGCTGCGAAAGGATGTAACCGATGCCGACTACCGAATTCCTGGCGGGCCTGAGCCTGACCGCCGACCAGCTCGCCCGCGTCCAGGACCTGGGCGACGCCGTGCAGATCACCCTGGTTGAACCCATCACCTACAAGCAAAGCAAGCTCGATGGCGAACGCACACTCACCGAGCTGCGCCTGCCGAAGAAGGTCAAGGGCAAGCACATGAAGGCCATGGACAAGGTTGCCGGCGAGATCAGCCAGAGCTTCGCGCTGGTGGCCGCCATGACCGGCGTTCCGCCCCACGCCATGGATGAGCTGGACGCCCTCGACTTCGACCTGGTGATGGCTGTCCTCGGCCCTTTTTTGCCGAAGTCCCGGCGGACTGGGACGGACTTGTCCGAGCCGTAGCGGCGACGTTCAGCGGGTTCAACCCGCTGGACCTGCTGGAGATGGATGTGGATGACCTGCGCTGGTGGTTTGGCCAGGCGGAAAAGTTGGCAGAGGAAATGAAACGGCATGGCGGGTGAACTCAGAACATCGGTGATCCTGGAACTGGTTGATCGGCTGACCTCGCCGCTGCGTCGGGTTACCCAGTCGCTGTCCGGGCTGGCCCGCCGTGCCGGGCTGAACAACCTGCGCACCTCGGCCCGGGGCGTGCAGACCGCCCTGGCCGGCACCCTCAAGCAGGCCATGGCCCTGGGCAAGGGGCTGGCCGTCGTCGGCGGCGCTGCGGCGGCGGCCGGCTGGGCGCTGACCCGCATGGTCGGCGGCGTCGCCACCCTGGGCAACGAGATCAAGATCAGCTCGGAGCGCCTCGGCGTCGCCGCCGGCTGGCTGCAGGAATGGCAGTACGCCGGCCAGCAGTTCGGCGTAGGCAATGACGCCCTGGTCGATGGCCTGAAGGAACTGGGCCTGCGCGCCGACGAGTTCGTGATGACGGGCTCCGGCGGCGCCGCCGAGGCGTTCAAGCGCCTCGGGATCTCCGTCCAGGACCTGCGCGGCACCGCTGGCCAGACGGAAAAGCTGCTCGACCTGGTGCACGGCCGCATGGGCACTATCGAGAACGATGCCGCCAAGCAGCGGATCTTTGACGAGCTGTTCGGTGGCAGTGGTGGCGAGCAGATGGTGGCCATGCTGACCCAGTCCCGCGAGGAGCTGGACAAGCTGCGCCAGGCCGCCCGTGACAATGGCGCGGTCCTCAGTGACGAGGACATCGAGCAGTCGCGCCTGTACGTGCGGCAGATGAACGAGCTGAGCAGCGCCTTCCGATCGATCAGGGAAGCCGTCGTGGGCGCCTTGCTGCCCACTATCAACCAATGGCTGGGAGGCCTGCGCGAGCTGTCCAAGGCTAACCGCGAGATGATCACTCAGCAGATTCTGGAGCGCCTGCGGCAGCTGTGGTCCGGGTTGCGTACGGTGGGTAATGCTGTGGCCTGGGTGGCTGACTTGGTAGGTGGGTTTGGCAACCTGGCGGTGATTGTTGCGGGGCTGCTTTCGGCCAAGTTAGTGGCTTCGCTGATTTTTACGGGCGCGGCAATGGTCGGCCTGACCAAGACCGCAATCTTGTTCTCTGCGACCCTGATTGGGGGGGTTGTAAAAGGGGTCCTGGCATGTGCTGGTGCGCTGCTCGGCCTTGCTGCTCGCGCAGTTCCGGCGGCGATCATGGGCATCCGCGCGCTTTCGTTGGCACTGATCACCACGCCGATTGGCTGGATCATCACCGGCATCGCCGCGCTGGCCGGGGCCGTGTACCTGATCTACCGCAACTGGGACAGCATCGCCGAATGGTTCAAGGCCCTGTGGGGCCGGGTGAAGGCATTCTTCGACCGGGGCATGGGCGACATCGCCAAGGACCTGCTGTCATTCAGCCCGGCCGCGCTGCTGCTGAAGGCGGTGGATGCGGTTTTCGAACTGTTCGGCGCTCGGCCGCTGAGCGAGCTGGGGCAAGAGTGGATCGGCGGCCTGGCCGACGGCATCGCCGTGCGCTTCGAGAAGATGACCGGCTGGATCAAGCAGCAGGTCAGCGCCCTGACGGGCTGGCTGCCGGACTGGATAACCGGTGGCGATAGCCTGGCGAAGCGCATCGGCGCGCCGGCGGCCGGCGCTGCGACCGCCCCGACGCTGGGCGCCCCGGTACTGGACAACCGCCCGCCGCCCCTGGTTGCACCAGGGCGGACCGAGGTGGGCGGCGAGCTGCGCATCAGGATCGATGCCGAGGGCCGGCCGCGCGTGGCGTCGATGAACGCCCACGGCGGCCTGGATTACCGCGTGGAAAGCGGCCTGCTGGGGATGGTGCCGTGAGCCTAG
>DATJDB010000162.1:0-11471 GCA_035497635.1 Pseudomonas sp. | reverse complement strand
CAGCTCACCGAGGAAGAGCGCGCCTGCGGCGTGGTCACCGCCTCGGCCGGCAACCATGCCCAGGGTGTGGCGCTGGCGGCCCGCCATCTGGGCATCAAGGCCACCATCGTCATGCCGCGCACCACGCCGGAGCTCAAGGTGCAGGGCGTACGCGCCCGGGGCGGCAAGGTAGTGCTGCACGGCGATGCCTTCCCCGATGCGCTGGCCCATTCGCTGAAGCTGGTCGAGGAAAAGGGCCTGGTCTACATCCATCCCTACGACGATCCGGACGTGATCGCCGGTCAGGGCACTGTGGCCATGGAGATCCTGCGCCAGCAGCAGAACCAGCTGGACGCGATCTTCGTGCCGGTGGGCGGCGGCGGCCTGGTCGCCGGCATCGCGGCCTATGTGAAGTACCTGCGCCCCGGCATCAAGGTGATCGGCGTCGAGCCGGAGGATTCCAATTGCCTGCAGCAGGCGATGGCGGCCGGCGAGCGCGTGGTGCTGCCCCAGGTGGGTCTGTTCGCCGATGGTGTGGCGGTGTCGCAGATCGGCGATTACTGCTTCGCGGTGTGCCGCCACTTCGTCGATGAGGTGATCACCGTCAGCACCGACGAGCTGTGCGCGGCGATCAAGGACATCTATGACGACACCCGCTCGATCACCGAGCCGGCTGGCGCGCTGGGCGTGGCCGGCATCAAGAAGTACGTGGCCCGCGAAGGCGCGACCGGCCAGGTGCTGGTAGCGGTCGATTCGGGCGCCAACATCAACTTCGACCGCCTGCGCCACGTGGCCGAACGCTCCGAGCTGGGCGAGCGGCGCGAGGCGATCATCGCCGTGACCATTCCCGAGCAGCCGGGCAGCTTCAAGCAGTTCTGCCAGGCGATCGGCAAGCGCCAGATCACCGAGTTCAACTATCGCTACAACAGCCCCAGCGCGGCGCACATCTTCGTCGGCGTGCAGACCCACCCCGAGAACGACCCGCGCGAGGCGCTGGTGGAAGGCCTGCGCGAGAAGGGCTTTCCGGTGCTCGACCTGACCGACGACGAACTGGCCAAGCTGCATGTGCGCCACATGGTCGGCGGCCGCGCCAATGGCGTGCGTGGCGAGCGAGTGCTGCGCTTCGAGTTCCCGGAGCGGCCGGGCGCGCTGTTCAACTTCCTCAACAAGCTGGGCGGGCGCTGGAACATCAGCATGTTCCACTACCGCAACCACGGCGCCGCCGACGGTCGCGTGCTCGCCGGCCTGCAGGTTCCGGAAGAAGAGCTGCACCTGTTGCCGGCGGCGCTGGAAGCCATCGGCTATCCGTACTGGGACGAAACCGACAACCCGGCCTATCAGCTGTTCCTCGGCTGACTCTGCGGGCGGGAATTACTCGCCGCAGCGCCGTTCCCGCCGCCCTCGGCCGGGATAAACCCGGCCTTACAGGTTTCTTTCCCAAGCCCCGACATAATGTCGATGCCCCTGTGCAGGCTGTGTGAAAGCGATTTCGGAAATGATGCCTGGTCAGAAAATGCACAAATTCCGCGCGTTGTCGTAAGTTCCAGGCAGGCCAAACCGGAAAAGTTCCGCATATTTCGCGTAGTAACGCGAACCTTGGAATTGAGCGGGAGTTTCCACACAGCCTGCTGTGGGGCCGGCTTTACGCCGGCCGGCGAAGGCGAATCCTGCGCTCTCGGCCCGCGTGCTCTCTGTCTAGACTGCTGCGATCGACAGGGGGGAACGCCATGGATACCGTGCTGAGCTTGAAGATTCTGCTGGGCCTGCTGGCTGTGCTGTTGCTGGCGCTGACCGCGGCGCTCGGCGCGCTGTTCTGGCAACGCTGGCGGGCCGCCGGCTGGCCGGCCTGGGCTGATCAGGGCACGCTGCTGCGCTGGGGCACACCGCTTCTGCTGGTGCTGGCGATTGCCGCACCCATCGTCGCCTGGTGGCTGTTGCACCTGCGAGCGGTGCCCTTCGGGGAAACCTGGGTGCTGGCGGGTGCCTGCCTGTACCTGCTGGCCGGCATCGCCTGGTGGCTGCTGGCAACACGCTCATGGGCGCTGGGCACTGGCGTCGTTCAGTCGCCGCGCTTTCTCCCTATCGGTTTCGGTCTGGCCGTGGCGGCGCTGGTGCTGCTGGTGGGGATTCTGGGGCTGGTGGCGACACAGCCGTAGGCTGAAGCCCACACATCCATCACAACGCCGGTTACCTCAGCGCAGCGAAATCACCGGCCAGCCTCGCGCCTCGGCCTCGGCGCGCAGGATCGGGTCCGGGTCGACCGCCACCGGGTTGCTGACGCGGGAAAGCAGTGGCAGGTCGTTGCGCGAATCGCTGTAGAACCAGCTGCCCTGCAGGTCCAGCCCGTTTTCCGTCAGCCAGCGCTCCAGGCGCACCACCTTGCCGTCCTGGAAACAGGGCACATCGACGCTGCGACCGACGTAGCGGCCATCTTCCATGCCGCACTCGGTGGCCAGCAGCGTTTCCACGCCCAGCCGGGCGGCGATCGGGCCGGTAATAAAGCGGTTGGTGGCGGTGATGATCACCACGCGATCGCCGGCCTCCAGATGGCGGCGAATCAGCGCCTCGCCCTTGGCGAGGATGATCGGCTCGATGAACTCGGCCATGAAATCGCGATGCCAGGCGTCGAGCTGGTCCATTTCGCTGCGCCCGAGCAGTTCCTGGCAGAAGTTCTGGTAGGCCTGCACATCCAGGCGGCCGTCCAGGTAGTCCTGATAGAAGGCATCGTTGCGGGCACGATAGCTGTCGGCTTCCACCAGGCCGCGCCGGCAGAGGAACTCACCCCAGGCATGATCGCTGTCGCCGGCCAGCAGGGTGTTGTCCAGATCAAAAAGGGCCAGGGCCACGCATCACCTCGTACGGGAGAAAAAAGGCTGCAGAGCATAACGGGTCCGCTTGCCACACTGAAGGCACGATGGTCCGCACCAAACGCGCCCTCCGGCATTTGCTTTCAGGGCTATTCATTTTTATGGAACAATGCCGCCACTTGATTGGCGAGGTGATCCAGGTGATCGACTCCGATGGTTTCCGCCCGAATGTCGGCATTATTCTGACCAACGATGTCGGCCAGGTGCTGTGGGCGCGCCGTATCAACCAGGACGCCTGGCAATTTCCCCAGGGCGGCATCAACGCCGATGAAACGCCGGAGCAGGCGCTGTATCGCGAGCTCAACGAGGAGGTTGGTCTCGACCCCCATGACGTTCGCGTGCTCGCCTGCACCCGTGGCTGGCTGCGCTATCGACTGCCGCAGCGCCTGGTGCGCACGCACAGCCAGCCGCTGTGTATCGGTCAGAAGCAGAAGTGGTTCCTGCTGCGCCTGGTCGGCGACGAAACCCGGGTACGCATGGACCTGACCGGCAAGCCGGAGTTCGACGGCTGGCGCTGGGTCAGTTACTGGTACCCGCTGGGGCAGGTGGTCACCTTCAAGCGCGAGGTCTACCGTCGCGCCCTGAAAGAACTCGCCCCGCGCCTGCCGGCGCGGGACTAGAGGAGAGCGCTCCAGAATGCTCGGCACGCTGCGCAAGATCGTCCAGGAAGTCAACGCCGCCAAAGACCTCAGGGCGGCCTTGGGCATCATCGTGCAGCGCGTCAAGGAGGCCATGGGCAGCCAGGTCTGCTCGGTCTACCTGCTCGATCCGGAAACCAACCGCTATGTGCTGATGGCCACCGAAGGCCTCAACAAGCGCGCCATCGGCAAGGTCAGCATGTCGCCCAACGAGGGCCTGGTCGGCCTGGTGGGCAGCCGCGAGGAGCCGCTGAACCTCGAACATGCTTCCGAACACCCCCGCTACCGCTATTTCGCCGAGACCGGCGAGAAGCGCTACGCCTCCTTCCTCGGCGCACCGATCATCCACCACCGGCGGGTGATGGGCGTGCTGGTGGTGCAGCAGAAGGAGCGCCGCCAGTTCGACGAGGGCGAGGAAGCCTTCCTGGTGACCATGAGCGCGCAGCTCGCCGGCGTCATCGCCCATGCCGAAGCCACCGGTTCGATCCGTGGTCTGGGCCGGCAGGGCAAGGGCATCCAGGAAGCACGTTTCGTCGGCATTGCCGGCGCCCCTGGCGCGGCCATCGGTACCGCCGTGGTGGTGCTGCCGCCGGCCGATCTGGACGTGGTGCCCGACCGTCCGGCCGAAGATGTCGAAACCGAACTCCAGCGCTACCAGACCGCCCTGGCGGCCGTGCGCGAGGAATTGCAGCAGCTGTCCGCCAAGCTGGCCAACCAGCTGCGGCCCGACGAACGCGCGCTGTTCGACGTGTACCTGATGATGCTCGAGGACACCGCGCTCAGTAAGGACGTGGTCCAGCTGATCAAGGGTGGCCAGTGGGCGCAGGGCGCGCTGAGCCAGGTGATTCGCGCCCATGTCGATCGCTTCGAGGAGATGGGCGATCCCTACCTGAGCGAGCGCGCCTCCGATGTGCGCGATCTGGGCCGGCGCCTGCTCGCTCATCTGCAGCAGGAGCGCCAGCAGACGCTGGTCTACCACGACAACACCATCCTGGTCAGCGAGGAGCTGACCCCGGCCATGCTCGGCGAGGTGCCGGAAGGCAAGCTGGTCGGCCTGGTATCGGTGCAGGGTTCGGGCAACTCCCATGTGGCCATTCTGGCCCGCGCCATGGGCATTCCCACCGTGGTCGGCGCGGTCGATCTGCCCTACTCCAGGGTCGATGGCATCGAGATGATCATCGACGGCTATCACGGCGAGGTGTTCACCAACCCCGGCACGGTGCTGCGCAAGCAGTACGGCGAGGTGGTGGAGGAGGAGCGCCAGCTGACCCAGGGTCTGGAGTCGCTGCGCAGCCTGCCGTGCGTCACCCTGGACGGCCAGCGCATGCCGCTGTGGGTCAACACCGGTCTGTTCGCCGACGTGGCCCGCGCCCAGCAGCGCGGCGCCGAGGGCGTCGGCCTGTACCGCAGCGAAGTGCCCTTCATGAGCAACGAGCGCTTCCCCAGCGAGAAGGAACAGGCCGCCATCTACCGCGAACAGCTGGCCGCCTTCCATCCGCAGCCGGTGACCATGCGCACCCTGGACATCGGCGGCGACAAGTCGCTGTCCTATTTCCCGATCAAGGAACAGAACCCCTTCCTCGGCTGGCGCGGCATCCGCGTCACCCTCGACCATCCGGAAATCTTCCTGGTGCAGGTGCGCGCCATGCTCAAGGCCAGCGAGGGCCTGGAGAACCTGCGCATCCTGCTGCCGATGATCTCCGGCGTGCTCGAACTGGAGGAATCGCTGCACCTGATCCACCGCGCATGGAGCGAGGTGCGCGACGAAGGCGTGAGCGTGCCGATGCCACCGATCGGCGTGATGATCGAGGTGCCGGCGGCGGTCTATCAGATCCGCGAACTGGCCAGCCAGGTCGACTTCATCTCGGTCGGCTCCAACGACCTGACCCAGTATCTGCTGGCGGTGGACCGCAACAATCCGCGCGTCGCCGACCTCTACGATTTCCTGCATCCGGCCGTACTCCAGGCGCTACGCCAGGTAGTCGACGGCACGCATGCCGAGGGCAAGTCAGTCAGCATCTGCGGCGAAATGGCCGGTAACCCGCTGGCTGCGGTGCTGTTGCTGGCGATGGGCTTCGACAGTCTGTCGATGAACGCCACCAACCTGCCCAAGGTGAAATGGCTGCTGCGCCAGATCACCGCCAGCAAGGCCCGCGAGCTGCTGGACGAGGTGATGCGCATCGACAACCCCAATGTCATCGGCAGCACCCTCAACCTGGCGCTGCGCAACCTGGGCCTGGGCCGGGTGATCAACCCGGCCGCCGCCATACAGGCCTGAGTCCCTTCCGCTTTTGTGTAGGGGCGGCTTCAGCCGCGATGCTTTCTCGCAGGCCACGACCAAAAGCTCGCGACTGAAGTCGCTCCTACAGGGGGCTGGTGTGGCGCCGGGGTTTCAGATCCCCTCGTCGTGCTGAAAATCCTCGGTGGCCCGCGCCACCATGCGCCGCCAGTCGCCCGTTGTGGTGCCGAGCTGGCGTACCGCTTCCAGCAGCGTGAGAAACGCGGCGTGCTGCAATTGCGCGTCACCCTGCGCGACAGCTTGATCGGCCTGTTCGCGGGCCTGCTGCAGCAGGTTTTCAAAGTGCTGGGTATCGAAGGACATGACCATTCTCCGCAACTGACTCTGCAAGCAGTAAAGCGGAGTCTCGCCGCCCTTGCCCCAGCCCGTGTATCGCTTCCGCGTCACGGCCCGACGCAACATCAAATTGCCTCAAAGCGAAACCTCAAAATGCGCAAACCCGCGTGGGATCAGCATTACAGCGAGACTAAGGTAGTAGATGGTCGCCAAAAAAGACTTCTGTAGGATGTGCCTGCCTGCCCCCCCTATAACAACAATGTGAGGACACATTAATGGCAGATCAAAAGTCGAACGCCGAAGCTTACTGGTCGGCAAACCTTCGCCTGATCTTTGGAAGCCTGTTTATCTGGGCTCTCTGCTCTTACGGTTTTGGCATCATCCTGCGTCCCATGCTGTCGGGAATCATGGTCGGCGGCGCCGATCTCGGATTCTTCTTCGCACAGCAAGGCGCTATCTACGTCTTTATCGCATTGATCTTCTTCTATCGCTGGAAGATGAACAAACTCGATAAGCAGTTCGGTCTCGAGGAGTAAGACGTAATGAGCCAATTTGCAATCAACATGATTTTCGTGGGGATGTCGTTCGTCCTCTACATCGGTATCGCCGTCTGGGCGCGCGCCGGTTCCACCAAGGAATTCTACGTAGCTGGCGGCGGCGTTGGCCCGATCCCGAACGGCATGGCCACCGCAGCAGACTGGATGTCCGCAGCCTCCTTCATCTCCATGGCTGGCCTGATCTCGGTCGGTTACGTCAACTCTTCCTTCCTGATGGGCTGGACCGGTGGCTACGTGCTGCTGGCCATGCTGCTGGCGCCCTACCTGCGCAAATTCGGCAAGTTCACCGTGCCGGACTTCGTGGGTGACCGCTTCTACAGCAAGGGTGCCCGCCTGGTGGCTGTCGTTGCCCTGCTGCTGACTTCCATCACCTACGTGATCGGTCAGATGAGCGGCGCCGGCGTAGCCTTCGCCCGCTTCCTGGAAGTGAGCAGCAGCACCGGTATCTGGATCGCCTCGGCAGTGGTGTTCATGTACGCCGTAATCGGCGGCATGAAGGGCATCACCTACACCCAGGTGGCTCAGTATGTCGTGCTGATCCTGGCCTACTCCGTCCCGGCGATCTTCATCTCCCTGCAGCTGACCGGCAACCCGATCCCGCAGATCGGCATGTTCGGCGACCACGTCGAATCCGGCACTCCGCTGCTGATGAAGCTGAACGAAGTGGTTCGCGAGCTGGGCTTCCAGGACTACACCGCTGACGTTTCCAACAAGCTGAACATGGTGCTGTTCACCCTGTCGCTGATGATCGGTACCGCCGGTCTGCCGCACGTGATCATCCGCTTCTTCACCGTACCCAAGGTTGCCGACGCCCGTTCCTCGGCTGGCTGGGCGCTGGTGTTCATCGCGCTGCTGTACACCACCGCTCCGGCTGTGGCGTCCATGGCACGCCTGAACCTGCTCACCACCGTGTATCCGCAGGGTGTTGAACAACCGGCTCTGGAATACGCCGAGCGTCCGCAGTGGGTGAAGAACTGGGAAGAAACCGGTCTGATCAAGTTCGAAGACAAGAACGAAGACGGCCGTATCCAGTACTACAACCCGAGCGCTGACTTCAGCGAGCGCGGCTGGGCTGGCAACGAGTTGACCGTGAACAGCGACATTCTTGTTCTGGCCAACCCGGAAATCGCCAACCTGCCGAGCTGGGTTATCGGTCTGATCGCGGCGGGTGCCATTGCGGCAGCTCTGTCCACCGCGGCCGGCCTGTTGCTGGCGATCTCCTCGGCGGTCAGCCATGACCTGATCAAGACGATCATCAATCCGAACATCAGCGAAAAGAATGAAATGCTGGCTGCGCGGATCTCGATGGCCGTGGCGATCCTGGTGGCAACCTACCTGGGTCTCAACCCGCCCGGCTTCGCCGCGCAGGTGGTGGCACTGGCCTTCGGTATCGCCGCATCCTCGATCTTCCCGATGCTGATGATGGGTATCTTCTCTACCCGCATTAACAGCGTTGGTGCGATCTCGGGCATGGTTGCCGGTCTGGCCTTCACCGTGATCTACATCTTCCTCTACCTGGGCTGGTTCTTCATCCCGGGCACCGCCAGCCTGCCGAACACTCCGGACAACTGGCTGTTCGGTATCTCCCCGCTGTCCATCGGTAGCGTGGGTGCCGTGATCAACTTCATCGTCGCGTTCGCGGTGGCCTACATGACCGCACCGCCGCCGCAAGAAGTTCAGGATCTGGTACACAGCGTTCGTTTCCCGAAGGGTGCCGGCGCTGCTGTCGATCACTGATTGACACTGCGTGACGATCCGGGACATTGTCCCGGGTCGGTTTGAATCAGGCGGGCTTCCCTTCAACAAGGAAGCCCGCCTTTATTTCGGGGAAAGAATTAATGATCTGGCATTTGGTTGCACTGGTTATAGCCGGCCTGGGCGCAGGCGGTATCGGATACCTGTTACGCAGGCTGAGCAAACAGAAACTGCCCGCATGGATCGTTCCGGCCTTTGCCGCGGCAGGCATGCTGAGCTATCAGATCAACTTCGAATATTCCTGGCTCGAACACAAACAGAGCCAGTTGCCCGCCGGCTCGGTGGTGGTCGCGGTCGAGGAAGAGCGGCAAGCGCTGCGGCCCTGGACCTACCTGTTCCCGCTGACCGTCGGCATGAGCGTGGTGGACACCAACAACATCCAGCAGGCCGATCAACCAGGCGAGGACATCAGGCAGTTCATCCTCTACCGTTTCGAGCGCGAATATATCGACCGCCTCGACCACCAGCCGCACCTGCTCAATTGCGGCACGGCAGAACTGCTGCCGGTCGACGGCAAGGGCGCCGGCCAGGTGCGTCAGCTTGAGCGTGACGACGAGCTGTACCGCGTGGTGTGCCAGTAGCACACCCGCGTTGATTCACAGCCGCAGCAGATAGTCCGCGCCAGCCAGCTGGCGCATCTGCTGGCGAATCCAGAAGGCGCGGCGGTCGATGTAACCGCTGGGCCGACCGGCGCTCCAGCGCCGGGGATTGGGCAGCGTGGCCGCCAGCAGGCTGGCCTGCCGGTTGCTCAGGCGCGCCGCCGGGATACGGAAGTGCTGGCGGGCCGCGGCCTCGGCACCGAACACGCCATTCCCCCATTCCACGCTATTCAGGTACACCTCAAGGATGCGCTGCTTGGGCCAGAGCGTTTCCACCAGCAGGGTGAACCAGACTTCCAGACCCTTGCGCACCCAACTGCGCCCGGACCAAAGAAACAGATTCTTGGCCACCTGCTGGCTGAGGGTGCTGGCGCCACGCAGGCTGCCGCCGCGCCGGTTGTGCGCCAGGGCGTCGCGGATGGCCGGCACATCGAAGCCCCAGTGCTCGGCGAAGCGCTGGTCCTCGGCGGCGATCACCGCCACCTTGAGGTTGTCCGGCAGTCGCTCCCAGGGCTGCCACTGGCGTTTCAGCTCCAGCGAGTCGCCCGCCCGCCAGGCCTCGATCTTGCGCTCCACCATCAGCGCCGTGCCCGGCGGCGGCACCCAGCGCAGCACCAGCACCAGCACCACGCTGAAGGCCAGCAGACCGGCGATCAGCCACAACAGCAGCCGCAGCCAGCGACGCAGGCGCCCGAGACGCGGGAATTTGAGTGATCGGCGAGGCATCATAGGCGCCCTGGTTTTTCTGACTGGCAAGGAGTTTGACTCATGGGTCGCGTGTATCTGTCCCTGGCGGCGTTCTTCGGTTTCACCGGCGTGGCGCTCGGCGCCTTCGCCGCCCATGGCCTGAAAGGCCGTCTGACAGCGGCTCATCTGGACGTGTTCCAGACCGCCGTGCATTACCAGCAGCTGCATGCCCTGGCCCTGCTCGCCGTGGCGCTGCTGGCCGCACGCGGCGCCAGTCGCTACCTGACGGTGGCCGGACTGGTCTTCGGCCTGGGCATTGTGCTCTTTTCCGGCAGCCTGTACCTGATGACCCTGGCCGGTCTGAAGCTCGGCCCGGTCACGCCGCTGGGCGGACTGCTGTTCCTGATCGGCTGGGCCTGTCTGGGACTGCACGCCTGGCGCCGCAACGTCTGACGGCGGCGGCTTGGTCGCTGCCGGCGATAGAGCTAGAATGCGCGGCCCTTGATCAGACAGCACACGCCCATGCGTATCCATCTCAATGGTGAGGCCCGCGACGTTCACGAGGGTCTGAGCATCGCCGGCCTGCTGGCTCAGCTGGATCTGGCCGGCCGCCGGGTAGCCGTCGAGCTCAATCTCGACATCGTGCCACGCAGTCAGCATGCCGAGACCTGCCTGCGGGAAGGCGACCGCCTGGAAGTCGTCCACGCCATCGGTGGCGGTTAGCCGCCTGTTCGTGTGCCTCGAAGATTTTCGGCGCCAGACTTCGCCCGCACGGTCGTGCGGGTATCCGCCCCACCGGAGGAATCGCGATGACCGTAGCCCCGCATGACCAGCCCTTCACTCTCGCCGGCCGCACTTATCAGTCGCGCCTGCTGGTGGGCACCGGCAAGTACAAGGACCTGGAGGAAACCCGCCAGGCCATCGAAGCCTCCGGCGCCGAGATCGTCACCGTCGCGGTGCGCCGCACCAATATCGGCCAGAACCCCAGCGAGCCGAACCTGCTGGATGTGATCAGCCCCGAGCGCTACACCATCCTGCCCAACACCGCCGGCTGCTTCACCGCCGACGAAGCCGTGCGCACCTGCCGCCTGGCCCGCGAACTGCTGGATGGCCACAAGCTGGTCAAGCTGGAAGTGCTGGCCGACCAGAAGACCCTGTTTCCCAACGTGATGGAAACCCTGGCCGCCGCCGAGACGCTGGTGAAGGATGGCTTCGACGTGATGGTCTACACCAGCGACGATCCCATCGTCGCCCGCCGTCTGGCGGAAATCGGCTGCATCGCGGTGATGCCGCTGGCCGGCCTGATCGGCAGTGGCCTGGGCATCTGCAACCCGTACAACCTGCGCATCATCCTCGAAGAATCGCCGGTGCCCGTGCTGGTGGACGCCGGCGTCGGCACCGCCTCGGACGCCACCATCGCCATGGAGCTGGGCTGCGCCGCCGTGCTGCTCAACAGCGCCATCGCCCACGCCCAACACCCGGTGCTGATGGCCCAGGCCATGAAGCGCGCCGTGGAAGCCGGCCGTCTCGCCTATCTGGCCGGACGCATGCCGAAGAAACTCTACGCCAGCGCCTCCTCCCCTCTGGAAGGCCTGTTGCGCTAAAACCCGCTTCGGCCCGGCGCCACTGCGCCGGGGCCTGTTTTTTTCTGCCGGAACGACCCATGACCGACCCGATCGAACAGCCCAACGACGTCCTGCCCGAGCACCGCCGTGCCATCAAGAGTTTCGTGATGCGCGCCGGACGCATGACCACCGGCCAGCAGCGCGGCCTGGAACTGGGCTGGCCGAAATTCGGCCTGGAACTGGAGAACG
>DATJDB010000161.1:0-18545 GCA_035497635.1 Pseudomonas sp. | reverse complement strand
GATATCGCCAGCCTCGGCTTCCGGCACTTCAACGCGCTGCAGGCCGGAGTGACCCATGACCTTCAGGATGCGGCCCTGACGCTTTTTGCCGTCGGCACCAATGGCGATCACCGGCGTGTTGGTCTTGATCTTGCCGCGCTTGATGCGGCCGACGCCGATCACGCCGAGGAAGCTGTTGTAGTCCAGCTGGGAGATCTGCATCTGGAACGGACCGTCGAGGTCGACGCTCGGAGCCGGCACATGGTCGATGATCGCCTGGAACAGCGGGTCCATGTTGTCTTCCAGCTTCTCGTGGTCCAGACCGGAGAGGCCGTTCAGGGCGCTGGCGTAGACGATCGGGAAGTCCAGCTGCTCTTCGGTGGCGCCCAGGTTGTCGAACAGGTCGAAGATCTGGTCGACGACCCAGTCCGGACGCGCGCCGGGACGGTCGATCTTGTTGACCACAACGATCGGGTTCAGACCGGCCTGGAAGGCCTTCTGGGTCACGAAGCGGGTTTGCGGCATCGGGCCGTCGATGGAGTCGACCACCAGCAGCACGCAATCGACCATGGACATCACGCGCTCAACCTCGCCACCGAAGTCGGCGTGGCCGGGGGTGTCGACGATGTTGATGTTGTAGTCCTTCCACTTCAGCGCGGTGTTCTTGGCCAGGATGGTGATGCCGCGTTCCTTTTCCTGGTCGTTGCTGTCCATCACGCGCTCGTTTTCCAGCTCCTTGCGGTCCAGGGTGCCGGACAGGCGCAACAGCTTGTCTACCAGGGTGGTCTTGCCATGGTCGACGTGGGCGATGATGGCGATGTTGCGGAGATTTTCGATCACGGTTCTATCTCGATATAAACGTTGGGCAGGCGGCCCGCCGTCTGAAGGCGTTCCCTCGGCTCGACATGAGCGGAGGCCAGATCAACAGGGTTCAGGACAGGTCGGGAGGGCGGTGGCGAATACTGCCACCGAGCAGGCCCGGCTGCTTAGGCCGGACGGTAAACGCGCACATTGGCATGCCCCTCGCTGAGCAGGTGATGGGCATGCAGGCGGCTCATCACGCCGCGATCGCAATACAACAGGTACTGGCGATTGGCGTCGAGATTCTTGAACTGGCTGTTGATGGCGTAGAACGGCACGGTCTGGACTTCGATGCCCGGCAGCTGCAGGGGTTCATCCTCCGCGGCGTCCGGATGGCGGATGTCCAGCACGATCTGGCCGGGCAGCGCCTCGTGGACTTCCTCCACGGGCACGTCCTGGCCGAGCTCGTCGATGACCTTGTCGATGGCCACGAAACGGGCGCGCTCGATGGCCCGCTCGAGAATCGCCATATCGAATTGGGTTTCTTCGTATTCCACACGCCCGCGCTTGGCACGGGTGGTCGGGTTCACCGAGATCACACCGCAGTATTCGGGCATATGCTTGGCGAACTCGGCGGTGCCGATGCGCGTGGCGGTATCGATGATGTCCTGCTTGTGCGCGGCGATCAGCGGGCGCAGCACCAGAGTGTCGGTGACCGAGTCGATCACCGAGAGGTTCGGCAGCGTCTGGCTGGAAACCTGGGAGATCGCCTCGCCGGTCACCAGCGCGTCGATGTGCAGGTTCTCGGCCACCTGGCTGGCGGCGCGCAGCATCATGCGTTTGAGCACCACGCCCATCTGGCTGTTGTCGACCTTGCCGAGAATTTCGCCGACCACTTCCTCGAACGGCACGCTGACGAACAGCACGCGGTGCGAACGGCCGAACTTTTCCCACAGGTAATGGGCGACTTCCATCACGCCCAGCTCGTGGGCGCGGCCGCCGAGGTTGAAGAAGCAGAAGTGGCTGAGCATGCCGCGGCGCATCATCTGGTAGGCGGACACGGTGGAATCGAAGCCACCGGACATCAGCACCAGCACCTGCTCCACCGAACCCAGCGGGTAGCCACCCAGGCCCTCGTGCTGCGCATGGATGATCAGCAGGCGCTCATAGCGCACTTCGAAGCGCACCTGGACGTCGGGGTGCTTCAGGTCGATGCCGGCCGCCCCGCACTCGCGGCGCAGACGGCTGCCGACGTGGCTGGCCAGCTCGACGGAGGTGAAGTCGTGGGTGTTGCCGGCGCGCTTGCAGCGCACCGCGAACTGCTTGCCCGGCAGCAGGTCGCCGTAATGCTCACGGCACTTCTCGAAAACGTCGTCGAAATCCACATAAGGGTATTCGTGGACTTCCAGGAAATGCGCGATGCCCGGCAGGTTGCGCAGGCGCTCGAACATCTCGCCGAGGACGCGCGGATCCTGAACGGCGGTCACCACGTCCAGGTTGTCCCACTCGCCTTCGACGCGCAGTTCGGAATCCAGCCCCTTGAGCACCGTGCGGATGTTCTTCGCCAGTTGCCGGATGAACTGCTTGCGCACCGGACGGCTCTTGATGGTGATTTCCGCGAAGGGCTTGACGATGAGTTTCATTGAGAACGCTGGCGGGAAGGGCCGAAAAGAAGGGCGCGGAGTATACCGGAAATCGCTCACCTCTTGATCAAGAATTTGCACGGGCACGGTGCGCACCAATTTGCCCCAGCTCCATACGTGACGCACCATCATGGTGCGGCTCTTTTCCCTACCGGCTTGCTTGTGTGCGGCCAAAGCCACGCCGGGCCCGGCTCCCGGTGCATGCGGGTGCGCTGGCACGCGAATTGCTCCCTTGTGAGGCAGGCTGCCCTGGCGGATCATCCCGCCCCGGCATCACCTATCCCCTGGGGCGTCAGCCTGGTCGGCGAACCCCCAGCACGAATCCCCTGGAGGACACCATGTCGAAGTCGCTTCAACTGATCAAAGAACACGATGTGAAGTGGATTGACCTGCGCTTCACCGATACCAAAGGCAAGCAGCAGCACCTGACCATGCCGGCCCGCGACGCGGACGACGACTTCTTCGAGCATGGCAAGATGTTCGACGGCTCCTCCGTCGCCGGCTGGAAGGGCATCGAAGCCTCGGACATGATCCTCCTGCCCGACGACAGCACCGCCGTGCTCGATCCGTTCACCGAAGAGCCGACCCTGATCCTGGTCTGCGACATCATCGAGCCGAGCACCATGCAGCCCTATGATCGCGACCCGCGTGCAATCGCCCGCCGCGCCGAGGAATATCTCAAGTCCACCGGTATCGGCGACACCGTGTTCGTCGGTCCGGAACCCGAGTTCTTTGTCTTCGACGAAGTGAAGTTCAAGTCCGACATCTCCGGCTCGATGTTCAAGATCTTCTCCGAGCAGGCCTCCTGGAACACCGACGCCACCATCGAAAGCGGCAACAAGGGCCACCGCCCGGGCGTAAAGGGCGGCTACTTCCCGGTACCGCCAGTCGACCACGACCACGAGATCCGCACCGCCATGTGCAACGCCCTGGAAGAAATGGGCCAGTTCGTCGAAGTCCACCACCACGAAGTGGCGACCGCCGGCCAGAACGAAATCGGCGTGCGCTTCAACACCCTGGTTGCCAAGGCCGACGAAGTTCAGACCCTGAAGTACTGCGTGCACAACGTTGCCGATGCCTATGGCAAGACCGCAACCTTCATGCCCAAGCCCCTGTACGGCGACAACGGCTCCGGCATGCACGTGCACATGTCCATCTCCAAGGATGGCAAGAACACCTTCGCCGGCGAAGGCTATGCCGGCCTGTCGGAAACCGCCCTGTACTTCATTGGCGGCATCATCAAGCACGGCAAGGCCCTGAACGGCTTCACCAACCCGTCGACCAACTCCTACAAGCGTCTGGTCCCGGGCTTTGAAGCCCCGGTGATGCTGGCCTACTCGGCCCGCAACCGCTCCGCCTCGATCCGCATCCCCTACGTCAACAGCCCGAAGGCTCGTCGTATCGAAGCGCGTTTCCCGGACCCGGCTGCCAACCCCTACCTGGCCTTCGCCGCCCTGCTGATGGCCGGCCTCGACGGCATCCAGAACAAGATCCACCCCGGCGATGCCGCCGACAAGAACCTGTACGACCTGCCGCCGGAAGAATCCAAGCAGATCCCGCAGGTCTGCGGCAGCCTCAAGGAAGCCCTGGAAGAGCTGGACAAGGGCCGCGCCTTCCTGACCAAGGGCGGTGTGTTCTCCGACGACTTCATCGATGCCTACATCGAGCTGAAGTCCGAAGAAGAGATCAAGGTGCGCACCTTCGTGCACCCGCTGGAATACGACCTGTACTACAGCGTCTGATCCGCGCCTGAGCTGACCAGCCCCCGCCCGGCCTCGCCGCGCGGGGGTTTGTTTTTGGGGCCATCTTTTTGTAGGAACGGCTTCAGCCGCGAAAAAAGCGCACATCGTTCCTGTCCGTCACACCCGCGCACCCCGATGACGGCCAGAAATGCGCTGACCGCCTACGTTCGCAGCAGACTTCCTGACCCCCGACACATTCCGCACCCGGCGTCCTTGCCAGCCCTCCGGGCCGGTGCAAGGCTTGTCCCGAGTCCGCCGGAGATAACCCATGCGCCTGTTCACCGCCTGTCTGCTTGGTCTGCTGGCCGCGCCCGCCACCGCTGTCGAGATCTACCGCTACACCGATGACCAGGGCCGCCCGGTATTTACCGACCAGCCGCCCGAGCGCCGCCCCGTCGAGCGCATCGAACAGCCGCCCATCAATCGCATCGCCCCGCCGACACCCGCGACACCCGCCACCTCCGCCGATGCGCCCGCACCGATGCCCATCAGCCGCTATGCGCGCCTGGAGATCATCAACCTGCCGGATGACGAGGCGCTGCGCGCCAACAACGGCAGCTTCGAGGTGCAGGTCGCAGTGGAGCCACCGCTGGCTCGCGGACACAGCCTGCGCCTGCTGCTGGATGGCAACCCGCACGGACCGACCACCCAGGGCACGCCTCTGCAGGTGCGACAGGCCGACCGGGGCATGCATAGCCTGGTGGTGCAGGTACTGGATGCCGCCGGCCAGCCGCTCCAGCAGAGCGATGCGCAGACCTTCACGGTGCAGCGCATCAGCGTGAACAGCCCCGCGCGGACCGGCCCTTGATGCGCTGTTGCCTGTGCTGGCTGCTGCTGGCCTTGCCCGCAATCGCCCCGGCCGAGGTCTACCGCTATCGCGACGCCAGCGGCACATTGATGTTCAGCGACCGCGCGCCCCACGACGGCGCAGCGCCGCTGAGCCAGAATTCGATCAACCGCATGCCGGCAACCGTTGCCGCGCCTCCACCGGTTGCGACAGCTGCGCGCACGGAGCAGCGCTCGCCTTATCAGCAGGTATCGATTCTGCTTCCCGCGCCGAACGCCGCGCATCTCGATCCGTCCGGCGATCTGCGGGTGGAGGCCAGCAGCGAACCGGCGTTGCTGCCCAACCACAGCTATCGGCTGTTGCTCGACGGCCAGACACGGCCCGCCGGCCTGCAACTGCGCAACCTGGATCGCGGCAGCCACCGCCTCGCGATTCAAATCGTCGATGCCAATGATCGAGTACTGGCCGCCAGCGCCGAGCAGTGGGTCCACATCCAGCGCCCGTCGCTGATTCACAAGCGCCCCGAGTGCCAGTCGCGCAACCTACCCTCGCACCAATAGCGCGCACCACGCACCATTACGGTGCATCATGAAACGCAAAACGTTCCCCGAAAGGGCGCCAGGCGCCGGTCTGCCCTCTTTCGGGCCTGCTGGTTTGCTTCTTGCATTTTCCCGAGGCCTTGATCGAGAAAACCTGCCATGCCCAACGATGCACCTCACCGGCTGCTGCTCGACAACCTGAACACCGCCACGCTGCTGCTGGACGAACGGCTATGCCTGGAATACATGAACCCGGCCGCCGAAATGCTGCTGGCAGTCAGTGGCCAGCGCAGCCATGGGCAGTTCATCAGCGAGTTGTTCACTGAGTCCCCCGAAGCGCTGGCCGCCTTGCGCCAGGCCGTCGAGCAGGCGCACCCATTTACCAAGCGCGAGACCACCCTGGTTGCCCTCAGTGGCCAGCAACTGACCGTCGACTACGCGGTAACGCCGATCGTCGAGAACGGCCGCAACCGCCTGCTGGTCGAGGTACACCCGCGCGATCGTCTGCTGCGTATCACCAAGGAGGAGGCCCAGCAGTCGCAGCTGGAAACCACCCGCCTGCTGGTGCGCGGCCTGGCCCACGAAATCAAGAACCCGCTGGGCGGCATTCGCGGTGCCGCGCAGCTGCTGGCCCGCGAGCTGCCCGACGAAGCGTTGCGCGACTACACCAACGTGATCATCGAAGAAGCCGACCGGCTGCGGAATCTGGTCGATCGCATGCTCGGCTCCAACAAGCTGCCGCAGCTGGCGCTGGGCAACATCCATGAGGTGCTGGAACGCGTCGCCAGTCTGATCGAGGCGGAGAGCCAGGGCCGCGTGCCGCTGCTGCGCGATTACGATCCGAGCATTCCCGAGGTGCTGATCGATCAGGCGCAGATGATCCAGGCGGTGCTCAACATCGCCCGCAACGCCCTGCAGGCGCTAATGGAAAGTCGCACGAGCGAAGCGCCGCAAATCACCTTGCGCAGCCGCGCCCTGCGCCAGTTCACCATCGGCCACCATCGCCATCGCCTGGCGGTGCGCATCGAGATCATCGACAACGGCCCGGGCATTCCGTCCGAGCGGCAGGAAACCATCTTCTATCCCATGGTCAGCGGTCGTCCGGATGGAACCGGTCTGGGCCTGGCTATCGCCCAGAACATCATCAGCCAGCATCAGGGCCTGGTGGAATGCGACAGCCAGCCTGGCCACACCGTGTTCTCCATCATCCTGCCGCTGGAACAAGGAGCAGCCTTCACATGAACCAAAGCGAAACCGTCTGGATCGTCGATGACGACCGCTCCATCCGCTGGGTACTGGAAAAGGCCCTGCAACAGGGTGGCCTGGCCACCCAGAGCTTCGACAGCGCCGACGGCCTGCTCGGCCGGCTGAGCCGCCAGCAGCCGGATGTGATCATTTCCGATATCCGCATGCCCGGCACCAGCGGCCTGGAAATGCTCGCGCAGATCCGCGAGCAGCATCCGCGCCTGCCAGTGATCGTGATGACCGCCCACTCCGACCTGGACAGCGCGGTGGCGTCCTATCAGGGCGGCGCCTTCGAGTATCTGCCCAAGCCGTTCGATGTCGACGAGGCGGTATCGCTGGTCAAGCGCGCCAGCCTGCACGCCCGCGAACAGCAGGCGCAGAGCGCGCCCATCGCCGCACCGCATACGCCGGAAATCATTGGCGAAGCACCGGCGATGCAGGAGGTGTTTCGCGCCATCGGCCGCCTGTCGCAGTCCAACATCACCGTGCTGATCAACGGCGAGTCCGGCACCGGCAAGGAGCTGGTCGCCCATGCCCTGCACCGTCACAGCCCGCGCGCGCATTCGCCGTTCATCGCTCTGAACATGGCGGCGATTCCCAAGGATCTGATGGAATCCGAGCTGTTCGGCCACGAGAAGGGCGCCTTCACCGGCGCGGCCAACCAGCGCCGTGGACGTTTCGAGCAGGCCGACGGCGGCACGTTGTTCCTCGACGAAATCGGCGACATGCCCGCCGATACCCAGACCCGTCTGCTGCGGGTGCTGGCCGACGGCGAGTTCTACCGGGTCGGTGGGCACACGCCGGTGAAAGTGGACGTGCGCATCATCGCCGCCACCCACCAGGACCTGGAAACCCTGGTGCGCGAGGGCAAGTTCCGGGAAGACCTGTTCCACCGCCTGAATGTCATCCGCATCCATATCCCGCGCCTGTCCGACCGCCGCGAGGACATCCCGGCGCTGGCCCGGCATTTCCTGGCGCGCGCCGCGCGCGAACTGTCCGTCGAGCCCAAGCTGCTCAAGCCGGATACCGAGGAATACCTGAGCAACCTGCCGTGGCCGGGCAACGTGCGCCAGCTGGAGAACACCTGTCGCTGGATCACCGTGATGGCCTCGGGCCGCGAGGTGCATGCCGACGAGCTGCCGCCGGAACTGCTCAGCCAGAACCAGGAGGCGCAGCCGGCCGGCAACTGGGAGCAGGGCCTGCGCCTGTGGGCCGACCTGTCGCTGGCGCGCGGCCAGAGCAACCTGCTGGACCTCGCCGTGCCGGTATTCGAACGCATCATGATCGAGACCGCCCTCAAGCACACCGCCGGCCGCCGTCGCGACGCCGCGCTGCTGCTCGGCTGGGGCCGCAACACCCTGACGCGCAAGGTCAAGGAACTGGGCATGAACGTCGCCGGCGGCGATGAGGATGACAGCGACGAGGCCTAAGCCTCGCTCGCCTCGCCTGCTCTTGTGGGAGCGACTTCAGTCGCGAGCTTCTGGTTGCGGCCTGCAAAAAGCATCGCGGCTGAAGCTGACTCGCCCCACTAATCAACCCTGTTTTTGAACACCGCAACCCGGCGACTCTCCATACCCCGCGGGAGCGAATTCATTTGCGAGCCTCTGCGGGCTCCCGCTGGTCCGGCTGGGGTTTCGGCCAAGAGCTCGCGGACGCGTCCGCTCCCACAAGAATGAGGGGCGGAGCCTGCCGGAAAGGCGACTCTCGGTACCCCGTGGGAGCGAATTCATTCGCGAGCCTTTGCGGCGCCCCCGCTGGTCCTGCTGGGGCTCGGCCAAGAGCTCGCGGACGCGTCCAACCAATTACAGTCACCCTGCCGGTTATCTCGCCGTGTCGGGACCGCACTCATTCCAGCCATGGCACCGCGCCCTGTAGGAGCGACTTTCAGTCGCGAGCTCTTGGTTACGGCGCGCAAAAAAGCATCGCAGCTGAAGCCGGTCCTACAGTTACCCGTCCGGGTGGATTGTGGGGCCGGGTTTACCCCGGCTGGCACCGCACCACAGGCCAGCCGTGGTGCGCAGCCTGCCGCGCCATGCACCCAAAACGGGCGCATCCACTGGCCCTGAAGTGATCAAATCCACGCCAACCGCAGCCATCCAGCCTGTAACAAAACTGGCACAGTCTCTGCTTAGTATCCTGCGTCAGTTTCTGGGGATCTCGGTACCAGGCAGGCCGGGACTCCCCCTTTTATTCCGTGACGGCGAGGCGCAGCTCCAGACGCCATTGCCCGCCCTTCGCCTCGCCATGCCACTCGGCTCGCAACGGCCGGGTGGCGACGACGGACAACAGCAGTGCGGCATCCGCTGCGCGTACGCGCCAGCGAACTTCACCCTGATCCAGCGCCACTCGCCCCGCGTGAGCGGCGCCCTGGACGTTATCCAGACGCACCAGCAGCGCGCCCTCCAGGGTTTCCAGGCGCGGCGCCGGGGGCTCGCGATCGAACCACAGCACCAGCGCATTCGGCGCCACGCGCACGTCGAGCAGATAGGCCGGCCCCGGATTCAGCCATTTGCCGAGCATCAGGCCCACCAGCAGCCCGGTGGCCGCCAGGCCGAGCAGAAAGCGCGGCCAGACCTGCCGCCGCGGATCCACATCGGCGCTAGAATGCGCACCTTTCTCGCGTCCCGAGTCCTGCATGTTTCACGTCATCCTGTTCCAGCCGGAGATTCCACCCAACACCGGCAACATTATCAGGCTGTGCGCCAACAGCGGCAGCCACCTGCATCTGATCGAACCGCTGGGTTTCGACACCGACGACAAGCGCCTGCGCCGCGCCGGCCTCGACTATCACGAATTCGCCACGCTCAAGCGCTACCCCGACCTGCAGAGCTGCATGGACAGCCTCGGACTGACGCTGGGTGCCTCGACCACCCCGGATGCGCCGCGCATTTTCGCCTTCACCACTAAGGGCTCGCAGCCCTTCCATGCGGTGCAATTCCGTCCCGGCGATGCGTTTCTGTTCGGCCCGGAGAGTCGTGGACTGCCCGAGGAAATCCGCGAAGCCCTGCCGCCCGAGCAGCGTGTGCGTCTGGCCATGCGTCCCGGCTGCCGCAGCCTGAACCTGTCCAACACGGTGGCGGTGGCGGTCTACGAGGCCTGGCGCCAGCAGGGCTTCGCCGGCGGGGAATAAGGTGGTGCGGGTTGCCACATCTGTGGGGGGGGCCGGCACCGGGAAAACCGGTAGGGCCGGGTTTATCCCGGCCGACGGAGCCGGGCACGGCACCGCAGCGCGGGATTCGGCCCCGCCGGCCGGCGTAAAGCCGGCCCCACAAGGGTCCGGCACTCCCGCAAACGAAAAAAGCGCCCGCAGGCGCCTTTTTGCATCACCGCTACTCTTACTGCTGGGTAACGTTCTGTGCTTCGGCGTTGATGCGCGCCATTTCCTGCGCGTACAGGGCATCGAAGTTCACCGGCGCCAGCATCAGGGCCGGGAAGGAGCCGCGGGTCACCAGGCTGTCCAGTGCTTCGCGGGCATAGGGGAACAGGATGTTCGGGCAGAAGGCGCCCAGGGTGTGGCTCATGGACGGCGCGTCCAGACCCTTGATCAGGAAGATCCCGCCCTGCTGCACTTCGGCGATGAAGGCCACTTCTTCGCCGGTCTTCACCGTCACGGAGAGGGTCAGCACCACTTCATGGAAGTCTTCTTCCATGGTCTTGCTGCGGGTGTTGAGGTCGAGCTGAACGCTCGGGTTCCATTCCTGGCGGAAGATTGCCGGGCTCTTGGGCGCCTCGAAGGACAGGTCCTTGACGTAGATGCGCTGCAGAGAGAACTGCGGAGTTGCTTGTTCGGTCATTGGCTGAGCCTTGTTGTCATTGATGTTGAGCGAGCAGCGCGTCCAGGCGTCCGGCGCGCTCCAGCGCATGCAGATCGTCGCAGCCACCCACGTGCCGCTCCCCGATCCAGATTTGCGGTACCGAGGTGCGTCCGGCCTTGGCAGCCATTTCCGCCCGCAGGCTCGGGCTGCCGTCTACGGCGATCTCTTTGAAGGCCACGCCCTTGCGCTCCAGCAGCAGCTTGGCGCGGATGCAGTAGGGGCACCAGGCGGTGGTATAGATCACCACGTCGTTCATGTCATTTCACCACGGGCAGATTGTCGCCGCGCCAGCTGCCCATGCCGCCAGACAGCTTGGCGACGGTGTAGCCGGCATGCTTCAGCTGAGCACAGGCCGGGCCTGCGGTCTGGCCGTGGGCGCAGACGACGATGATGGTCTTGTCCTTGTGCTTTTCCAGTTCGACCATGCGAGTGGCCACCTTTTCATAGGGCATGTGCAGCGCGCCGACGATATGCCCGGCGTCGAAGTCCTTCTTCGCGCGGATATCCAGCACCAGACCCTGATCGCTGTTCACCAGCGATGTCAGTTCATGGTTGTTCAGGCTGCGACCGCCCTTGTTCAGTTCATTGAAGGCAAACAGGATCAGCAACACGACCAGCAGTGTGCTCAATACATAGTGGTTAGCGACGAATTCAATCAGCTGCGCAAGCATCTACAAGTTCCCGGGCGGTAAAATGCCGGCAGTATACACAGGGCCCTTATCCGGCGGCACCTTAGGGTCTGTTGACGCTTCATCTGAGCTGCAAGCGAAACGTCAACGGACCCCGCCTGCCGTGACGCAGCGCGTTACAGCGCTTAGAATCCCCGCCCTTCGCATCCACGTGCAGCCGCCGAGCGAGTCGATTTCATGCCTACGCCCAAACCCCTGGTTCTGATGATTCTGGATGGCTTCGGCCACAGCGATCTCCCCGAGTACAACGCCATTCACGCCGCCAGCACGCCGGTCTATGACCGCCTGTGCGCCACCCAGCCGCACGGTCTGATTTCCGGCTCGGGCATGGATGTCGGCCTGCCGGATGGCCAGATGGGCAACTCGGAAGTCGGCCACATGAACCTCGGCGCCGGTCGGGTGGTGTATCAGGACTTCACCCGCGTCACCAAGGCGATCCGCGACGGTGAGTTCTTCGAGAACCCGGCGATCTGCACTGCGGTGGACAAGGCCGTGAGCGCCGGCAAGGCCGTGCACATCATGGGCCTGTTGTCCGATGGCGGTGTACACAGCCATCAGGATCATCTCGCGGCCATGGTCGAGCTGGCCGTCCGTCGCGGCGCCGAGCACATCTATCTGCATGCCTTCCTCGACGGCCGCGATACGCCGCCGCGCAGCGCCCAGTCCTCCATCGCGCTGCTCGATGCCACCTTCGCGCGCCTGGGCAAGGGCCGCATCGCCAGCCTGATCGGCCGCTACTTCGCCATGGACCGCGACAACCGCTGGGACCGCGTCGAGCAGGCCTACCACCTGATCGTCGATGGCCAGGGCCAATTCCAGGCCGACAGCGCCGCTGCCGGCTTGGAAGCCGCCTACGCCCGTGATGAGAGCGACGAGTTCGTGAAGGCCACGGTAATCGGCGCGCCGGTTCCGGTGGCCGATGGCGACGCCGTGGTGTTCATGAACTTCCGCGCCGACCGCGCCCGCGAACTGACCCGCGCCTTCGTCGAGAAGGATTTTGCCGGCTTCGCCCGCACCCGCGTACCGCAACTGGCCGGTTTCGTGATGCTCACCCAGTACGCCGCCAGCATCGACGCGCCCAGCGCCTACAAGCCGGAGCCGCTGACCAACGTGCTCGGCGAGTACCTGGCCAACCACGGCAAGACCCAGCTGCGCATCGCCGAGACCGAGAAATACGCCCACGTGACCTTCTTCTTCTCCGGCGGCCGCGAAGAACCCTTCCCCGGCGAAGAACGCATCCTGATTCCCTCGCCGAACGTCGCCACCTACGACCTGCAGCCGCAGATGAGCGCGCCGGAAGTCACCGACCGGATCGTCGACGCCATCGAGAATCAGCGTTACGACGTGATCATCGTCAACTACGCCAACGGCGACATGGTCGGCCACACCGGCGTGTTCGAAGCGGCGGTGCAGGCGGTGGAATGCCTGGATGCCTGCATGGGCCGCATCGTGGCTGCGCTGGACAAGGTCGGCGGCGAAGCGCTGATTACCGCCGACCACGGCAACGTCGAGCAGATGGAAGACGAAGTCACCGGCCAGGCGCATACCGCACACACCTGCGAGCCGGTGCCCTTCATCTATGTCGGCAAGCGCAACGTCAGCCTGCGCGAAGGCGGTGTGCTGGCCGACGTGGCACCGACCCTGCTCAAACTGCTGGGCCTGCCACAGCCGCAGGAAATGACCGGCACCAGCATTATCGAACTGCACTAAGCTGGAAGGCCGAGGGGACAACCCCTCGGCCCATCGCCGGCTTGCCGTTCAGGCTGCGTTTGCAGGCATACTTGACGCCCCCAGTTCCAGGTGCCGTGTCCTCCATGTTCCGAGCCCTTCTTCTCACTGTCCTGACCTGCCTGGCTCTGCCGGCTGGCGCCGACTCCAAGGCGCAGACCGAGCAGCAGTTGGAAGCCGCCCGCAAGGAAGTGCAGGAGCTGAAGCAGATGCTCGAGCAGCTGCAGCGGGAAAAGTCCCAGGTACAGCTGGAGTTGCGCCAGACGGAAACCGAGGCGGGCAATCTGGAGAAACAGATCCGCGACCTGCGCCGCGACGCCGGCGACAACCAGAAGCAGCTCGACGACCTCGAGCGGCAGAAAAAAAAAATCGATGAATCGCGCAGCGAGCAACAACGGCTGATCGGCCAGCAGGCCCGGGCCGTGTACCAGAGCGGCGGCGCCGAACCTCTCAAGCTGCTGCTAAACCAGCAGGACCCCGCCACCTTTTCCCGCACGCTCACCTATTACGAGCACCTGAACCGGGCGCGCCTGGAGCAGCTGGCCGACTACGCCCGCAGCCAGGAACAGCTGAGCGAGCTGGAGCGCCAGCGCACCGCCCGCCGCGACGCATTGGCCCGGCAGCAGCAGACGCTGGCCGAACGTCAGACGCGCCTGGCCGAAGTGCGCAAGCAACGCCAGCAAGTGCTGGCGCGTCTGAACCGCGACAGCTCCAACCGCAGCACTCGCCTGCAGGAGCGCCAGCGCGAACAGGCCGAACTGCAACAGGTACTCAAGACCATCGAGCAAACCCTGGCCCGCCAGGCCCGCGAACGCGAAGCGGAAGTCGCGCGCCAACGCGAGCTCGCCGAGCAGCGCCGCCTGGCCCCCGCCGACGAGGCGCCCTGGCTGAGCAATGCGGCGGCGCGCTATTACGGCGGCCCCTTCGACCAGACCCGCGGCAAGCTGCCCTGGCCGGTGCAGGGCCGTCTGATCGCCCGCTTTGGCGCGCAACGTGGTGAAGATTCGCGCACCACCTGGGACGGTGTGCTGATCGGCGCCGGCGCCGGCCAGCCGGTACGCGCCGTACACGGCGGCAAGGTGGTATTTGCCGAATGGCTGCGCGGCGCCGGCCTGTTGCTGATTCTCGACCACGGCGGCGGCTACCTGAGCCTGTATGGCCACAATCAGGCTCTGCTCAGGGAGGCCGGCGACGTCGTCGCCGCCGGTGATACCATCGCCACCGTTGGCAGCAGTGGCGGGCAGAACGTTCCCGCGCTGTACTTCGCCATTCGCCAGCAGGGTCGCCCGAGCGACCCGGCCCAGTGGTGCCGCGCGCAAGGCTGAGCGCGCCATCTCGCAACCCCGGAGTTTTCCCATGCAGCAGCGCCCCATTTTCCGCAACACCGCCCAGGGCCTGGCCCTGTGCCTGGCTCTGGCCGCCGGGGCAGCCCATGCGCAGAGCGACGCGCCGACCGCGCCGGCCAACGGCCCGGCGGTGCGCGCCCAGCTGCCGCTGGACGAGCTGCGCACCTTCGCCGAGGTGCTCGACCGCATCAAGAGTGCCTACGTCGAGCCGGTGGACGACAAGACCCTGCTGGAAAATGCCATTCGCGGCATGCTCAGCAACCTGGACCCGCACTCCGCCTACCTGGACCCGCAGGCGTTCCAGGAACTGCAGGAAAGCACCAGCGGCGAATTCGGCGGGATGGGTATTGAAGTAGGCATGGAAGACGGCTTCATCCGCGTCGTCTCGCCCATCGACGACACCCCCGCCTCACGGGCGGGCATCGAGGCCGGCGACCTGATCGTGCGTATCGACGGCAAGCCGACCAAGGGCATGAGCATGCAGGACGCCGTGGACATGATGCGCGGCAAGCCCGGCAGCAAGGTGGTACTCACCATCATCCGCGAAGGTGGACAACCCTTCGACGTGACGCTGACCCGCGCGGTGATTCGTGTGCAGAGCGTGCGCACGGAGCTGCTGGATAGCGGTTACGGCTACCTGCGCATCACCCAGTTCCAGGTCAACACCGGCGCGGAAGTCGGCAAGGCGCTGGCCAGCCTGCGCAAGGACAACAAGGAACCGCTGAAGGGCCTGGTCATGGACCTGCGCAACAACCCCGGCGGCGTGCTGCAGGCCGCCGTGGAAGTGGCCGACCACTTCATGACCAAGGGCCTGGTCGTCTACACCCAGGGCCGCATCGCCAACTCCGAGCTGCGCTTCTCCGCCGATGCCGCCGACGCCAGCGAAGGCGTGCCACTGGTGGTGCTGATCAACGGCGGCAGCGCCTCGGCGGCCGAGATTGTCGCCGGCGCCCTGCAGGACAGCCGTCGCGCCGTGGTGATGGGCACCGACAGTTTCGGCAAGGGCTCGGTGCAGACCGTCCTGCCGCTCAACAACGACCGCGCCCTGAAACTGACCACCGCGCTCTACTACACCCCCAACGGCCGTTCCATCCAGGCCCAGGGCATCGTCCCGGACATCGAGGTGCAACGCGCACGCCTGACCCACGAGGACGAGGTGGCCGGCGTCAAGGAAGCCGACCTGGCCGGACACCTGGGCAACGGCAACGGTGGCGCCGACCGTCCCAGCAATGGCAAGGCGGCAAAGACGCCGCGTCCGCAGGACGAGGATTACCAGCTGGGCCAGGCGCTCAACCTGCTCAAGGGCCTGAACATCACCCGCAGTCAGTGATGGACGGCCTGTAGCGCGCCGCGATGCGGCCGATACAGGTTCTGTCCCGTCATCAATGAGGTTTCCCTATGCCCTGGCGCGCGTTGTGTGTCGCGCTTGGCCTGCTGTATGCGGGCTCTGCTTTTTCGGCCCAGCCCGTCTACCTGAGCCTGATCATCGACGACCTGGGTCATGACCCGGAGCGCGACCGGCGTGTGCTGGCCCTGCCCGGCCCGGTGGCTCTGGCCATTTTGCCAGATGCCCCGCATGCAGCCGCGCTGGCCGCCGATGCCCAGCGTGCCGGTCACACGGTGATGCTGCACATGCCGATGGCGCCGGCCGACGGTGACTTCGCCTGGCAGCCCGACCAGCCGCCCCTCGTCTGGCTGGAGCGCCTGGAAGCGGCGCTGCGCGTCGTGCCGCAGGCCAGCGGCCTGAACAACCACACGGGCAGTCTGATGACGGCCAACGAAACGGCCATGGCCACGCTGATGCCGGAGTTGCAACGCCGTCATCTGTTCTTCGTCGACAGTCGCACCACGCCGCAGACCGTGGCCGCCGCCAGCGCTCAGCGCATCGCGCTGGCCAGCCTGTCCCGCGACCTGTTCCTCGATCACGACACCAGTCCGGAAGCGGTGGCCGCCGCCTTCCATCGCGGCCTGGACATCGCCCGCCGTCAGGGTTCTGTGGTGATGATCGGCCACCCGCACGCCAGCACCCTGGCCGTACTGGAGCGCGAACTACCCAAGCTGGCGGAGCAGGGCATCGACTGGATCGACGTGCCGCCCATGATTGCCCTGCGCGGCAACCAGGCCATGCCGGCGCATGGCGAGAAAGGCATGTATCGGTAGGCGAGGTAAGCCTGTGGGGCCGGGTTTATCCCGGCCAAAGGCCGCTGCCAAGCGGCCCCTGGGCACACACCCGAAGCCCCGTCGGCCGGCATAAAGCCGGCCCCACAAGGCATCGGTGGCGTCACTGTGTATCGGCAGGATTTTGTGGGAGCGCCTTTAGCCGCGATGCTGTGGCCCGCACGCGAATCGCTAAAGTCCCTCCTACAGGCAGCCAGAGCCCGCTGGCCGGCGTCAACCGGCCCAGATCTGGACTCAGCGCACCACGATGCCGCGCGCGGCCATGTAGGCCTTGGCTTCCGGCACGGTGTATTCACCGAAGTGGAAGATGCTCGCCGCCAGCACCGCATCGGCCTTGCCTTCGATAATGCCGTCGGCCAGATGCTGCAGGTTGCCGACACCGCCTGAGGCGATCACCGGGATGCCCACCGCCTCGCTGATCGCGCGGGTCACGCCCAGGTCGAAGCCGTTCTTCATGCCGTCCTGGTCCATGCTGGTCAGCAGGATCTCGCCGGCACCCAGGTCTTCCATCTTCTTCGCCCACAGCACAGCATCCAGGCCAGTGGGTTTGCGTCCGCCGTGGGTGAAGATTTCCCAGCGCGGCGTCTCGCCCGGCGCGGAAACCTTCTTGGCGTCGATGGCCACCACGATGCACTGCGAGCCGAAGCGCTGGGCGGCCTCGCCGACGAATTCCGGATTGAACACTGCGGCGGTGTTGATCGAAACCTTGTCGGCGCCCGCGTTGAGCAGGTTGCGGATGTCCTGCACGGTGCGCACGCCACCGCCCACGGTGAGCGGGATGAATACCTGGCTGGCCATGCGCTCGACGGTGTGCAACGTGGTGTCGCGGTTATCGACGCTGGCGGTGATGTCCAGGAAGGTGATCTCGTCGGCGCCCTGTTCGTTGTAACGGCGGGCGATCTCCACCGGGTCGCCGGCGTCGCGGATGTTCTCGAACTTGACGCCCTTCACCACGCGGCCGTTGTCCACGTCGAGGCAAGGGATGATGCGTTTGGCGAGGGCCATAACAGGTATCTCTCGTAGGGCGGACACCGCGTAGCGTTGTCCACCGGGTCACCAGGTTTGCGGTGGACAAGCAAAGCGTTGTCCACCCTACAGCTCACATCAGCCCTTGAAGCTGTCGCACAGCGCCTGGGCTTCGGCCACGTCGAGGGTGCCCTCGTAGATGGCGCGGCCGGTGATGGCGCCGATGATGCCCGGTGCGCGGGCATCGAGCAGCTTCTGGATGTCGCCGAGGTTGTGGATGCCGCCGGAGGCGATCACCGGGATGCGGCTGGCGGCGGCCAGCGCGGCGGTGGCCTCGACGTTGCAGCCCTGCATCATCCCGTCCTTGGCGATGTCGGTGTAGACGATGGCGGACACGCCATCGGCCTCGAAGCGCCGGGCCAGGTCCACCGCCTGCACGCTGGAGACTTCCGCCCAGCCGTCGGTGGCGACGAAACCGTCCTTGGCGTCCAGGCCGACGATAACCTTGCCGGGGAACGCCTTGCAGGCCTCGGTGACGAACTCGGGCTGCTTGACCGCCTTGGTGCCGATGATCACGTAGCTGACGCCGGCCTTGACGTAATGCTCGATGGTTTCCAGCGAACGGATGCCGCCGCCGATCTGGATCGGCAGGTTCGGATAGCGCTTGGCGATGGCGGTCACCACCTCGCCGTTGACCGGCTGGCCTTCGAAGGCGCCGTTCAGGTCCACCAGGTGCAGACGGCGGCAGCCGCCTTCCACCCACTTGGCGGCCATGCTCACCGGGTCGTCGGAAAACACCGTGGAATCTTCCATGCGGCCCTGGCGCAGGCGCACGCAGGCGCCGTCCTTCAGATCGATAGCGGGGATAATCAGCATTGCTCGGAACCTGCTCGAATCGGTAATCGGGTCATCGATGAAGCAAGGGTCAGCTCTTTTCGAGTGCCCACACATCGCTTTCGATACTGGCGAAGCGGTCGGCAAGCAGGGCCTGCGTATCGGCGATCGCCTTGTTGTAGTAATGGGGGGCAATTTCCCGGCCGACCAGATCCAGCACCTCCTGGGCGTCGAAGGAGCCCAGCTCCAGATC
>DATJDB010000160.1:0-5931 GCA_035497635.1 Pseudomonas sp. | reverse complement strand
TGCCCTGAGCATCCACATACAGCGCCGGCAGATCGCCCAGATGGCCATCACCCCAGGGCGTGCCGTGCTTGCCAGCGTTCTGCGGGTCGTAATGCCCGCCGGCGGCTCCCGCAGCGGTTGCGGTGCCGTTGACCTCGGCCGGTTCGCAGCTGGGGTTCTGATGCACGTGGAAACCGTGCAGGCCGCTGGTCAGCCCATGTAGGTCGGGTGCGAACACCAGACCGTGTTCCGTGGTGGTGATGGTGACCTCGCCCAGCGCCTGGCCAACGCCGTGGCTATCGACGGCGTGCAAGGTGACGGTGGTGTCGGCAACGGCGGCGCCGCTGCCAAGCAGCAGAGCGAACAGGGTGATGTGCAGCTTCATGGGCTCTCCTCAGAGGGGTTGTCAACCCAGAGAGCATAGCGACGGGATCGGGAATCGCCGGGCGCTCGGCGATGAACCCTGTGGGAGCGAATTCATTCGCGAGCTTTTGGTTGCGGTCAGGCACAGGACCCGAGCGCGGTCGGCGCCGCTCCCACAACAGCATTGCCCGCACCGACCCTGTGGGAGCGAATTCATTCGCGAGCTTTTGGTCGCGGCCAGGCACAGGACCCGAGCGCGGTCGGCGCCGCTCCCACAACAGCATTGCCCGCACCGACCCTGTGGGAGCGAATTCATTCGCGAGCTTTTGGGCGCGGCCAGACGCAGGACCCGAGGTCGATCTACGTCAGTGCGAGGTGCCTTCCACGAAGCCGATCTTGTTGCCCACGTTGTACTTGCCCGAGGGCTTGTTCATGGGGATGCGCTTGATCTCCTTGAGGGTGTCGGACTCGATCACCAGCAGCGCGCCATCGGTGTCCCAGACGCTCAGCAGCAGGTGCTTGCCGTCGCGGGTAAATTCCACGTGGGCGGCATTCTTGCCGGGCATCGGCCGCAGGGTGTGCGCCACCTTTAGAGTCTGCTTGTCGATCAGGTGAATGGCGTCGTTGTTGGGGCCGAAGAACACGTCGGTCCAGGCATATTTCGAGTTGGCGTGGCTGCGCATGAAAAAGCCCGGCCCCTCGGTGGGGATTTCCTCTATCAGCTTCCAGGTCTGCATGTCCAGCACCGAGATCAGCCCCTGGCTGACATTCGGCGTGGCGAACACCCACTTGCCGTCGCGCTGCCAGTAGATGCCCGAACCCAGGTGCGGCATGCCCGGCAGCGGAATGTCGGTGAGCGCCTTGCCGCTGTCCAGGTCGATCACCTGGCCGCCCTTGGCCTTGCGCGAGGTGGCTAGCAGATGGCGGTAATCGGGGGTGAAGGAGAAGTCGTCGAGGAAATCCGCCGCCGGGATGCGGCGCGGTTCGAATGTCGGTTGACCGGCGTAGGACAGCTCCCAGACTTCCTGCACGTCCTTCAGGGCGACCACGAAGCTGTCGCGCGGCGGCGCGGTATACACGGCGCTGACGCGCGACACCGTGCCATCCAGTCCGGCGGCTGGGATGCGCTTGACCAGCGACAGGTCGCGGGCGTCCAGCACCACCAGTTCGCCCGGCAGGTAGTTGCCCACCAGTGCCCAGCGGCCGTCGTTGCTGACCGCCAGGTTGCGGGTGTTCAGGCCGGCGCGCACCTCGGCGATCATTTTCAGGTTGTGCAGGTCGTAGACGCTGATCCAGCCGTCACGCGAGGCGAAGTAGACGAAACGCCCATCCGGCGAGAACTTCGGCCCGCCATGTAGGGCGAAGTGCGACTGGAACCTGGCCAGCTCCTCGAAGCGGTCGCCGTCGAGGATGCGTACCTGATGGTTGCCGGCTTCCACCACCACGAACAGGTTGAGCGGATCGGCGCCGTGTTGCGGCGTGATGGGCAGCGCCTTCACGTCGGCCAGTAGGCGATGGCTGGCGCGCAGGTCGGCGTCGGTCCATTGCGGCGCCACGGCGGGCGGCGTGTACAGGTAGTCGGTCAGCGACTGGATCTGGGTTTCGTCCAGCAGATGACTGTAGGCGGCCATCTGGCTGGCGGGGCGGCCGTCGCGGATGACCTTGATCGCCTCGGCGGGTTTCAGGCGACCGAGGCTTTCCGGCAGCAAGGCCGGGCCGGCGCCACCCAGGCGGTTCTCACCGTGGCAGGCCAGGCAGTGCTGGCGGTACAGGGTGTCGGCATCCACCGTGGCGGCTTTGGCGCTGGGAATGCACAGGTCGAGGGCCACGAAGGTCGCCGCCGGCAGGGCGGCGACGGCCAGCAGGGTCATGATCAGTCGCATGGGTCTTCCTCCGTGGCGACCAGGCGCGCCGGGAACTGCGGAGTGCGCTCGGCGAACAGGCCGACCACCTTGCCGATCACGGTCAGCGCCGGCGCGCTCAACTGATTGCTGCAGGCCAGCTCGTCCAGCTCGGCCAGGGTGCCGCGCACGACGCGCTGATCCGCATGGGTGCCATGGCTGATCAGTGCGGCCGGCGTGTCGGCGGCCAGGCCGGCGGCGATCAGGTTGCGGGAGATCACCCCCAGGCTGGCCAGACCCATGTAGAACACCAGGGTCTGGCCGCCATTGGCCAGGCTGTTCCACGGCAGCTTCAGCTCACCGTCGCGCTGCAGGTGGCCGGTGATGAACTGGCAGGAATGCGCCAGATCACGGTGGGTGAGCGGGATGCCGGCGTAGGTGGTGCAGCCCGAGGCGGCGGTGATGCCGGGTACCACCTGGCAGTCCACGCCCTGATCGAGCAGGAATTCCAGCTCCTCGGCGCCGCGGCCGAAGATGAACGGATCGCCGCCCTTCAGGCGCACCACGCGCAGGCGGTCGCGAGCCAGGTCCAGCAGCAGCTGGTTGATCTGTTCCTGGGGCAGGCTGTGATAGCCGCTGGCCTTGCCCACGTAATGGCGGGCGCAACGCGCCGGCAGCAGAGCCAGCAGTTCGTCGCTGACCAGACGGTCGTAGACCACCGCGTCGGCCTGATGCAGCAGGCTCCAGGCGCGCAGGGTGAGCAGGCCGGGATCGCCGGGACCGGCTCCGACCAGGGCGACTTCGCCGGGAACGAGTGTCGCGTGCAGTGCAGGGGGGAACGTGAGCTGGTCCATGCGGACTCCTTATTTCGTTTCATCGGCGGCTCTGGCGGCCGCTTATGTCGAATGCAGTCAGGCGATCTGCACGCTGGGAATGCACAGGGTTTCCGGCAGGCCGATTTCCGTGTCGCTCAGGTAGCAGCCGGGGTCTTCGCCCCACAGGTTGCCTTCGGCCCAGGCGCGGGTTCGGGTGTTGCCATTGCAAATCGACAGCCACTGGCACTCGGCGCAACGGCCTTTCACGGCGCGCGGGTGCTCGCGCAGCTGCAGCAGCAGCGGATCGGGATTGTCCAGCCAGATGTCGCGGAAACTGCGCTGACGCACGTTGCCAACGGTGTGCTGCCACCAGTAGGTGTCCGGGTGCACGGCGCCGGTGTTGTCGATGTTGGCGATGCCGCTGCCCGAGGCATTGCCGCCCCAGGCGCGCAACATCTTCTCCAGGCGGGCGGCGTGCTGCGGCAGGTTTTCCTGCACCCACTGCAGCAGCAGAATGGCGTCGGCGTCGTTGTTGCCACTGACGAAATCGGTGTCGAGCCCGTTGCAGACATCGGCCCAGGCCTGTTCGAACAGCTGGCCCATGGCGTCGCGGGTCATGCGGTGGTGGGCGTCGGCCTTGCGGCTGCGCTTGCCGCGCCCGCTGTAGTTGAGGTGCGAGAGGTAGAACTTCTGCACGTCGTGCTCCCTCATCAGCGCGAGAATCTCGGGTAGCTGCGGATAGTTGTACTGGGTGAGGGTGGTGCGCAGGCCGACGCGGATGTCGTGCGCCCGGCACAGGTCGATGGCGTGCATCGAGGCGGCGAAGCTGCCCTTGAGCTGGCGCCAGTCGTCGTGCACCGCTTCCAGGCCGTCGATGCTGATGCCCACATAGTCGTACTGGGCCGCGACGATCCGGTCGATGTTGCCCGCGTCGATCAGCGTGCCGTTGGTCGACAGCGCGACGAAGAAGCCCTTGTCCCGGGCATAGGCGGACAGCTCGAAGATGTCTTCGCGCAGCAGCGGCTCGCCGCCGGAAAGGATCAGCACCTTAACCCCGGCGGCGTGCAGGTCGTCGATCACCCGCAGCGCCTCTGCGGTGTCCAGCTCGTCGCGGAACTCGCTGTCGGCGGAGGTGGCGTAGCAGTGCTTGCAGGTGAGGTTGCAGCGCCGCAGCAGGTTCCAGATCACCACCGGCGGCCGGGTGCCCGGCGTGCCCCGCGCACCCAGCACGGGACCGGCCTCCGGCCGGGCCAGCGCACGCAGGTAATGGCTGATTCGCAGCATGGAAAATTCTCCTCGCGAGACCGAATAGGCCTCCTTTGGGTGGGAGAATCGCCGAGGCCGCGCCCTCGCTCCTTGATCAGAAACAAGCAAAGTGCTGTGCCACAGCCTGTTCGACCGTGGAGCGAGGCGAGGGCGGTCGGCGGTGGTGGTGTTGCAGAGGCATAACGGACGGCGTTCCGGCAGGGCGGTCGGCGCTTTCCCGGCCGCCGATTCGGATTCCACCGAAGCCACGCCCGGTGGCCAACGCTTTCACGATCGCCGATGTGCATTGCAGCGAAGCCGCGTGGTTCCGGCTGCAACGAGATCGCCGTCAATCCGGGCACAGGCCGCTGTGCATAGACTCCGGCTCCCCGACCATCGCCGAGGAGCATCCGTGGAGACCGGAGAATTCGTTGCGCTCTACTGCCTGAACAGCCTGTTCTGGAAATGGATCATCAGTTGGGGCGGCGCACGCTGGCTCGAAGGCTGGAAAAGCATGGTCTTTCTGGAGTGGTTCGCGTGGGGCTGGAACGCCGAGCAGATTCGGCTTTATGCGGTGGAGGCGTGGGGTTTTACCACGCTGTTTTTTGTGGCTGGGCTGTTCAAACCGGAATGGCGGTTCTGAACCCGGCGCCGTGAAGGACCAACGCGCGCAGGGCGGTCGGCGCTTTTTCCGGCCGCCGCTGGGCTCTGCACCGGTCGGAGCGCGGGTCGCGGCCAGGCGGGGCCGGGGGTTATCCTGTCGGCCCGGCCATTCCCCGAGTCCGCCATGCTGCACATTTCCAACTCCGTCGAGCTGCCCGACTGCGAAATCGAGCTGAGCGCGATCCGTGCCCAGGGCGCCGGCGGGCAGAACGTCAACAAGGTGTCGAGCGCGCTGCACCTGCGCTTCGATATCCGTGCCTCGTCGCTGCCGGAGTTCTACAAGGAGCGCCTGCTGGCGCTGCGCGACAGCCGCATCACCGCCGACGGGGTGGTCATCATCAAGGCGCAGCAGTACCGCACCCAGGAACAGAATCGTCTGGATGCCCTGCAACGCCTGGCCGAACTGATTCGCAGCGCTGGCAAGGTGGAGAAGGCCCGGCGCCCAACCAAGCCGACCCTCGGCTCGAAAAAGCGGCGTCTGGAAGGCAAGAGCCAGCGGGCGGCGATCAAGGCTGGGCGGGGGAAGGTGGAGTATTGAAGGGGATGTGCGAGCAGAAAAGGGGAATACGGACTGGCCTGCGAATCCTGCCAGGGGTTCAGTCGCTGCGGCCCAGGCAGGGGCGCACCGAAGGGGGATGATTTAGTTGTCGTCTGGCTAATCCGCTTTTTTGCTTTTCTCAAATGCGGCTTTAGTGATTACAAAATGGCATTTCGCTATACCCAGTTTTTTGTGTAAATTTACAGACTCAAAGGGTAACTATCTCGATGGATAAACACGAGCGGTTGGATCGGCATGCAGGCGGCCGCTGGAGGGAATAGCGAAATGGCAGTACCACTGGATGGCGTGCTGAGTCAGGCTCAGCGTGAGAGCTTGGAAATTGTCAGTTTCATCTTTCACATAATCGAGCCAGACGGAGATGCGGATGAAGACGTCGTATTTCTCGATGAAGTGCAGCTCCAGAATAAGCAAAAGGAATTCTTCCTAGATAGGTTGCGAGAAATCGCTGAAGGCACGCAATATGTGT
>DATJDB010000159.1:0-16379 GCA_035497635.1 Pseudomonas sp. | reverse complement strand
CCGCCGTTGTCGGCGATCGACAGCACCCAGTCATCGCCCTCGCGGCGCGTGGCGATGCTCAGCTGCGGCGCCGCCTGACCGGCACAGGCATCCAGGGCATTGTCCAGCAGGTTGACCAGCACCTGCTCGACGCGGATCGATTCGCCCAGCACTTCGGCCCGTGGATCGACGCTCAGCTCCACCCGCACGGTTCCGTCACGCAGGCGCGGCGCCAGCAATTGCAGCGCCCGATCCAGCACGGGCGCCAGGCGCAGCTGTTCACGCAATCCGCCGGGGCTGTTGCGGGCAAAGGTCTTCAGGTGGCCGGTCAGCGCACTCATGCGCGCCACCAGCCCGTCGATCTGTTCCAGCGCCTCGGCCATGTCCGCGGCGCGGCCGCTGCGCTGCAGCAGGCGCAGGCTGCCAAGCTGCATGCGCAGGGCGGTCAGCGGCTGGTTCAGTTCATGGGCCAGGGCGGCGGACATCTGGCCGAGGGCGGCCAGCTTGGCGGACTGCACCAGCCCGTCCTGGGTCTTGCGCAGTTGCTCGGTGCGCTCGACTACCAGGCGCTCCAGCTCGGCGCGGCTGCGACGCAGCAACAGGCGATTGCGCCGGCGCTGCAGCCCGTACAGGGCACCGAAGGCCAGCGCCAGCCACAACGCGACGGCGATCACCCGATAGGCCAGGACACTGTTGCCCACCACGGCGGGGGTCTGCAGCAGGTGCAGGGTCCAGTCCTCGGTGGGCAGGGCCTGGCGCTGCCAGAAATAGTCACGCTCGCCGTCCGGCCCCTGCACGCGGCGCAACTCGCCATCGCTGAAAGCGAGCCGTGTCTCGCTGTCCAGGGCACGCAGGTTCTGCTCGGCATACTTGCGCTCGGCTCGCAGACGCATGCGCTGTTCGGCGCTCAGCGCGTGCAGATGACCAAAACGCCAGGCCGGCCGGTTGCTGAGGATCACCACACCATGGTTGTCGCTGATCAGCAGGGTGCCGTGCTGTCCCACCCAGTCGCGCTGCAGCTCTTCCAGTTCCAGCTTGACCACCAGCACGCCGAGCGGCTCGCCATCATCGACGCGCCGCGAGAAGAAGTAACCGGGAATGCCGGTGGTGACGCCGACCGCGAAGTAGCGCCCGGCGCCCTGCTCCAGCGC
Organism: Pseudomonas sp.; assembly: GCA_035497635.1. Taxonomy (GTDB): domain Bacteria; phylum Pseudomonadota; class Gammaproteobacteria; order Pseudomonadales; family Pseudomonadaceae; genus Serpens. Next base: position 15,249 of record DATJDB010000159.1, on the reverse strand, counting down.
ATTGCGAAAATACGGGCGGAACCGGTAGTCGTGGCCGACGAAACTGCTCGGCTCATTCCAGTTGCTGGCGGCCAGGGTCATGCCCTGACGATCGAGTACATAGAGCACGCTGGAGCCCGCGGCCTGGTTGAGCCGCGCCAGCCGCTCGTTGAGGGCCTGGCGCAGGGCCGGGTTGTGCGGGTCGCGCAGCAGTCGGTGTACGGCGCTGTCTTCGGCGAGCAGCGCCGGCAGGGCGCGAAAGCGCTCCACCAGGGTATGCAGGTTCTGCCGGTAGAGTTCGAGCTGGGCACGCCCTTCCAGGCTGCGCGCCTCCCAGGCGCTGCGCTCACCCAGCCGACCGGCCAGCCAGACACACAGCAGCCCGCCGCAGACAATAAACAGGATGGGGAGCAGGACGGAACGACGCAGACGGGGCACGGCCGGACTCGGCAAACGAACGGAACGGCATGGTATGCCAGGCGGGCCGCGTGTGCAGCTCGCCTTCATCCGCTGGCGCCGGCCCGCTAGTGCAGCAGGGCGTCAGGCGTACAGGTCGGCGCGGCTCCAGGGCAGGTTATGCGAGCCGTCGGCCAGCGGCCGCACGGCGAGGATCTGGTGCAGGTTGATCCAGTTGTGCCGGAAGCCATAGGCACAGCCGGCCAGGTACAGGCGCCAGATGCGCAGGGTCTTTTCTTCGACCAGCGCCGCAGCCTCTCGCAGGCGGGCTTCGAGGTTGGCGCTCCAGAATTCCAGGGTGCGCGCGTAATGCAGGCGCAGGCTTTCCACATCCACGACATCCAGCCCCTGCTCGCTCATCCGTGCGATGGCTGTGGATAAGTGTGGCAGCTCACCATGGGGAAACACGTAACGACCGATGAACGCCCCGGCACCACGACCCACCGGTCGGCCATCCGGGTAGCGCGAGGTGATGCCGTGATTGAGCACCAGCCCACCGGGCTTCACGGCATCGAACAGCTGGCGGAAATACAGCCCCAGGTTGGCATGGCCGACATGCTCGAACATGCCGACGCTGACCACCTTGTCGAAGCGGCCATCACCGGGCAGGTCCCTGTAATCCATCAGTTCCAGGGCCACGCGATCGTTCAGCCCCTCGTTCGCGACCCGTTCCCGGGCCAGCGCCAGTTGCTGGCGGCTGAGGGTAATGCCGGTGACCTGGACGCCGTATTCGCGGGCCGCGAAGCGTGCCAGGCCGCCCCAGCCGCAGCCGACATCCAGCAGACGCTCGCCGGGTTGCAGGCGCAGCTTGCGACACAGGTGATGCAGCTTGGCGCGCTGGGCGCTGGCCAGGTCTTCCGTGCCGCTCGGGAAATAGGCGCAGGAATAGACCATCTCCGGATCGAGCCACAGCGCGTAGAAGTCGTTGGACAGGTCGTAGTGGTAGGCGATGGCCTCGGCATCGGTCTGCCGATCATGGGCATTCTGCGCACCGGGGCTACTGGCCTCGGTTACCCCCATGGCCGTGCTGAGCTGGTCGGCCAGGGCAATCACATCGGGCAACGCGCCACTCAGGTCCAGCCGGCCATCGATATAGGCACCGGCCAGGTCATCCAGCCGCGGGTTCGCCAGCAGAGCGAGCAGCGACGGGTCGTTGATGTCCAGGGTGACGCGCGGTTCCGGGCCGAGCTCCAGTTGCTGGCCATCCCAGAGCCGCAGACGCAGCGGCAAGCGCAGGGTGCGCAAGGCCGGGGGGAGAGTCGCCTGCATGTTCCAGTTCCTCCGATGGGGTACTGGAACTCAAGCGTAGACCAGCGTGGCGGCCCATCCCCCGCAGGTTACTGGCTGGTGGCGGGCTGCGCCGGCGGCGCCTCCTCCTTGGCCGCCTCACCCAGGGTGCGCAGCATCTGCCACAGCCAGGCCGGCATGTCGTCCGGATCGAGGCTGTCGAGCAGGTTCTTGATCGCCAGGCCGAGGTCGGTGTCGCCTTCGATCACCAGGCGGCGGCGGAAGAACAGGGTGTCCGGGTCTTCCTGACGGCTGGCCAGCAACAGGAATTCCTTCCAGTTGCCGCGAATGCACACGTCGGCCTTGGCGCCGCGCACCAGTTGCAGACCGCCCGGGGTACGGGTGATGTTCCAGGCCAGGCCCAGGTCGCTGACATCCAGGCGCAGCCAGCGCCCTTCGAGCAGGTCGAAGGCGCCATCGGCCAGCGGCGCGGCGAAGATGCGCGCCACCGCGCGCTCCAGCACCTGTTTCTGGATGATAAACGGCACGTGGCGGCTCAGCGGCAGCAGCGGTGCGCCGGCCTTGAGGGCCAGCTTGGCGAGTTTCGGATTGAGGGTCAGCACAGGCCAGCCTCCTCGGCGCGCAGCATGCCGGGCTGGCCGTACCAGTAGCCGTTGCAGCCGTCGATGGCCAGCGGCGGCAGCGCACCGCCGCGCACCGCATCGAAGCCGCGAATGATCTCGGCCATGCCTTCGGCGCGCGGGCTCAGGCGCAGGATGTCGGCGCCGCTGTCGCGCATCTGCGGGTATTCGGCGAGCAGGTTGCAGACCTTGGCAGACATGGTCTGGATGCCGTTGATGGTGAACATCGCCTCGCCCTCCTGGCTCATTAGCGGAATGCCTTCCGGGTAGTTCTGGCAGACGAACTGGCAGTCGTCCTTGGGCAGGTTCTCGGCGCGGGCGGTGAAGCAGCGTGCCGAATAGGCCAGCGGCAGGTGGCCGTAGGCGAACAGTTCCACCTCGGGGCGCGCCACGCCCAGCGTATCCAGCTGCTGCAGGCTGTCGCGTACCAGCGCGCCGGAGCATTCCACCGGCGGGCACCAGCGCTGCATGCCCATGTCGATCAGTTCGGCCAGCGCCTGGCCGTTGTAGATGTTCAGCGCCGGGCCGGCGACGAACGGCAGGCGGCTTTCGTTGAGCATCTGCACGGCGCCGATGTCGTTGGCCTCGACCAGCAGCTCGCCGTTGTTGCACAGCCGACGCAGGCTGGACAGCTCGCTGGCGGCCTCGATCAGGGTCAGCCCGGAGATCACCAGCTCGGCCTTGCAGCCGGCCTCGCGCAGCTCGCGGGCCAGGCCCAGCCAGCCGTCGAGGCTGTAGGCGCGTCGCTTGGAGCAGACGGTTTCGCCCAGGTAGATGATGTCGAGCGGCTGCTGGAGCATCTCGGCGTAGAAGGTGTCGAGTTTTTCGCGGGTCCAGTAGAACAGGACCGGTCCCAGACTGAGTTTCATGCGGCTCTCCTCACTGCCAGGCACGGTGGTAGGCGCCCAGGGTGGTCTGGCTGCCTTCCGACAGCCCGCCCAGTGCGGCACGCCAGCCGGACTGCACAGCGAACGCCTGCGGCGCGCGCTTGTAGGCATCCAGCGCCTCGCGCCAGACGTGGGTGACCTGCTCGACATAGGCCGGGCTGCGCTGGCGGCCTTCGATCTTCACGGCGGCGATGCCGGTCGCGGCCAGCTCGGGGATCAGGTCCAGGGTATTCAGGCTGGTCGGCTCTTCCAGAGCGTGGAAGCGCTGGCCGTTGACCATGAAGCGACCCTTGCACAGGGTCGGGTAGCCGGCGGCTTCGCCATCGGCGTAGCGGTCGATGAGCACGCCGTTGAGGCGCGAGCTGAGGCCCTGGGCCTCCTGTTCCCAGCGCACCGCCTTGGCCGGCGAGCAGACGCCGCACAGGTTGGGCGACTCGCCGGTGATATAGGACGACAGGTGGCAGCGGCCCTCGGCCATGATGCACAGGCTGCCGAAGGCGAAGACTTCCAGCGGCACCGTGGTCTTTTCCGCCAGCGCCTTCACCTGGGCCAGCGACAGCACGCGCGGCAGCACGGCGCGCTTGATGCCATAGCGCTGCTGATAGAGGGACAGGGCGGCGGGATTGGTCGCCGAACCCTGCACGGAGAGGTGCAGATTCAGCGCGGGATGACGCTTGCTGGCATAGGCCAGCACGCCGGGATCGGCGCAGATCAACGCATCGACGCCCATGTCGGCGGCGCGGTCCACCGCTTGCTGCCAGCGCTGCCAGCCACCGGGCTGGGCATAGGTGTTGACGGCGATATACAGCCGGCGGCCTTCCTTGCGGATCAGTTGCAGGCCGGTATCCAGCTGCTTGGCGTCCAGGTTCAGGCCGGCGAAATGGCGGGCGTTGGTGTCATCGCGAAAGCCGACGTAGATGGCATCGGCACCTTGCCGCACCGCGGCCTTCAGGGCGGGCAGACTGCCCGCCGGACAAACCAGTTGCATGGCAACACCTCAAGCGCAGTAAACCGACCGCACTTTAGGCGCATGTCGGGCAATCACCCTTGATGGTCGTCAATCAAACGGTGCCGTCATGGCCCCAGCGTTCAGGCCGGCTCCAGCACGGCTGGCTTGGTCAACGGCCAGTCCCAGTGCGGCGAGGTGGAATCGCACAGGCGTTCCACATGGCTGGCGATACGGGCGATGAGGGCCCGATCGGCCACCGCATCGAGTCCGGCGTAGGCGCGGCCCTGGTAGTCGCTGGTATCGGTCAGCACATCGGCAACCGAGCCGCGCCTGCCATACATTTCGCGGATCCACAGGCACTCCTTGTCTTCGGTGCCGGAATAGCGCAGCGCATAGACGATGCCCAGGGCCGTGCCGAACTCCAGCATCGGCGTGGCAATTCCCTGACGGGCGGCCAGCTCGATATTGCCGAGGATCCGCTCCTTGCGCTGCAGCTTGCGCCGCGGATCACGGCCGACACGCGCGCAGGCATCCTTGAAGGAGTCCTCGCAGCGTTTGAGGAAGCGCTCGACGAAGGTGTCGATATGCGTCTTCAGCGCCGGGTTGTGCGCCAGCATCGCCGGCTTGATCTCCTGTTCCAGCAGACGACGCACCAGACGCTTCACCCGTTCATCGCCCATGCCCTGGCCGATGGTGCGATAGCCCAGCAGGGTCGAGTACCAAGCGATGATCGCGTGGGTGCCGTTGAGCATCTTGTTCTTGATCGACTGGATCTCGCCGATATCGCCCACCGTGCGCACCTGGCGCAGGCGATCCAGGATCGGGCTGCCGCGTTCGGCATACAGCGCCATGTCCGGCCCGCTGTGGAACACCACGATATTCAGCGCCGACAGGGCCCGGTCCATTTGCGCCGCTTCGGTCAGCCGGCCGAGCAGCGACTCGACGCCCAGCACGCCAGGCCCGGTGGGCAACGTGTCGAAACCGCCACACGGCACGGCGGCCGAAAAACTGCCCACGTTGATACGCACCTGCTTGAGCAAGGCGTCGCGGGAAATTCGCGAGACGATGCGGTTGACCACTGTCTCGGCGAAGGTTGTCGCCGCCAGCACCGCGACCACCTCGTCAGCCGCCAGACGTTGCAGCAGCGCCCGTTCGACGCAACGCCGCACAAACGCCGCCCCGCCGACCTTGTTCAGCGCCACCAGCACGGTAAGCGGTCCGCGCTGCGCACGGTAACGGGCGATGAGCCCGTCGGCGATCAGTCCGGCCTGCTGGGCGATGGCGCCTTCCGGCAGGCACAGGCCGACAATCTCGGCCTGTGCGTAGAGATCGATGACCGCCGCCTGATCATCGCTGGCGATCAGGCGCACCCGGTCGATGCTCTGCTCGAAGGCCTGATCCGGGTAATGCACGCTGTACTTGCCGAAGGCGTTGATCAGGTCGCGCAACAAGCGGTTGCTGGTCACGCCGACGATTTCCGCCGGTCGGGTATAGCCATCCCAATGGGCGAAAATCTGCGCCAGGTAGCCACCGCCGATGGCCCCGAAGCCATGGATGCCGGCAATGTGCTCGTTATGGGTCTGCGGAAACGGATCGGTCAGTGCTGGCACCGGCAGCAGCGCCGTGCAGGGCGTCAGCTCGGCGAGGAACTCTTCCATGCTCTCGTAGGCGCGCAGAGCCTTCGCCTTGATCTCCGGGGCCGGCTCCTTGATGTCCTTGAGCAGGATCGGCAGGCCGCCGGAAGCCGCGCCGGACAGCAGGCCGTTCTCGGAGTCCTCGAAGACCAGGCAGTGTTCCGGCGCGCAACTCAGGGCTGCCGCCGCGGTCTCAAAGATCTCCGGATGCGGCTTGCCCTGGCTCACCTCGTCACCGCACACCGTGGCGTCGAAGTACTTCAGAACGTTGGCGTTGATCAGGTATTCCTCGGCGATGGCGCGCCGGCTCGATGTCGCCACCGCCAGGCGCAGGCCGCTTTTCTTCAGGCGCTCCAGCACTTCGTAGAGTCCGGGCTTCACCGGGACGCCCTGGGCACGCACATGAGCCAGCTCCAGCTCGTCGGCGCGGGCACGGATCTGGGTATAGGGATAGTCCGCGCCGTAGCGCGACTTGGCCAGCGACTCGGCCTTGAGGGCGCTCAGCCCGAGCGAGCCCAGCAATATCTCGTCGTCGATGGCTTCGCCGAAAAGCTCACCGGAGGCCTGTCGCAAGGTCTGAAAGCGCAAACGTTCGGTATCGAACATGGTGCCGTCCATGTCGAACAGCGCAGCCTGGATGAAATGTCCATGGAAGTTCATAGGGATTCTCCTTGACTTCAACCACCGCGGGTTGGCGCGTCGGTTGCTGGCGCTGCGTGCGCAAGGCCCCCCGACGCCGACGGTGTGAGGATGGGCCATCACCGCGTGGGTGACGCAAAGGGAGGCAGTGACGAGGGCTGTCCCGATCCCGCAAGCGGCTGAGCGCTGCGGATGGCCCGGCATGGCGCCGGACAACGATGGGCGTGCTGACAGTAATGCGGAAATTCCTCCTTCGATTCAGCCCACAAGGGCCACCGAATTTGGCGAACCGCCCAAGGACAGTACGTCTCGCACTGAAAGGCAGTGAGCAAGATGCTCAACAAGATTGCAGATCAACCATCTGCCGCCGCTGGCGACAGCCAAGTACTTTACCTCATCCGGCAACCAAATCACACTCAAAGCGGATTGACGCGAATTGAAGGAGATGATCGCTTACTGGAAACAGATCACGCACGATGTGTTGTATAGGGCCATTGGCGACATGCTTCGCGCTGTTTCTACCAGGCGCAATGAGCCAAAAAATCGTCCGAACACAGCAATCCGAAGCGGCTCGGCGAGGGCATTCCAGCTCTATGGACTGAATGCAGCCCCCCTCCTCCGAGCCATTTTTCTTATTCCACCGTCACCGACTTGGCCAGATTGCGCGGCTGGTCGACGTCGGTGCCGCGCAGCACGGCGACGTAATAGGACAGCAGCTGCAGCGGCAGGGTGTAGTAGATCGGCGCCAGCACCTCATGCACGTGCGGCATGGCGATGACCTGCACACCCTCTTCCTTTTCCATGCCGGCCTTTTCATCGGCGAAGACGATCAACTGGCCGCCGCGGGCGCGCACTTCCTGCAGGTTGGACTTGAGCTTTTCCAGCAGCTCGTCGTTCGGCGCCACGGTGACCACCGGCATGTCGCTGTCCACCAGGGCCAACGGGCCGTGCTTGAGTTCGCCGGCCGGGTAGGCCTCGGCGTGGATGTAGGAAATTTCCTTGAGTTTGAGCGCGCCTTCCATGGCCACCGGATACTGAGCGCCACGCCCCAGGAACAGAGTGTGGTGCTTCTCAGCGAACAGCTCGGCGACCTTTTCCACAGTCTTTTCCAGAGCCAGGGTTTCACCCAGGCGGCTGGGCAGACGACGCAGTTCTTCCACCAGTTCGGCTTCCACACCGGCAGCCAGGCGCTGCTGGCTGCGACCCAGGGCCAGGGTGAGCAACAGCAGGCCGACCAGTTGGGTGGTGAAGGCCTTGGTGGACGCCACGCCGATCTCCGGGCCGGCGTTGGTCAGCAGGCACAGGTCGGATTCGCGCACCAGCGAGCTGGTGGCCACGTTGCAGATGGTCAGGCTGGCCAGGTAGCCGGCGCTCTTGGCGTTGCGCAGCGCGGCCAGGGTGTCGGCGGTTTCGCCGGACTGCGAGATGGTCACGAACAGGCTGTCGGGCTGCATCGCCACCTTGCGGTAACGGAACTCGCTGGCCACTTCCACCTGACAGGGAATGCCGGTGAGGCCTTCCAGCCAGTAACGAGCGACCATGCCGGCGTGGTAGCTGGTGCCACAGGCGATGATCTGCACGTTGCGTACCTTGGCAAACAGCTCGGGGGCCTGCGGGCCGAAGGCCTGCACCAGCACCTGATCATCGGCCAGGCGGCCTTCCAGGGTGCGTTGCACCACCTTGGGCTGCTCATGGATTTCCTTGAGCATGAAGTGGCGGTATTCGCCCTTGTCGGCGGCCTCCGCGCCGTCCTGCAATTGCATGGCTTCGCGCTGCACCTCGCGGCCTTCCACGTCCCAGATGCGCACGCTTTCGCGGCGGATCTCGGCAATGTCACCCTCCTCCAGGTACAGGAAGCGGTCGGTGACCTGACGCAGGGCCAGCTGATCGGAGGCCAGGAAGTTTTCACCCAGGCCCAAGCCGATCACCAGCGGGCTGCCGCTGCGCGCGGCGAGGATGCGATCCGGCTGGCTAGCGGCGACCACGGCCAAGCCATAGGCCCCGTGCAGCTCCTGCACGGCGGCCTTGAGCGCAGCGGTCAGATCGCCCATCTCGTGCAGCTTGTAGTGCAGCAGGTGGACGATGACCTCGGTGTCGGTATCCGAGGTGAACAAATAGCCAAGACCTTTGAGCTGTTCACGCAGCGCCTGGTGGTTCTCGATGATGCCGTTGTGCACCACCGCGATCTCGTTGCTGGAGAAATGCGGGTGCGCGTTGCGCTCGCAGGGCGCGCCGTGGGTCGCCCAGCGGGTATGGGCGATACCCATACGGCCACTCAGCGGCTCCTGCTGCTGGGCCTGCTCCAGCTCGGCCACCTTGCCGGAGCGGCGCAGGCGCATCAGTTGGCCTTCGCTGTCGATGATCGCGATGCCGGCGCTGTCATAGCCCCGGTATTCCAGGCGCTTGAGGCCTTCGAGCAGGATCGGCGTGATGTTGCGTTCGGCGACGGCGCCAACAATGCCACACATAGGTGTTTCTCCTTAGTTGGATTCGGGTGCGGCGGTACAGATGAGCTTCACGCCGTGTGCCTCGATGCGGTTGCGCGCCTCGTCTTCGAGACGCGTATCGGTGATCAGGGTATGGACCTGCGCCCAGGGCAGCTCCAGGTTGGGAATGCGTCGGCCGATCTTGTCGCTTTCCACCATCACGATGACTTCGCGGGCCACCTCGGCCATCACTCGCGACAGCCCCAGTAGTTCGTTGAAGGTGGTGGTGCCGCGTTCCAGATCGATGCCGTCGGCGCCGATGAACAGTTGGTCGAAATCGTAGGAGCGCAACACCTGCTCGGCCACCTGACCCTGGAAAGATTCCGAATGCGGGTCCCAGGTGCCGCCGGTCATTAGCAACGCCGGCTCATGCTCCAGCTCACGCAGGGCATTGGCGACATTCAGCGAGTTGGTCATCACCACCAGACCGGGCTTGCGGCCCAACTGCGGAATCATCGCGGCGGTGGTGCTGCCACTGTCGATGATCACCCGGGCGTGTTCACGGATCAGGCCCACGGCGGTGCGGGCAATGGCCTGCTTCCACGGCGAAGCGGTTTGCGCCTGCTCGTCGGCGATCAGTTCCTGGGGCATCGGCACGGCGCCACCGTAACGGCGCAGCAGCAGACCGTTCTTTTCGAGGACCGCCAGATCTTTGCGGATGGTGACTTCGGAGGTGGCAAAGCGCTTGGCCAAAGCGTCGACACTGATTTCGCCCTGCTCGGCGAGCAAGGCAAGGATGGCGTGGCGACGTTGCAAGGTATTGCGCTTGGGAAGCGGCATGTTTCGATCCGAAACTTTAAAGGCGCGAATCAAAACATAGCAGAGGGGAATGGCGCAAGCGGGGGTTGGATCGCAACCGGCCATCGGCGATGGAGCGGCCTGCGGTGTGGGCTTGCACCTCCGCTAGCCGGGATAAACCCGGCCCCACAAAAAGCGCCCTGCCGCTGCGAATGCTTCGTGGAGCTGGCTTTAGGCGGGGCCTTGTGGGGCTGGCTTGTGCCGCGCCGGGCGGCCCGGGTGGGGTCTTCACCTCCGCCGGCCGGGATGAACCCGGCCCCACAACAGAGTGCCCTGCCGCTGCGAATGCCGCGTGGAGCGGGCTTTAGGCGGGGCGTTGTGGGGCGGGCTTTGTGCCGCGCCGGGCGACCCGGGTGGGGTCTTCACCTCCGCCGGCCGGGATGAACCCGGCCCCACAAAAAGCGCGTGGAGCTGGCCTTGTGGGGCCGGCTTTATGCCGGCCGACGGTGCGGCGCCGGACGCCGCTGCCGGGCACTGCGCCAATGGCCGGCGTACGGCCGGCCTCTCCGACTTGCGGCCGAAGCGGCTCCCGCCGCCCTCAGGCCTTGGGCCGGGCCTTTTCCGGGCGCTTCCAGCCTTCGATGTTGCGCTGCTTGCCGCGGCCGACCGCCAGGGTGCGCGCGGGCACGTCCTGGATGATGGTTGAACCGGCGCCGGTAGTCGCGCCGTCACCAAGGTTGAGCGGCGCGACCAGCGAACTGTTGGAACCGATGAACACATCCTCTCCCATCACCGTCCTGAACTTGTTGGCGCCGTCGTAGTTGCAGGTGATGGTACCGGCGCCGATGTTGGTGCGCGCACCGATCTCGGCATCGCCCAGATAGCTGAGATGGCCGGCCTTGGCGCCCTCGCCGAGCACGGCGTTCTTCAGCTCGACGAAGTTGCCGACGTGGGCCTTGCGACCCAGTACGGCGCCGGGACGCAGACGGGCAAACGGACCGCAATCGGCGCCTTCACCCAGCTGCGCGCCTTCCAGATGGGAGTTGGCCTTGACGATGGCGCCGGCCCGCAGCGTGGAGTCCTTGATCACGCAGTTCGGGCCGATCTGTACGTTGTCCTCGATGACCACGCGGCCTTCGAGAATCACGTTAACGTCTATCAGCACATCGCGACCGACGGTAGCCTCGCCGCGCAGGTCGAAGCGCGCCGGATCGATCAGGGTGACGCCCTGCGCCATCAATCGGCGTGCCGCGCGGCCCTGGTAGTGGCGCTCCAGCTGGGCGAGCTGGATGCGGTCATTGGCGCCCAGCACCTCCATCTCGTCGGCCGCCTGCACGGTCGCCACGCGCAGGCCATCGGCCACCGCCATGGCGATCACATCGGTCAGGTAGTACTCGCCCTGGGCGTTGCTGTTAGACAGGCGGCCCAGCCAGTCGGCCAGGCAGTGACCGGGCACGGCGAGAATGCCGGTATTGCCTTCGCGCACCGCGCGCTGCGCCTCGCTGGCATCCTTATGCTCGATGATGGCCCGCACCTCGCCGGCCTCATCGCGCAGGATGCGGCCATAGCCGGTCGGATCGGCCAGTTCGACAGTGAGCAGGCCGAGCTGACGGTCATTCACCTGCTCTAGCAGGCGCCGCAGGGTGGCGGATTCGATCAGCGGCACGTCGCCATAGAGAATCAGCACCCGCTCGGCCTGCAGATGCGGCTGGGCCTGCGCGACGGCATGGCCAGTGCCCAGCTGCTGTTCCTGAATCACGAAGTTCAGACCGTCGCCCGCCAGGCGCTCGCGCACCGTTTCCGCGCCATGGCCGATCACCACCTGAATGCTGCGCGGCGTCAGCTCGCGAGCGGTGTCGATGACGTGGCCAAGCATGGGTTTGCCGGCCACCGGGTGCAGAACCTTGGGCAGGGTCGAGCGCATGCGGGTGCCCTGGCCGGCGGCGAGAATGACGATATCGAGCGACATGAATGCATCCTGAACGGGGCGCCGGCGAGCGCCGCGCGCGAGGTTTCACGTTGGGCCGCCAGCGGCCCTGCCAAAATGAAAAAAGGGTAGCCGAAGCTACCCTTTCTCGTCTTGCGGAAATGCGGGGCGCGGACTCAGCCGCGGCCGTATTTCTTGCGCAGCGCCTCGATGGTCCGCAGCTGCGCAGCAGCTTCGGCCAGGCGGGCGGCTGCCGAGCCGTAATCGAACTCGGCCCCCTGCTCGTGAAGGGCCTTTTCGGCGGCCTTGACGGCCTCCTGGGCGGCGACCTCGTCGAGGTCCTTGGCGCGTGTGGCCGTGTCGGCGAGTACCTTCACCATGTTCGGCTGCACTTCGATGAAGCCGCCGGAGATGTAGAAGATCTCTTCATCGCCACCCTGCTTGATCACGCGCACCGGGCCCGGCTTGAGGTCGCTGAGCAGAGGCGCGTGGTTGGGCAGAATCCCCAGGTCACCGAGGTGACCATGGGCGATGACCATCTCCACCAACCCGGAGAACAGCTGCTCTTCCGCACTGACGATGTCGCAATGGACTGTCATAGCCATACAAATGCCTCGGTAGTCAGGTCAGGCGGGGCAAGCCCCGCCCTGGATATGCGCCTGTCGCCAGGCGCGACCCATTACAGTTTCTTGGCTTTCTCGATGGCTTCGTCGATGGTGCCAACCATGTAGAACGCTTGTTCCGGCAGGTGGTCATAATCGCCATTGAGGATGCCCTGGAAGCCACGGATGGTTTCCTTCAGCGACACGTACTTGCCCGGAGCGCCAGTGAACACTTCGGCCACGTGGAACGGCTGGGACAGGAAGCGCTGGATCTTACGCGCGCGAGCCACCAGTTGCTTGTCCTGTTCGGACAGTTCGTCCATACCCAGGATGGCGATGATGTCCTTCAGTTCCTTGTAGCGTTGCAGCACGTACTGAACACCACGGGTGGTGTCGTAGTGCTCCTGACCCACGATCAGCGGATCCAGCGAACGGCTGGTGGAGTCCAGCGGGTCAACTGCCGGGTAGATACCCAGGGAGGCGATGTCACGGGACAGAACGACGGTGGCGTCCAAGTGGGCGAAGGTGGTCGCCGGGCTCGGGTCGGTCAGGTCGTCCGCGGGAACGTAAACGGCCTGCACGGAGGTGATCGAGCCTACCTTGGTGGAGGTGATGCGCTCTTGCAGAACGCCCATTTCCTCGGCCAGAGTCGGCTGATAGCCCACGGCGGACGGCATACGGCCCAGCAGTGCGGATACTTCGGTACCGGCCAGGGTGTAACGGTAGATGTTGTCAACGAACAACAGTACGTCACGACCTTCGTCACGGAACTTCTCGGCCATGGTCAGACCGGTCAGGGCGACGCGCAGACGGTTGCCCGGCGGCTCGTTCATCTGGCCGTACACCATCGCAACCTTGTCCAGGACGTTGGAGTCCTTCATCTCGTGGTAGAAGTCGTTCCCTTCACGGGTACGCTCGCCCACGCCGGCGAACACGGACAGACCGCTGTGCGCCTTGGCGATGTTGTTGATCAGTTCCATCATGTTCACGGTCTTGCCGACACCGGCGCCGCCGAACAGACCGACCTTACCGCCCTTGGCGAACGGGCAGACCAGGTCGATGACCTTGATGCCGGTTTCCAGCAGATCGTTGCCACCCGCCTGATCGGCGTAGCTCGGTGCGGCACGGTGAATGCCCCACAGCTCGTCGCTGGCGATCGGACCGGCTTCGTCGATGGGCTCGCCCAGGACGTTCATGATGCGGCCCAGGGTACCTGCGCCCACCGGAACGGCGATGGCGGCACCGGTGTTGGTCACGTCCAGGCCACGCTTGAGGCCTTCGGTGGAACCCATGGCGATGGAACGGACAATGCCGTCGCCCAGCTGCTGCTGGACTTCCAGGGTGGTTGCCGCGCCAACGACCTTCAGCGCGTCATAGACGTTCGGCACCTGATCGCGCGGAAATTCCACGTCGATAACGGCGCCGATGATTTGAACGATACGTCCACTACTCATGTTTGGTTCCTCTGAATATTTGAACCGTTCTTAAACCGCGGCAGCGCCGCCGACGATTTCCGAAATCTCTTGAGTGATCGCAGCCTGACGGGCCTTGTTGTAGACCAGTTGCAGGTCGCTGATGAGCTCTCCGGCGTTGTCGGTTGCACTCTTCATGGCGATCATCCGGGCAGCCTGTTCGGCGGCACCGTTCTCGACCACACCCTGATACACCTGGGACTCAATGAAACGAACCAGCAGCGAATCCAGCAGCTGCTGAGCGTCCGGCTCGTAGAGGTAGTCCCACAGACCCTTGCGCGGGGTCTCGCCAGCGTCCAGCGATGCCAGGGGCAGCAGCTGATCGATGTTGGGCTTCTGGGTCATGGTGTTGATGAACTTGTTCGACACCAGGTAGAGACGATCGATACGACCGGCGTGGAAGGCGTCCAGCATGACCTTGACGTTGCCGATCAGATCATTGATCGACGGGGCTTCGCCCAGGTTGCCGATGGCCGCGACCACATTGCCGCCGAAGCTGCGGAAGAAGCTCGCGCCCTTGTTGCCGATCACGCAAAGGTCTGCCTCGACTTTCTGGTCGTGCCATTCCTTCATATGCTTGATCAGGGCCTTGAACAGGTTGATGTTCAGGCCACCGCACAGACCGCGGTCGGTGGAGACGATGATGTAGCCGACTCGCTGGACCGAACGCTCCACCATGAACGGGTGGCGGTATTCCGGGTTGGCGTCGGCCAGATGACCGATCACTTCGCGGATCCGCTCAGCATAGGGACGGCTGGCAGCCATGCGCTGTTGTGCCTTGCGCATCTTGCTGACCGCCACCTTCTCCATGGCGCTGGTGATCTTCTGCGTGCTTTTGATGCTCGCAATCTTGCTGCGAATCTCTTTTGCGCCTGCCATTTCACACCTTTCGGGTTAGCAGGCGGGAGCCTTGCGGCTCCCGCTGCGGCTTACCAGGACTGGGTGGCTTTGAACGCTTCGATACCAGCCTTGATGCCGGCATCGATGTCGTCGTTGAAGTCGCCCTTCTCGTTGATTTTCGCCAGCAGGTCGGCCTTTTCGCGCTGGAAGTACGCGATCAGAGCCTGCTCAAAGGCGCCCACTTTGGACACATCAACGTCGGTCAGGAAGCCACGCTCGGCGGCATACAGAGACACCGCCATCTCGGCGATGGACATCGGCGCATACTGCTTTTGCTTCATCAGCTCGGTGACGCGCTGACCATGCTCAAGCTGCTTGCGGGTCGCTTCGTCCAGATCGGAAGCGAACTGCGCGAACGCAGCCAGTTCACGATACTGGGCCAGCGCGGTACGGATACCACCCGACAGCTTCTTGATGATCTTGGTCTGAGCAGCACCACCCACGCGGGATACCGAGATACCGGCGTTGACGGCCGGACGGATGCCTGCGTTGAACATCGAGGATTCCAGGAAGATCTGACCGTCGGTGATGGAAATCACGTTGGTCGGAACGAACGCAGAAACGTCGCCCGCCTGGGTTTCAATGATCGGCAGCGCAGTCAGCGAACCGGTTTTGCCAGTCACGGCACCGTTGGTGAACTTCTCGACATACTCTTCGGACACGCGCGAAGCACGTTCCAGCAGACGGCTGTGGAGATAGAACACGTCGCCCG